>JBHIDX010000008.1:0-59651 GCA_046760305.1 Candidatus Aminicenantales bacterium
TGCCATCTGCGGTTACATCGATGTCAAAGGAGGAACATGTAAAGCGGTGGCAGCTAAGTGGAAGAATTCTTTTAAACTTCCTCAAAAAAAGGGGAAAAAATTAAAAATATTGGATGGATTTCCAGGCCAGGCTTCCTATCCAACCCATCACATGAGCCATCAGGTCCTGAAGATGATTAAAGATGGCGCCCATGGAAGACCAAAAATCTACATCACTTACTGCTACAATCCGGCTTATATCAACGGCGAGTGCAGGGAAAATATCAATATCTTAAAAGATGAAAAATTGATTCCCTATTTTGTGTCAGTCGATGTCGCATTCTCTGAAACCTCAGAAATGGCTGACCTCATACTCCCCGATGCAACCTACCTTGAAAGATGGGACTGGGAAGACATGGTTTCCTATGACCAGATTCCTGAATTCTATATTCGTCAACCAGTTGTCTCACCCCTGGGAGAGGCAAAGGATTTTAAAGATGTGTGCTGTCAGATTGCAAAGAGGCTTGGCATTGACTTGGGCTTCAACTCTGCCCAAGAGTTTGTCCGCGATGGATGCGAAAACACTCCTGGAGTAAAGGAAGCCGGCGGCTTTGAATACATGAAGAAACACGGCGTATGGGTTGACCCCCAGGCTAAACCCCTTTACCGCTCCTACGCAAAAGAAGTAAAAAAAGAAGAACTTAGGGGAACTATGATCGACAAAGCCACAGGTGTTGTCTGGAAGGGGAAAGAAGGTGAGGACTATACAAGCAGCAAGGATGCCTATAAAAAATATGTAGGCCAGAAAATCGGGGAACGAGTGTTTAAGGGATTTGCACCCGATAAAATTAATAAGTCAGGAAAGTTTGAAATCTACTCAAAGTTCCTGGAAGAAAAAGGGTTTAATCCCCTGCCCACCTTCACCCCTATCCCCGAACATCAAAAAATGAAACCCGATGAGCTCATCCTGACAACTTTTAAGGTGGCTGTTCAAACTCATTCTCGAACACAAAACTGCAAATGGCTGACTGAGATTTACCATCAGAACCCCGCCTGGATAAACCCTCTAACAGCAGAAAAATTCGGTATCAAGGATGGTGATTTAATCAAAGTAGAATCTAAAATAGGACAGTTAAAAACGAGAGCTAAAGTGACTGACGGAATTGTGCCCGGAGTTGTAGCCATCTCTCACCATCTTGGTCACTGGGCTTACGGTGAATATGCATCCGGAAAGAAGACTCCAGAGCATGCGTGTGAAAAAGACTGCGAATTCAAGTGGTGGAATGAAAAAGGAGTCCATCCCAACTGGATAATTCCCAACTCTCCTGACCCCATCAACGGACAGATGAGATGGATGGATACTGTGGTCAAGGTATCAAAGGCATAGTTTGTATTGACTGCTCTTTTCAACTAAAAAGCATTTCTTAACCATGATTAAGGATAATCATTCAGAAAACCTTAAGAGAGAAAATTTATCTGAGGAAGCATTAAAGAGGAGCAATGGGTATGGTGTTCTATCAGCGGTCTTTATGAGAGAGCCTGATGTAGACTTTATCGGCCGCTTTTTATCGAGCGATTACATCTCTTTACTTTCCGAAAAAGAAGCAAGCTGGGATGATGAGTTCTGGTCAAAGCCCCAGAAAACAATCGCTGAAGAACTGGCCGTCGAATACACCCGCCTCTTTCTCGGACCCAAAAACCATATCCCACCTTATGAATCACTCTATAATTTCAAACCAGGAGAAGCAAAGCAGCTCTGGGGCTCAGCCACAGTTGAAGTGAAGAAAATCATCGAAAATTCAGGTCTTAGTCTAAAAAAAAATTACGGAGGGATACCCGACCACCTGGGAATAGAGCTTGAGTTCATGCAGAAAGTGGTGAAAAAGGAAGCAGAGCTGTGGAAAAGACCTAAAGCTTACTCCCGGCTTTTAAAAACACTCGAAGTGGAGAAAAAGTTCATTGACGACCATCTTGAAAAATGGGTTCCGGAATTCTGCCGGAAAGTGAAAAAAATTGCCAGCTTAGACTTTTACATCAACTTCGCTGAATTAACAGCAGGCTTTATTTTCTCTGAAAAAAAGGGAGTCAGAAAATTAATTTCTTTTCTAACTTGAAAGAGAAGAAGAACATTTTTCATACTGGATGAGTTGAGAATGTCAGGCAAAAGAGGTGAAGTTTCATGCATTATCCTTGCCGGAGGAAAGAATACAAGGATGGGAAGGGAAAAGGCCTTCCTCAGGATTGGAGAACGGACAATTATCGAGGAGCAAAAAGATACACTGAAAAAAATTTTCGATGAAATAATCATCGTCACCAACAATCACAGCTATTTCCACAATTTAGATGTTAAAGTGGTCAAAGACATCATCCCTCACTGCGGACCTCTGGGAGGATTATATTCAGGCCTTTCTGTGTGCTCCAATATTCATGGTTTCTTAATTGGCTGCGACATGCCTTTTCCCAGTATCAGCCTCATCAATTACATGATAAAAAAAATTAAGAAAAACGACATCGTCATCCCTGTATCCTCCAGGGGTCTTGAGCCATTATTTGCCATATATTCTTTGAATTGTCTGGAAACGATTAAAAGGCATCTGGAAATGAAAGATTTGAAAATTAGCAATGTATTAAATTATCATAGAGTAAGTTATGTTTCGCCCAGAGAAGTTAAAAAGTTTGATCCCCACGAATTTTCCTTTCTTAATGTTAATACACCCGAAGAGTACGAGCAGGGATTAAAAATCTGGCTAAAAAGAAAAGAATAAAAGCATGAAAAATAACCTGATTGATTGTTTTGGTCGGCAGATTAATTACCTGCGCCTCTCTGTCACTGACCGCTGCAACCTTAAATGTATATACTGCCATCCACCTCATAAAATTGAACTTCTGCGCCGTTCAGAAATATTCACTTATTCAGAGCTCTTACAGATTGCTCGAGTAGCATCTGAACTGGGTATTGAAAAAATCAGACTTACTGGAGGAGAGCTCTTCCTTCGCCAACAAATTGTTGATCTTATCTACCATCTTCAAAAAATAGAAGGCATAAAACAAGTAGTCCTGACCACAAACGGAAGTTTTCTCTCTCAACATGCAAAAAGTTTGAAAAAAATAGGAATAAAAAAAGTAAATGTAAGCCTTGATGCTTTAACACCGGAAATCTACTCTCGAATTACCGGGAGCAGCGATTTTTTATGTGTCCTTAATGGCATTCATGAGGCGGCAGATGAAGGTTTAAAAGTTAAGATAAACATGGTCGTCTTAAAAGGAATAAACGAACACGAGATCATTAAATTCATTGACCATTTTGTTGCAGAAAATTCGATTGAGGTTAGATTCATCGAATTCATGCCTCTCTGCGGCTCCGGGTGGAAGAGGGAATATTTCTTCCCCTATGAAAGAATAAAAGAGGTCATCTGCAAAAAGTTCGAACTTTCCCCTCTTTCAACTCCTGGAGTTGCAGAAGAATTCGCCCTCTGGCAAGGCAAAGATTATGCGGGAAAAATTGGAATAATAGCTCCTGTTACCCGACCTTTCTGTTCCTCTTGTTCCAGACTTAGGATTTCCCCTGATGGAGAAATAAGACCCTGCCTCTTTTCAAACATAAAAGTCAAACTTCTTCCGGGTCTGAGAAAGAAGAAAACAGAAAAGGAGAAAAAACGCTTTATAGCCGCTGCATTCAGGAAAGCTGTTTACATGAAGCCTGTAAGTCTTTCCAGGGAATTCAGGGCAAATGATGTGTACATCCGCACCCTTGGAGGCTAGGAATGATTGATATCAGCGATAAGTACGAGACACTCCGGAGCGCTAAAGCAAAGGCCGTTGTAAAAGCCACAGCAAGTACAATTGAAGCTGTTAAAGAGGGAAATGTCCCCAAAGGAAATGTGCTTGAAATCGCCCGTGCTGCTGGAGTTATGGCCGCTAAAAGAACCTCAGAGATAATACCTTTCTGCCACCCTCTCCGTGTTGATTTTGTGGGAATAAAATATGAACTGGAGAAGAATGAAATAATAATCAGGTCAGAAGTAAAATCCGTGGGGAAAACAGGAGTAGAAATGGAAGCGCTGACAGCCGTTTCTGTGGCAGCTCTGACTGTTTATGACATGCTGAAGCCGATTGACAGCCAGCTTTCAATCAGAGAAATTTCGCTTCTCGAAAAAAAGGGAGGAAAAACTGACTTCCAGGATGACCTCCCGAAGAAACTAAGAGCTGGAATTCTGGTCATAAGTGATTCAACTTTCAAAGGTGAGAGGAAGGATAAGAGCGGAAAAATTATAGAGGAAAGACTGAAAGAGTATCCTGTCGAGCTCCTGAAATACAAAATTCTTCCTGACAACCAGCAGCTTATATCCAGCGAACTGAAGAGATTAGCTGATGAAGAAAAACTGGATATGATAATCACCACTGGAGGTACAGGCTTCGGGCCAAAAGACCTCACTCCAGAGGCAACCCGGGAGATAGTTGATAAAACCGCTCCTGGAATTACCGAAGCCATGAGGGCTTTTGGTCAGAAGCGAACACCTTATGCCATGCTCTCACGCAATATAGCAGGAATAAGAGGAAAAACCCTGATCATCAATCTTCCGGGCAGCTCCCGCGGAGTAGAAGAATCGATGAGCATGCTTTTCCCCGGCATTCTTCACGCTTACAGGATAATCAGGGGTGGAGGACATAATAATTCAGGAAAAAAGAAATAAAATGCCCGAATTTTTCTGGCTCCTTGTACCTGTCCTCTTTATCATCTCACTCGTCTACACCTCAGTCGGCCTGGGAGGAGGAAGTTCATACATTGCAGTTTTCTACCTCTTCGGACTTCCGCTCGGAGAGATCCCACCCCTTGCCCTTTTTCTCAACATCATAGCGGCCTCTACAGCTCTTTACAGGTTTGGAAGAAAGGGCTATGTTGCTTCAGGGTTTGTTATTCCTCTGCTGGTATCTTCGGTGCCTGCTGCCTATTTTGGGGCTCGCTACAGGCTTGACGAGAAGCTCTTATCCTTAATCTTTGCTGTGGTACTCCTTTCGGTGGCCTTTGTCCTTTTTTTCAGGAAGAAAGAAGTAAAAACAAGATTTTCACTCGGCAAAAAGGGATCCTGGATTATTCTCCTTTTTCTCGGAGCTCTTCTCGGTTCCTTGGCAGGAATCATGGGTATCGGAGGTGGAATACTCCTGGGCCCGATTCTTCTTCTCCTCGGTCTGAGCTCTGCCAGGTATGTAGCCGGAATCTGCAGCGCTTTTGTACTCGTGAACTCCATCATAGGCTTAACTTCCCATTACCTTCAGGGAAGAGTTGAGTTTTCAGTTTTCATAATCCTCGGTCTTGCAGTCTTTGTTGGTGCCCAGGTTGGCTCTCTTCTCGGAACAAGAAAGTTCTCCTCCCTTCTGCTTCAACGAATTTTAGCTTCTCTCCTTCTTATCGTCTCTCTGAAATTGGGAATCGGGGCCTTATGATGATATCCTTTAAAGAGGCACAAAATACAGTTCTTGACTCCACTCCAATTCTCGATCAAAGCGAGATAAGAGTGGATAAAATTTATTCCGGAGTGCTTGCTGAGGATATAAAGGCAAAGGAAGATATACCTCTTTTCACAAATTCTGCAATGGATGGCTTTGCTCTTCGTTCCCGGGATACGGTTCATGTTCCTGCGGCTCTCAAGCTGAAAGGATGCATCAAAGCTGGCGACTATCCTGCTTTCACGGTAGGCAGGGGTGAAGCGGCGAAAATCATGACAGGAGCTTTCCTGCCTCCGGGAGCCGACGCAGTGGTAATGGTTGAAGAGACAGAAGAGAAAGCGGGTGAGGTTATAGTAAAGAAGGCAGTAAAAAAAGGTGAAAACGTGCGCTTTAAGGGAGAAGAAATTAAAAAAGGACAGGTTGCTCTAAATAAAGGAACCAAGCTGAATCCGGCTGCCGCAGGTTTTCTGGCCGCCTTGGGCTATGAAAAAGTATGGATATTCTCCAAGCCGAGAGTTGCCTTACTGATCACAGGTAATGAATTAATTAAACCCGGTGAGGAGATAAAACCAGGAAAAACATGGGAATCAAACTCGGTAAGCCTTCAGGCAGCGCTGGCAGATTTAAACATCAGCCCCCTCTCCCTGGGAACTGCCCGAGATTCTGAGCCTGACTTGGAAAGGGGGGTAAAAAAGGGACTGAGCTCTTCGGATATTCTTATCATAAGTGGAGGAGTGTCTGTTGGAAAATATGACTTAGTTCAGGAAATTCTCCTCAGGGAAGGAGTTAAGAGAATCTTCTGGAGAGTGGCCATAAAACCAGGCAAGCCTCTTTTTTTCGGAAAAAAAGAAAAGACTCTTGTCTTCGGTCTCCCTGGTAATCCTGTTTCTGCATTGGTTACCTTTCTTGAATTTGTTCGGCCTGCTATCCTAAAAATGATGGGTCAAAAGGAGTTTTTTCTGAAAGAGAAAGAGGCAATACTCGAGCATGAATTTCACAAAAAATCAGACCGCTCTTATCTTTTGAGAGGCTTTGTCCAGGAAAAGAAGGGGACTCTTCAAGTAAAGTCCACTGGCAGCCAACAATCACACATGCTCAGTTCTTTTGCCCGGGCAAACTGTCTTATTTATCTGGATAAGGATAAAGTTTATTTTCGCCCTGGCGAAAAGGTTAAGATTCACATTCTTCCCTGGAGTTAGATTCTATGGCAGGTAGGATTCTATCAGTCTGCATAAGCTCTAAAAAAGGGACAAAGAAGAAAGAAGTAAACTCTGCCCTTCTCATACCTGAGTGGGGAATTGAAGGCGATGCCCACGCTGGAAAATGGGAGCGCCAGGTCAGTCTTCTTTCCGCTGGGGAAGTAAAGAAGATGAAAGAAATCATTCCGGATTTAAAGCCTGGAGATTTTGCTGAAAACATAATTATCGAAGGCCTGAATCTCAACAAGATTAAAATTGGAGACGAAATTATGATAGGAAACAATATAATTTTAACTGTGAGCAAAATAGGAAAAGAATGTCATACACAGTGCCAAATTAAGGAATTAACAGGAAAATGTATCATGCCCGAGAAAGGCATTTTTACCAGAGTTTTAAAGGGAGGAAGGATAGAAAAAGGAAGCCCGGTTGAAATTAAGAGGAGAAACACCCATGAAGCTGAGTAAACAGTATAATCAGGAAAACAATTTGCGGCTAAATTTTTTTTCTCAATAATTCTCTACTAAAACTATATTTTATATTGATATTATCACAAAATTGTATTATTGAATAAAGGCTAGAAGCATGAGGATAAGAAATATTTCTAGAAATCAAATTTTCCTCTTTCTAGGAGTAGTCGTCATTTTCATCCTGGTTGCGATTGTTTATCTATCCGCCATGGGAGGGATAGAACAACCTCTAGCTTTTAATCACAACGTCCATGCTGAAAATGGCCTTGAATGTTCTGACTGCCATCAACATTATGAGGAAACATCCTCATCAGGAAGGCCTGGCCTCGAAATATGCGCCTCATGCCATGAGGAACCACTCGGAGAAAGCGAGGCGGAGAAAAAGCTTGTGGAGTATATCCAGTCTGGAAAAGAGATAGAATGGAAAAGGCTTTACAGAATTGCAGAAGACGTCTTTTTCTCTCACAGGCGACACGTTCGCCTTGGCGGACTCGAATGCAACATCTGCCATGGAGAGATAGGAAAAAGCAAACGACCTCCTCTGAAACCGGAAAAAATCACCATGAAAAAATGCATGAGATGTCACAAAAAGATGAAGGTCAGCAATGACTGTATCTCATGCCACCGCTAGGAATAAAGTTATGGGAAAGAGGAATCTGCCGTGTCTATAAAGCGAAGGGATTTTCTTAAAATTACTGGAGGACTTTCCCTTGGTTTACCGCTCATCGGCTGTTCGGTCCACAGACTATCAACCTCAGAAAGTTCCTGGTTTGCCGCTCTTGAGAGCTGGGTACCAACAGTCTGTGGTGCATGTCCAGCAGGATGCGGCATCCTTGTCCGCGTCATAGATGACCGCGCCGTAAAAATTGAAGGCAATCCCCTTCATCCCTTAAACAGAGGAAAAGTTTGTGCCAAAGGTCAGGCAGGTCTGCAGTTTCTTTACCATCCCCAAAGAATCAGAACTCCGTTAATAAGAACTGGCAGACGAGGATCGGAAAAATGGGAGCCTGTCGAATGGGAAGAAGCTTTATCCATAGTAGCTGAAAAACTCAAAGAGATAAGAAATAAAGGGAAACCCCATACTGTCGTTTATCTGGGAGGGAACTCTGAGACCAGTTCGGACGAGCTT
Source organism: Candidatus Aminicenantales bacterium (assembly GCA_046760305.1). Taxonomy (GTDB): domain Bacteria; phylum Acidobacteriota; class Aminicenantia; order Aminicenantales; family Aminicenantaceae; genus JBHIDX01. The sequence continues at coordinate 8,223 of JBHIDX010000008.1, forward strand.
GTTTCACGGTTTTTCAAAGTCTACGGAACTCCCAATTGTATCAGAATAGATGACTGGTCTACTCTCCGAAGGGCATACCATCTCACTCAGGGAATCGATGACCTTCTTGCTTATGACATCGCAAATACAAAGTACATTCTTTCTTTCGGAGCTGATTTCCTGAACAATTGGCCGACTTCCATAGAAAACCAGAGAGTTTATGGCGTGAAAAGAGCAAAACGAGAAATTAAGATAGTCCAAGTTGAGCCCAGATTTTCCCTCTGTGCCTCAAGAGCAGACAGGTGGATTCCGATACGACCCGGATCAGAAGGGCTCCTGGCTCTAGCCATAGCTTCGATCATCATCAAGGAGAGAATATACAATAAAAAATACATAGAAAGATTTTCCGTCTACTATGAAGATTTCCGGGATTTTATCGTGGAGGAAATCAGGGCTGAATACGTCTCTGAGCTGACAGGAGTTCCGTTGAAAACAATCATTGAAACCGCCAAAGAATTTGCCACCAGTAAACCGGCCGTGGCTGTGGCCGATTATCAATTCTCATTTCATCCTCGAGGACTGTTTAATGTATTAGCCGTTCATTATCTGAATGCCCTGGCAGGTAACATTGACACTCCGGGAGGACTGCTCCGTCAGAGGAAAGCTCCGCTTCTAGATTTCACCCCAGCATCCATGGATAAAATCGCTCAATCAGGACTTTCTCAGCCCACGATTGACGGCAGACAGGGTTCTGAAATCAATAAAAAACCGTTGCAGATGAAAAATCTCATCCACAACCTCGCAAACAGAAAGCCCTATGAAGTGAACTGCCTCTTCTTTCATGGTGAAAGAAGTCTGCCTTCTGCTCCTTCTTCGGTAAAAATTAAAGAAGCCTTTGAAAAAATACCGTTTAAGGTGAGTTTTTCTCCATTCTTCGATGAAGCGAGTAAAGATGCGGATATTATTCTTCCTGATACAACCTATTTCGAGAAATGGCAGGAAAGGCGAATTTCATCTTTGTCTAAAATTCCAATAGTAGGCATAGGAAAACCAGTGATAAAGCCCCTCTATCAGTCCAGGCCTTTCGAGGAGGTGATGCTCGCGCTCGCCAGAAAGATTAGCATCTCATTCAGCCAGAATTTTCCCTGGAGTTCTTTTAAAGAAGTGATATTCTCCCGCCTGGAAGGTCTCTTTAACTCTAAAAGAGGGAACATATTTACTTCCATCTATGAAGAAGAGCAATTAAGATTCCTGGAAGAGCGGGGATGGTGGATTCCTCAACACACAAATCTCCAGGATTTCACCCAGGACCTGCTAAAAAAGGGAGGCTGGCATGATCCTTATTACCACTTTTACGAAAGAGGATATATCTATCAGAATAAATCTCGCAAGTTTGAATTCATAAAACTTAAAAGAGAAGAAGTATTCACTCCTTCGACAGATGATGAGAACTACCCTTATCTTCTGTATCTTTTCGAACTGCCTTTTGGTTCGACCGATTATGGAGCCCATTTGCCCTTTTATCAAGAAACAGTTGGCTTCAGGTTTAATTCCAGGTGGAATATCTGGGCAGAAATAAACCCCGAAACAGCAAAAAAGCTGCACATTAAAGACAATGACCTCATCTGGGTTGAATCTCCTTACGGGAAAATAAAGGCCGTGGCCAAGGTCTCTCAAGGTATAATGCCCGATGTTATCGGAATTCCGCTCGGTAAAGAAGAAGACCCTCTCGGTGAACATAAAGGCAGGAAAGAGAATAACCCTCTTGTTCTAGTCGGTGATACTTACAATGAGCAGACCGGAAGGTACAGTCGAACATCTACGCGGGTAAAAATCACGAAAGGGCGGAGGTGAAAATTACGATGCCAAAATGGGGAATGGTTATAGACCTGGACAGGTGTACAGGCTGTGAGGCATGTGTTGTGGCCTGTAAAGTTGAAAATAACATCCCCTTTTCCACTCCTGAAGAGGAGAAAAGGCAAAGGGCAATCTCATGGATGAGTGTTCTGACGGTAAGAGAAGGAGAATTTCCTGATATCAAAGAAAGGTTTATTCCCCGGCCCTGCATGCATTGTGAAAATCCACCCTGCGTCAAGGTCTGTCCCGTGGGAGCTACTTATTTAAATCCCGAAGGAATTGTGGCCCAGGTCTATAAGAGATGCATTGGATGTCGCTACTGTACAAATAACTGTCCTTATACACTCAAGTACTTCAATTACTTCAAACCGCACTGGCCAGCAGAAATGAAAAATTATCTCAACCCTGACGTTTCCCGCCGGCAGGTTGGAGTGGTTGAGAAGTGTACTTTCTGCCATCACAGGTTGCAGAAGGCGAAAGAAAAAGCCCGGGCTGAAGGGCGAGAGTTGAGAGAAGATGATTATGTGCCCGCCTGTGTCCAGACCTGCCCTGCAGGAGCAATCTACTTTGGTGACCTTGAAAATTCAAAAAGTACAGTTTCTCGCTTATCAAAGAGTTCCAGAGCCTTTCGACTTTTAGAAGAGCTGGGCACAGAACCCAAGGTCTTTTATTTAACTGAAGGGGAATGGCATGGATAACATCGAGGAAAAATCATCGAATCTTGAAGCTGACTTACTGAGGCCAATAGTTTATACAGGGAGAAAGTTTTATCTCACTCTCGGAGTTCTTTTAGGCATCATTGCCCTTGGGGTATTTGCTTGGATAACCCAGTTGAGTAGAGGCCTGGGTGTCACAGGTTTGAACCGTCCTATATACTGGGGGTTTTACATCACCAACTTTGTTTTTTTCATCGGAATCAGCCACGCTGGAACTCTCATCTCAGCTATCCTCCGCATAGCTAAAGCAGAATGGAGGCGGGCAATAACTCGTTCTGCTGAAGTAATCACTGTCCTTGTGCTCTTCTTCGGTGTTTTTAACATCATCACCGACCTGGGAAGGCCGGACAGGATGTTCAACCTTATTTTTTATTCCAAGTTTCGCTCTCCCCTTCTCTGGGATGTGATCAGTATCGGGACTTACTTAACCTGCAGCAGTATTTATCTTTTTCTACCACTTATTCCTGATATAGCTCACCTGAGAGACCATTTTAAAGGCACATTGCGGGGAGCTTTTTACAGGGTACTTGCCCTTGGTTGGAAAGGAAGTGAAAAGCAGTGGAAAATTCTGGAGAGAGCCATATCTGTGATGGCAGTGCTCGTTATCCCCATCGCGGTTTCGGTTCATACGGTTGTTTCCTATGTCTTTGCCATGACCATTCAGCCCATGTGGCACAGTACTATTTTCGGCCCCTATTTTGTCATCGGAGCAATATTCTCAGGAATTGCGGCTTTAATCATAGCCATGGTTATCATTCGCCACAGCTGCCATTTGGAAGGTTACCTGAAGCCTGTTCATTTCAATAACCTTGGACTCCTGCTTCTGGTTATGAGCCTTCTCTGGTTTTATTTCACCTTTACTGAAAACCTGACCTCATTCTACGGAGCAGAACCCTCTCACCTGCTTGTTTTTTACACAAAGTTGACAGGAAAATATGCACCCTATTTCTGGCTTATGGTGGTTTTATGTTTCATCCTCCCCCTAACTATCCTCTCCAACAGAAAAACAAGAACTATTAAAGGAACCTTTATTGCCTCCCTGGGAGTAATCATCGGCATGTGGCTTGAGCGCTTTACGATAGTAATCCCAACCCTGATGAACCCAAGGTTACCCATTGAAAGAGGAATATACACGCCCACATGGGTTGAGTTCGCCATAACTGCAGCATCTTTTTCTACTTTCATCCTGCTCTATATACTTTTTGTCAAGGTGTTTCCGATTGTTTCAATCTGGGAAGTAAAAGAAGGAAGAGAAATAGGGATAAAAGAGACAGTGGCCAGAGTTAAAACCTACCTCCCAGAAGCAATAAAGTAGCTTACAGCAGCCTGGATTATTCATAAAACAGGTTAAATGAGATGAAAGGAAATAACATCATGGCTCACAGAAAAAAGAAAATATTCACCATACTTAGCTTCACTCTTACCTTTCTTATTCTGGAGGGGGTAGGAAAGCCACTTTTTCCAGTTGGGAACAGTTCATCTTTGCCGTTGCCTGAAAATCCTCTCAAAGGAAGCAAGGTTTTTATCCACAAGGGATGCATAAACTGCCATAAAATCTGGGGTATTGGAGGAGACTTTGGACCTGACCTGACAAAGATAGGCCAGGAAAAAAATTTCTTCGAACTTGCCGGATCATTGTGGAGTCATTCACCGAAAATGATAGAAGTGATGAAAGAAAAGAACATCGAAAGGCCTGTTTTATCTCCCCAGGATATTGAAGAATTGATGGCTTATCTCTACTACCAGGGCTTTTTTGACGAGTCTGGTGATTATCTAAAGGGAGAAACCCTCTTTTCTTCCAAGGGATGCCTGAAATGTCATTCTCTGGGAGGGGAGAAAAAAAAGAGAGGCCCTTCTCTAGACAGGTACGGACGCTATGTCTCGCCTGTTTTTATCGCCACAGCCCTCTGGAACCACAGTTCGACCATAAGCGAACTTATGCTGGAGAATCCTTTAAATGCAAAAGAAATGTCTCACCTCTTAGCATATATTAAGGAAGAAGCTATCAACAGGAATGGAGAGACAGTCTACATGGAGCCCGGAAGTCCGAGGGAAGGCGAAGCTATTTTCCTCAAGAAAAAGTGCACTGTATGCCATAAAAGTCAACATATTAATCTAAAAGAAAGTGATCTCAGAAAGAGCCTTACAGAGATTGTGAGAATGATGTGGAACCACTCCTACCAGATGTGGGAAGAGATGAAGGAGAAAGGACTGGATATTCCAGTCTTTGAGAACAAGGAGATGGCTGATCTTATGGCTTACCTTTACTTCCTTCAGTATTACAGCAAAAAAGGCAGTGCAAAAAAAGGACGAAAGGTATTCCAGGAGAAAGGATGCATTTCCTGCCACAGCCAGGAGGCGGTCAAGAAAAAAATGGGAATTGACCTTGCTGAATTCTCTCAACTTAATGTCTTCGAACTTATTTCAATTATGTGGAATCACCTGCCCCAAATGGAGAAAATGGTTACTGAGTTAAAACTTGAGTGGCCGCGTTTTGAGAAAGATGAGCTGAAGGACCTTATTCGCTACATCCAGTCACTCAAAAAATAAGCGCCATCGTTCTTGCCTTAAACTTGATTTAATATTTTTTTAGTTTTATTGCCTTTTACTTGGAGATTGACTTTACATCTTCTGCCATTTTTACCCGCATTTCTGTTGGCGATAAAACAGATGTTTTATACAGATAGTAAATTCGGGCAGAGATGGTTGTTTTTCGGGTTTCTGGTCTGACGAAGGAAAATTTCTCTATTCTTTTTTCTTTCGGTTTCAATCTGTTGTCGAACGAGATCTTTTCTGCCTCAAGAAAAGCATCGCATTCTTTCCTGATATCATTACCGTTAGCATCGACGATAATCTTTTCATACCTTCGCTGTTGAGTAAAAACTTCATTCGGCGTTTTCATCTCTACCAGTAAAAGCAATTTTCTGGATGGAATTCCTGTGGGCACGACGTGACCTGAGCCTGTGTTTGTAATCCCAACCGTAACTTCAATAACTTGCTCCTCTTTATGTATATTCACAATTTCAACTCTCAGAGCCTTCTGGAGTTGATCTTTAGAGTGGGCTGCAGAGATAGCATGGAGATTAATCCTTTTTCTATTTGAAGATTTCACATCTCTCTTTACAATCCTTCCCGGAATAAGGGGCATATGACATGCCTGACAGTGAACACCTTCCTCTGGATAAGGACTTTCCTGCCATTCAGAAAAGGTGCCCAATATTTTTACTCCGTTTCTATTCGTGTATTCATGACATCCCGCGCAAAATTCGGAGGATTTAAAAATTGGCGATGGTTTGGTTTTGTGTGCTGGAGATTCTGCTCGCGCATAAGGTCCTATTTTTGTCTTTCCAGGTTCAAAAACAAAAGGATTTCCACCTTTCCCCGGAATAACATCTTTCACAGAATGGCAGAAGTCACAGCTTACGCCTTCTCTGGTGACCTCTTTTTCGAGGTCATAATCATTATTGATGAGCACCACCGGAGCATGGCATGGAAGGCAGTCGAATTTTGCTTTTCCAGAAGTTTTTAAATACGATTCCATATAAGAAGCTTTAAAAATGGGATCTTCAATCGAAATGGCATGCATGGCATTTTTCCAGTGATTATAAATTTCCTCATGGCATTGCTTACAGGTTTTGCTGCTTTCAACTGAAACAATTGAATCAGAGCTGCTCATAGATGTCATCCAGGGAAAAAACAGAGAGAGACCTATAAGCAGAATCACGCCTTTCTTCCCAGCCATTCTCTCCTCCTTATTAAATATGAGTCCGCATGGCTAGAAAAACGAAAGACAAACAATATGATGGAAGCCCGGTAAATTAGCTTTAAAAAAAATTCTTTTCCCGGGCATCATTTTTATCCCGCCCTTGAGATGAAAAATTTGAACATGCGGCATATTATACTACTTTTTTTATTTTAAAGATAGATATAATAATATAAAAATTGATCTAGATTTGCCATCCTTGACTTTTCCCTCTTTAAGAATTATTCTTCTCCGCGATGCCCTCCCCGAGAAAATTCCTCTTAGCTTGGGTCACACTGCTTATTGTCTCCTTCCGATTGCCTGTTCCAGCTCTTCCTCTCAATGCTGCTTTCTCTGACTTTAAAGAAAATCAGCCCCAACTTCAGCAATTCCGTGCTCTGGCCGAGCAATACATAAACTCCAGCCTTAGCGAAAACAATGAGGAAAAAATTGGCTATCTGATGAACTCCCTTGCTCGTAAAATCCCCTCCCTCGACTGTGAAGCAGGCCTATTCGACTTTATACCTCTTTTAGAATGGCTGGAGAAAATAGTAGGCACAACTCAAAGCCTGCTGGTGAAAGCAAGGCCAGGCTCTGAGATGCAAAAAGAGCTTATCCGCTTCTTTGATGCTGTTTATCAGGCCAGACTTATAATCCATCACATTTTCGCCCGCCGGACATTTGAAAGGTTGGCTGAAGCATTCAAGAACAACAGTACAGAAGAGATTTTAGGAATATCTGCCATATTTGCCAAAGTGGGGACGCCTGATTTCCAGCTTCCTCTCTGGAGTATGATTAAAAAAGCAAAAGACCTGAGGATAAAGAAAACACTCATCTCTGTCCTGGGAAAAACAGGAAACCAGAGCGCGGCCAACCTTGTCTACACCACACTTCATGCTTCCCCAGAAAAAGTCTACCTCGATGCCCTAGTAGACCTCGGACTGCCTGCCTTTGAGCACAAACAGAAGAAAAAGAAGAGCACTCTGAAGAGGCTTATTTCCAAGGAAACTCCGGACAGAAACATGAAAAGATTTTACAGAAATTTCCGCACATTCCGGCAGGAACTCGAACGCATATTCCAGACTCTTAATCTCAATGATGAAGAAAAGGACTATTACCGCCAGGCTATCTTCCAGACAAGAGGAAAAGAAAAAAAAATTGGCGACTATACATTCCTTTACAGGGGCATATCCTTCAAAGAGGGAGATGTTGTTTTCACTCTCAATGTAGATCCGATAAGCAGATGGTGGGGAACAGTAACAAGTCATCCTGTGGGCTTTGACCATGTTTCCCTCATTACTTTTTCCAGAAAAGGTTTTCCTCTTGTAGCGGATGTGGGCTCACGGGTGAGGCTTACTCACCTCGAAGACGCACTCTCAATAAGGTCTGATTTTCTCGTCCTGCGTTTAAAAAACATGAACTCATTCTTCCGCCAAAGAGTTAACAGAGTTATAAACCTCTACTATAAAAACAGGATGTTCACCAAATATGATGGAAACTTTGACTACAAAACCGACCTTTCCTTCTACTGCAGCGAATTCGTCTACCACGTTTTCAGACACGCCGCGATTCCGCTCAACTGGGTCTACAGCGAATTAGCAACTCCTCAGGCCAAGATAAATATGGCCAAACTAGGAATCCTTCACGAACGCTTCATCACTCATGGAGACTATCTGAGAATGCCTGAATTCTCCTACGTGGGAAGCTGCTACAATAAGTCTCTTGAAGCTCGAGTAGTGGGAGGAATGCTGGTCGATGTCTATCTCGACAATTTTAAGACAAAAGAACTTGACCTGAAGAGAATTCCAAATAAAACCCGTTACAGAACGATGGCCAAACTCTTCAGGTTCGCTAACGTCAGAAGTGCCAAACAGTTCCCCTCAAACATGGAATTCGCCCTGGTGGCTTTTTTCGAGACTTTCGGCAAAACCTATAAAAAAATTAGGGAGAGAATGAAAAAAGAAAGGATTGAGCTCACCGATTACTCGTCCTACAAAAGGCGCCTTAAAGAAATAATTGATCAGGAAACAGAAGACCTAGTAGCCAGCATCTTTCACCGCTAGTCCATTCAGGCTTTTAATAATACAACTATAATGTGACATGGTAATAATTTTTGCTGCATCTGTATTACCTAGAGCACACCTTTTTAAAAAAAGTAACACGTCTTCATCGTTCAAGGGTGTGCTTTAATGATGATAAATTATTAACCCAAAATAAAGGCCTGGATTCTTATTCTTATTGACAGACCATAATATTAAGTTTTATCATCCCCAGCAATGGGAAGAGGTAAATTAAAATCGGTCACAGAAATGATCTCAACTCAAAAGGAGGTCTGATGAAAGTAAAAACAATAATAATCCTGGTTTTAATCGTCCTCTGCTTGATAATTCTTTTTCAGAACCTCAGGGCTGTGACGTTTAGAATATTCTTCTGGAAGGTCGAGGCACCACAGATTATTCTTATAACCGTTACACTCATCATCGGCCTGGTTATGGGGTACATCTTGGGAAATCTCCAGAAAAAGCCTCCAGGAAAAAGACCGGAACTGAGTTCAAAGCAAGAAACTCCAAAACAAACAACACTGGATTGAGAATAAAACAACACCTTCTGCGAAAAAATGTTGTTTATCGATTATTATACGTATAAAATAACAAGACTATTGTAAAAACACTCCATAGTGGAGCATTCATCATTAAAATTTCAAAGGAGGGTCAATGAAAAAAATACTACATAAGGGGAAATTTCTGTTTCTGTTTTCTCTTTCTCTTGCCTTTGCATTTCAAACAGCCTTTTCTGCTGAAACGCCAATAACGACCAGAGATCTGAACATTTTTTCCTGGCGGCATATCGGCCCCTTTACATTCTCGGGAAGAATCACAGATTTTGCTCTACCCAGCGGCCAGAGCAGGGTTTATTATGTTGCCACCGCAACTGGCGGCGTGTGGAAAACTGAAGACTCAGGCATCCATTTTGAACCCATCTTTGACAAATACGGTCTGATGAGTATCGGGAACATTGAAGTAGCTCCTTCTGACCCAGACATCATCTACCTCGGCACAGGTGAAGCCCTGCATGCCCGTTCAAGCGCACACGGAAACGGGATGTGGAAATCCACAAACGGCGGGAAAACATGGAAGCACATCGGACTCGAACAGAGCTTTTTCATCCCCAAAATCGCTATCGACAACAAAAACCCCGATGTAGTCTATGCTGCTGCTGAGGGAAAGCTCTACGACAACAGAATGGACTGTCAGAGAGGTCTCTTCAAGACAGAAGATGGAGGAAAAACATGGACTCAGGTCCTGAACCTCAAAGACAGAGGCGTGGGCGATTTCGTCATCGACCCCACCGACTCAGACATCATCATTGCCGTGGCCTACAAGACCTTCCGAAGAACTTGGACGTTCATCGACCGCCAGCCAGGAAATCATGTCTATAAATCCACAGATGGAGGAAAAACATGGAAAAAGCTCACCCGCGGCCTGCCCCTGAACATTAAAACAGGCTGGAACGGTATCACCATCTTCCCTAAAAACCCAAAAATCGTCTATGTCCGCTTGGATGAAGAAGTGAATGTTGGCTTGAGTGAAAGATTGGGGTCAGCGCTTTTCAGGCCGGGAAGAATTTTCAGGGATGGTTTCTTCTTCAAAAAATTTGAGACTTACAGAATTAATCCTGAAATCAAAAAACTGGTCAAGTTCGAACCAATCTCAGCCAAAAACGAAAATGAACTTGCCAAGAAGCTGAACGAGTTTGTCCAGGACAGTAAATTCCAGAAAAAAATCGGCATTGACTTTGAAAGCTTTAACAAAAAAGCAAGAGAGGTATTCATAAAAAACGAAAAAGTCCTGGAGAGTATCGATGAGATTGAAAGAACTCTTAAAAGGGATGAGGAAAAAAAGGCACTCACGGCAGATGTTAACTTCTACCTTCTTTCTCTCCTCTTTTCAGGCTCGGAAGGCATCCAGGTCAAGGATGGGAAAGTTATCGTTACAGACACGGAAAAAATAAAGCTTCACCCCGGACTCGAATCGGAAATACACTTCAGCCCCAAAAAAATAAAGGATGTAACTGACCTTGCCAATCGTGCCCATGAGCTTGTCAACGATATAACTCTTGTTGAAAGCCTGGGAATCAACCTCGCTAGCTTCAACAGAGCAGCAAAAAAAGCTTTCAAGGATGACAAGGAGATTAGGTCCCGCATCAAAGAAATGAAAGAAAAATGTGACGAGTTCGAGGAGACAAGGGGTAGATACCAGACAATCAACCGCTTTATCCTCCAGATCCTGTATGCCGATGCGCTGCGCATCATGGAACCGGTCAAGAAATCAGGCGTGATTTACCGCTCCGAAGATCAGGGAGAAACCTGGAAGAGAATGACCGAGTATAAGCTTGTCGGCGGAAGTATTCCCCTCAATGCCATCGAGGCCGGCTATGCGGGAAGAATAGAGGTTGATCCCAATAATGATAAAAAGCTCTATGCTGTTGAGGTTGTAGTAAAGATATCCGAAGACGGTGGAAAAACTTTCAAGAATGCTCCCTGGACTGGAATGCATAAATGCCATGTCGACACACGAGGGATATGGATTGATCCTCTAAACTCAGACCATATTCTAAATGCCAACGATGGTGGAGTGAGTGAAACCTGGGACGGAGGAAAACACTGGTCTCAAAAAGAGACCATAAGCGCCCAGCAGTTCTACGATATATCAGTCGACAACGAAATTCCTTACAATGTCATGGGAGGAACACAGGACAACGGATGCTGGTTGGGCCCCTCCCGAAACAGGAACTCATACGGTGTCTATGCGGCTGACTGGACTTACCTCCCTTCAGGTGATGGCTTCTACGTGGTCAGAGACTGGTGGAATCCTGAGTACATATATTTTGAGAGCCAGTTCGGATGGTCGAGGAGGATGAACCTCAAGACAGGTGAGATGATAAATCTTTCCAAGCGCAACACAGCGGAAGAAAGGGAGGCAGGGAAGCCTCCCCAGAGATACCAGTGGGATGCCCCCATTGTCCTCTCTCCCCATAACCCGGGCATAGTCTTTGTATGTTCCCAGCACGTCCACAGGTCGATGTCCAGAGGCAAGCCGGGAACATGGGAAACAATCAGTCCTGACCTCTCAAAAAACGAAAAAGAAAAAATAGAGCTGTCCAAGAAGACAAACCTCCAGTACGCAACCATCTACACCTTTGCTGAATCACCAGTAAAGCCGGGAATATACTGGGCAGGGACTGATGATGGTAATCTGCAGCTAAGCACGGACAGCGGAAAAACGTGGGAAAATATTACCTCCCGCTATTACGACAGCAAGGGAAACCCGAAAAAGGGAGTCAAGGGAGCCAGAATTCCTTTCGACCGCTGGGTGATGAGAGTAGCGCCTTCTGCCCACGATGAAAAAACCTGTTATGTCGCATACTCTGGATACCGCACTCACAATGAAGATACGACCTACCTCTACCTCACCCGTGACCTGGGTAAAACATTCGAAGACATCAGCCAGGGAATGATGAACCCAGTGAATGACATCTTGGAAGACCCTCACAACCCGAACGTCCTTTACCTGGCCACAGATTACGGCATATTTGTTTCCATCGACCAGGGGAAGAGCTGGATCGCCATGTCTTCTTCTACTCCTGATGCGCTCATCATGGACCTCGATATCCAGAAGAGAGAAAGAGACCTGGCCATAGGCACCTACGGCCGGGGAATATACATCGCTGACATCTATCCTTTTAAAGAATTCAGCCCCAAAACTTTCGAAAAAGACGCTTACCTCTTTGATATCCAGAAGACAGTCAAGTGGAACATGTACGAGAGAAGAGGCCAGCGTTACGGCGAATTTGCCAGGGTCAGCAACCCTCCTTCTGGGTCTACGATTTATTATTACCTGAAGAAAGCAGCAGATTCTGTTCGAATTCTGGTAAAAGACCTCCAGGGAAAAAATATTCAGGAGCTCAAAGGACAGACACGCCAGGGAATGAATAAAGTCTTCTGGAATCTGAGGAAAAAAGCTGTCTCCAGGGAGGGCAGATCTAGGAGCTACGGGGCGCCTGTCCAGCCAGGTGAGTTTAAGATTGTTCTCGAAGTGAACGGCAAAGAGGTGATGGAAAAAACTCTTGAAGTTATTCAGGACCCTATGTTCGACTGAAAAAGAAAATAAACTTCTCTTTAACAAACCAGATTAAAAAAGCATGAGAAGAGTGAAGACTGCGATGTAAAGGAGGAGAAACATGGATGCTACTCCCATTCCTGCCACATTAGAGAAGCACAGACAATTTTTTTCCACTCAGAGGACAAAAGACATCTCTTTCAGGCAGGAAATGCTGCGCAGGATGCTGGCTGCGGTTGAGGCTTACGAGCAAAAGCTCACACGTGCCATCTACCTCGACCTCAGAAAAGCACCCTTCGAGACGTATGCCACAGAAATCGGATGGATAAAAAAAGAAATACGTTTTCACCTCAAGAATCTTAAAAAGTGGGCAAAGCCGAAAAGAGTAAAAACTCCTCTTATTCATTTTCCGGCTTCGAGCTTCATCTATCAAGAACCATACGGAGTAGTGCTCATCATTGCTCCCTGGAACTATCCTTTCTACCTCCTGTTTAATCCTTTGATAGGTGCCATCTCTGCAGGGAACTGTGTTGTACTCAAGCCTTCGAGTCGTTCTCCGCACACTTCATCCGTGATAGAGGAGCTTATCACACATACCTTTGATAGAGAATATGTCTCTGTCTTTTTGGGTGGCAGGGAAATAAACCAGGCACTGTGGAAAGAAAAATTTGATTATATCTTTTTTACAGGCAACAGCGAACACGGCAAAGTGGTCATGGAAGCAGCCTCAAAAAACCTAACACCTGTCACTCTTGAATTGGGTGGAAAATGCCCCTGCATAGTGGACAGGGAGGCAAAGATTAATTTTGCTGCCCGCCGCATAGCCTGGGGAAAATTCCTGAACGCAGGTCAGGTGTGCGTAAGTCCTGACTACCTTCTTGTGGACCGGGAAATAAAAGAGCCGCTTGTTGAAGCCCTGAAAAAAGCGGTTAGAGAATTTTTCGGAGAAAATCCTGAAAAAAGCCCTGATTTTCCGCGCATCATAAATGAGAAACATTTTGAACGGATATGCCGCCTGCTGGAGAAAGGGAGAATTCTGGAAGGAGGGAAAACGAACACAAAAACAAGGTACATCGCTCCCACTATTATGGACAACATTTCTCCTCATGACCCGATCATGAAGGAAGAAATATTCGGACCTCTCCTGCCTCTAATCGAATATGAGAACCTCGAGGATGCGATTTCATTCGTTAATTCGAGGCCGAAACCCCTCGCTTCCTACTTCTTCTCGGAAAACAGAAAAAAACAAAAAAAAGTAATCAGCCACACTTCATCTGGGGGAGCATGCATCAACGATACCATCATCCACCTGGGAAGCACTGCTCTTCCCTTCGGCGGGGTGGGGAGAAGCGGCATGGGAGCCTATCACGGAAAAGCAAGCTTTGACACTTTCTCCCATCGAAAATCAGTGATGAGAAAATCAAACCTGATTGATATCAAAGTAAGGTATGCTCCTTACAGGGGAAAGATGAAAATTATAAAACTTTTCCTCCAATAGACTGACCACAATTTTATTTCTTGATGTTAGAGCTTCAGGGGGCGGATTCTGTGTCCGCACCAGGAGAGGAATTTTTCAAAGTCGCTGTAGTTTATGCCCACGGTAGCCGTGTTTACGTTGGGATGAAAATTAACCCGGCCTGCAGATTTTAAATCAAGGTCGACGATCACCAGAACTTCCTTCTCTTTATCGTTGATCAAGCCGAAAGGAGAAACCGCACCAGGCTCAAGTCCAAGATACCTCATCAGCCGCTCCGGAGAGGCGAAGCTGAGCCTGTCTTCTCCAAGCTTCTTATTCAATTCTCTTAGATCGACTCTCTTTGAGCTCTCGACCACAACAAGATAGTGCCGGTTACCCTTCTTGTTTCTCAAAAACAGATTCTTGCAGTGAGCACCCTCTATTCCTTCCCAGTGTTTTTCCGCCTCCTCCACCGTAAAAACAGGCGGATGGTCAAGTCTGGTATAAGAAATACCTAACTTCTCAAGAACTTCATACACCTTGTTCTCGTCCATCTCAGGCTCGAAGAATCAATGCTTTTTTCCTCCCATCTTCTAGTTCAAAATATGAACATCCTCCACTCTCTTTGTCAAGAAGAAAAATATTTGACTTGGAGTTTGCGGCTGGATAAAATACTTTTTTAATTATCCAGAGGGGAATTGGTGTTGGTTCTAAAATTCCATTCTCCTTCATTCCCTGATTATTCAACTTTTTCTTTACCTTTTTTTATATGAATTTCGCAACATGAATTATCAAAATTCCAAAACAAATAAGAAAAAGACAAAAGCACAGCTCATATCTGAACTTACTCGACTGCGTCGAAAAATCTCAGCTATGGAAAAAAATTACGAAAAACTCACCCGTATGGAAAGAGAAATCAGGACCCAGCAAGATTTCATAGACAATGCTCCGGTGGGCATCTATAGAACGAATCTCAAGGGTGAGATACTTTATGTCAACAGGAATGCAGCAAAGATTTTCGAGTTTGATTCGCCTCAAGAAATGATGGCTTTTAACGTCAAAACCTTCTACAAAAATCCCAACGACCGGAAGCGTCTGATTGAAGAAATCGATAAAAAAGGTCAGGTTGTAAATTTCGAGATCGCTGCCTTTACAAGCAGAAAAGAAACGAAACACCTCCTTCTCAGTGCCTCACGAGAAGGAGACATTCTGAAAGGAATGATTATCGATATCACTGAGCGAAAAAAAATAGAGGAGAAACTCGTGACCTCACAGACCAGATTCCGCAACCTTGCTCGACACCTCCAGTCTACCAGAGAGGGAGAGAGAACAAGAATTGCCCGGGAGATTCATGATGAACTCGGTCAATCTCTCCTCGCCCTTAAAATGGACCTCTCACTGATGCTGAAAGAAGTGCCCAAAGGATTGAAAACACTCAGAAAAAAAATAGCTGCCATGTCTGAGTTGGTAAAAAACTCAATAAAAGAAGTGAAGAGAATCGCAACTGAATTAAGGCCGGCCATAATCGACGAGCTCGGTCTGGCCGCAGCTGTTGAATGGCAGGTTAATAGATTTCAGGCTCGGACCGGGATTAAATGTACGACAAGCATAGAGCCCAAGGAACCGAAAGTGACAAGACACCAGTCAACAGCTATTTTCCGCATCCTCCAGGAGGGGCTGACAAACATTGCCCGCCACTCTAATGCAAACAGGGTCAGGGTTTCCCTAAAAAAAAAGGGAAATCGCGTTGAATTAGAAATAAAAGATAACGGAAAAGGAATCTCTGAGGAAAAGTTATCCAACCCTTCCTCATTCGGCCTGAGCGGTATGGAAGAAAGGGTGCTGGCCATGAACGGTAAAATAAAGATAACGGGTAAGCCTGAAAAAGGAACCACCGTCAAAGTGAGCATCCCGCTTGCGAATAATAAAACTAGCCAATGATTAGAATTTTTATAGCGGACGATCATGCTGTTGTTCGTGAAGGTCTGAAGCAGATTGTGGCTCAACACCCGGAAATGTTGGTAGCTGGAGAAGCAGCCAACGGATACGAAGCCCTGGAAAAAGTAAGGAAAGAAAAATATGACGTGGTTGTGCTCGATATTTCCATGCCCGGATTGAGCGGCCTTGATGTTCTCAAACAATTAAAGAGCGAAATGCCCTCCATGCCTGTTCTCATCCTGAGCATGCACTCTGAAGAACAGTTCGCGGTGCGGACCTTGAAAGCAGGCGCTTCAGGATACCTGACCAAAGAGAGCGCACCCGAAGAGCTGGTGTCCGCAATTTTAAGAATATCGAAGGGAAGAAAATACATAAGCACCTCTCTGGCTGAGAAACTGGCATTGGAACTTGAAAGCGATAGAGAAAAACCCCTCCACCACAGTCTCTCTGACAGGGAATATCAGGTACTGTGCCTTATCGCCTCCGGAAAAAGGGTGAAGCAGATAGCAGAGCAGCTTCATCTGAGTGAAAAGACGGTGAGTACCTACCGGGCAAGAATTCTCGAAAAAATGGGGATGAAAACTAACGCCGAACTTATTCGTTATGCCATCAAGAACGGTCTTCTCGAATAAGGCCCTTCTTCAATTTTTGTAAGACATAAACCTACAAAAAAATAATAATATCCCTTATATATTTTTTTTTCTCACCTAAATATCATATTTTATAGAAAGGAAGAGAGAAATTAAAGATAGGGGAAGTTGGTGAAAGCAGAAGTGTTAGAAAATGGTAATAATTATGACTCCCCTGCGCTCCCTGAAAAGGATGGAAAATGATCAATGTACTAGTGGCTGACAACCATGCCATCGCCCGGGAAGGACTGAAGGAAATCTTATCCAAAGGGCCTGATATTCACGTCAAAGATGCCACGGATAATGAGATAGAACTAATCGAAAAAGCCGGGAATAACAATTACGATGTTATCCTTCTCGACAATTCCCTGCCCAGGACTAACATCTTAACCTTCCTGAAGAAGCTGAAATTAATAAACTCGAAATTGCCGGTTATCGTTCTCAACATGCACAACGAGGAACAGAACCCGGCTCCGATACTTAAAGCAGGAGCAGCAGCTTACCTGACCAAAGACAGTGCGCCGGAAGAACTGTTCGAAGCAATCCGCCGAGCCCACCATGGCGAAAAGTACATCAACACTTCTCTCGCCCAGAGAATTGCTATTGGTCTTGTCTCCAAAGAGGAAAAATCGCCGCTTGAAAAGCTCTCAAAGAGGGAACACCAGGTTATGCTCATGATTGCTTCGGGAAAATCCCTCAAAGAAGTGGCTGAAGAACTCGGTCTGAGCGTAAAAACTGTTGCCTACTACAGGTCGCGGATTCTGATTAAGATGAAGATGAAAAACAATGCAGAAATAATCCGCTATGCTCTCAAAAATCGCCTCGTCGATTGACCAGAAATATAGTTCGAAAATGCCGGCAATCCAGATTAACAAAAGCTGCGGGAAAAGCTTAGAACTTTATTTTTGAAAATATCTTTTCGTTAATCTGCTTCACTTTTTTTGAAGAGGGGACAACGCTGAAAGGAATCTTAATCTCAAGCTTCTTGGGCGGCATACAGGTGCGGCTATCGCAGGGCTGGTAAATGAAAGATGCTTTAAGGACATGTTTTTTTAAGGAAACATCCTTTTTGACTCTAATCTCAGCAGCAAGGAAGACCTCTCCTCTGTAGACCAGAAGTTCCTGCTGCGAATAGGCAAAGCTTTCTCTCCCCGGCTCAGGGTAATGGAGCTTAAGAACTTCTACCGTTTCATCTTCCTCAAAAAAAAGCTCGGAAGGGATAAGAAATTCATCGCCTGGCTCAGGAGCATTAATGTGCCAGCCTGGGGCGATATCTATCTTGAAGGCCACTCTGAAAGATTTCCCGGGATGAACAGCACTCTGGGAGAGGTAAGTTTTTAGAGCAACAACATCATCTTTTTCTGCGTTGATCAAAAAAGCCGCAGTAAAAATGATGCACCCGATAATTAACAGAAATATTAATTTTCGCTCCAATTTCTTGCGCTTTTTCTTTTATTCTTTTACATCATAAAACAAAGGGGTCAGGTCTTGCAATACGACAATTGTGGAAAAATCTGTGGAAATTTGAATCCTTCATCCAATTCAAAAACCAGATAAATAAAAGCTTTAAGCCTAACCGGTATCCTTTCTTTAGCCATAGACTTTGATTCAATTGCTGACAAAAAATTAATCAATCCTAGAGGCAAAATCAAATCTTTTTTAAAAAAAACATGGAAATAGGTATTGTGTCCCCAGTTTAATTGGTATAATGAGGGAAGCGAAAAAA
The DNA here is from genome assembly GCA_046760305.1 of Candidatus Aminicenantales bacterium. GTDB lineage: Bacteria > Acidobacteriota > Aminicenantia > Aminicenantales > Aminicenantaceae > JBHIDX01. Next base: position 26,385 of record JBHIDX010000008.1, read on the forward strand.
GAGCAGAAATCTCAAGGCCAAGAGAAAATCATGTCCGAATGGAATGAGTCCAAGCCTGAAAGAAGACGTTTTCCGAGGATAAAAGTCCCGGTTTACTACCGACCGGCCAGCATTTTTAAAGCCCGTTCTATGGTTTATAACATCGGGCTCGGGGGGATACGCGTCTACAGCGATGAGTACCTAAAGGAAGGAAAACGGTTTGAGATAGAGCTTTTTCTCCCTGACGGTCTCTCGGTTGAAGCCATCACAAGAGTAATCTGGATAAAAGAACTCCCTCCCCAAGCAGAAGCCCGTTACGATGTCGGTCTCGAGTTCATAGAACTCTCTCCCGGAGCTGCTGAGGCTCTCAAGCAACTGCTAGAGGAGTCCTCAACAGAATAACTATTCTTGGCAGACGCCTTCCTCAAAGCGAAAACACAAGAGGAAGATAAAGTCTCCTTAAATCATTCAATCTTTATTATTCGCTTCCCACGTTTGTAATTCAGCTCACGATTTACCTCAAGCCACTCTATCAAGGCCTGGTCAAGCGGCATTTTAGTCTCCAGAGCGCCCTCAACACGAAATCCAAAGTACTTCTCTTCAGCCTGAACTACAACATAATCGTTGGTAACAACAGAAAAAACTCGTTCAGGGAGGAGCAATTTACCTTTTTTCACCACCACCTCCCCGTTCACCTTGAGAAAGTCTATTCTCTGGCCAAAAGGCCTTTTCTCCGGCGTGTAATACCTGTACTCGAGACCTGAAACCTGCATTCTATCCCTTCCTCTCTCCACATCACGCTCGAGTATTTCTTTTAACTGGCTGCCTCTGAGTTTAAACACCACCAGCGTATTGCGGAAAGGACAGACTTCAAATATTTGGGCAATGGTAATCGGACCCGGCGGTATGTTGCTCCTTATGCCACCCGTGTTATGAAGAGCTACCTCAACGCCCGTCTTCCATCTCATGACATCGGTAATCCAATCTCCAAGGTTACACTCAACCTGGGTATCACCCCCTGGAAAATAGCTTGTTCTCATTGCGACCTTAGCCATGCCAATTACCTTGGTGTACTCCCTGCCAATAAGAGTCTCCACATCCATGGCTAGGTCAGATACCTCAGGAGAAGGCTTTAGCGGAACATCCGCCCAGAGCCAGACAAGCTTTTCTTCGTAGCCTGTGATTCTTCCCTCTTTTATCCTGACTTTCAGGTAACCGAGGGTCCGCTGATGGCCGAAGGTAGACTGCACCAACACTTCGTTGACTTTCCTGAACCGTCCGTCTTCTGAGGCTGTAAAGACAATGTCCACTCCTGGAACCTCTTCGGCCACTCTCAGACCTTCATTGAACGGTGCGTGGACAAGAACAACGATTAAATCTGTCTCTTTTTCAAGCAGTGGGATGTAGGATTTGAGAACAGGAACAATGGGCATGACGTCAAGTTCTTTTATCCTCTCCCGGTGAACCTCCTGGCGGAAATTCTCTTCCATAACAGCGATGATACCGACCTTCACTCCAGCCTTTTCAAGAATGTAGTAGGGATTTGAGGCGAAAAGCTTCCCGTTTTTTTTATACACAATGTTGGCCATTACTACAGGAAAGCGGGCTAGATTGGCAAGGCCGAGAGCTTTGTACGGCCCCTTGTCAAACTCATGATTGCCAAAACACCAGATGTCGTATTTGAGCCTGTTCATAAACTCTATCATTGCCCCACCAACTACACCTTCATATTCTATCGAGGAAACAAGCGTTCCTGTCATCACATCACCGCAGTCTATTAGAATCACGTTTTCCTCAACCCCGCGCAACTCATTCAGGTAATGACTGAGTGTTTCCATTCCGCCTACCATTCTCTTCTTGCCTGAGATTTTTATCTCATAAGGCTTATAGATTCCGTGGACGTCATTGGTATGGATAAAGGTAATTGTCTTCGCTTCAGCGCCCAGGAGAATCCCTCCTGCGAGAAGCAGGCCGCTAATCAGCAATGAAAATATTTTCTTTATCTTGTTTTCCATCTTTTCCATCTTCACGAACCATCTTTAGTTTCGGAAATTTATAGCACAGTAAAAACAGCGAGTCAATTTAATCTGGTTTTACATTGTCTCTAAATGTGGTAAAAAAGAAAAGGAAAGAAAAAATGACAAAAGTAATCTGCCCCAAATGTGACACTAGATACGACGAGACTAAAAATTTCTGTATAAAGTGCGGCACTCCTCTTATAAAAAAAGATAGCGAAGGAAAAAAAGAGCCCAGCTTCGGTCTTGAATCCTCCCCGCTTGAGGAACTTTCCACTCCAGATTTACTCCACCCCAAAAGAGGAGGAAAGACTAGGATTTACCTCGCAGGCGGAGCAGCTGTGGTCGTCATCGCCATCGCCATAGCCATCTTTCTCTTCATTCCCCGCCTTTATAAAAAGATGAGCAGCGAGTCTCCGCTCACCCAAGAAATAGCCGAACTGGTTGGTAAGGCAAGGGAATACATTGACGCTGATAAACTGACCAGTCCTCCGGGTGAGAATGCATACGAAGTTTCCCTGGAAATACTCTCCAAGGAACCAGGAAACGAAGAAGCTCTCAAAATCCAGAAGGAGATTGCTGCCCGATACCTGATGTGGGGCGACGAGTACTACAATAGCGAGGATTTCGAAAAGGCAATATCCTTCTACAGAAAAGCTCTGAGCGTCGATAAAAAAAACATAGAAACCAGGGAAAAAATCGTTCGGGCCGAAAGGATGCTCCAGGAAAAACGGATAATGGAGGAAACAAGACGCCGAATTGCAGAGCAGAAAAGGCTGAGTGAACTCAACATCTACCTCCCTCTCTTCAACAGTAAAGTTATCGAAAAGGCAGTAAGTCTCGGATATCATCCTTACAGGGTGATCTTTCTGGACAATTTCGAGTCAAACAGGAATGAGTGGCCGGTGGAGGATGTGGCTGATGGACCTTTCCTGGAGGTGAAAAACGGACGGCTGTCAATCGAAGAAAGGACCGAAGGACAGGCCTTCTGGATCTCCAAAGAGCTGGAACACAGGGATTTTATCCTCCGCTTCAACATCAGGCATGATTCAGGTGCGGATGATAACGGCGCTGGTATCTTTTTCAGAGCTCTGTCTTTCAATGATGACAGATACTTTATCTCTATCGATGCTTCTGGCGACTGCTATTATCAGATTGGCTACTATGACGGACAAAACAAGAAATGGGCAGAAATAAAAGAATGGACCAAGACAGAACGTATCCGCTCAGGCGAGATTAATAAAATCGAAGCAGTTGTTGTCGAAAATTCCATCCACCTCTTCATCAACGGAGAATTCACAACTTCAGCCAAGGGCCTGAAAAATAGCTCCGGGAATATTTTCGGCTTCTTCTGTGGTACGAGTGGGACCAGGTATTCTTTTGACGACCTCTGCTTTATCGAGCTGAGGAAAGGAAGCTAATATCCTCAGATTAAGGATTGAAGGCCGATTCCGATGCCAGCTGTAATCCCTCCCAGGTTAATCTTTCCACTTGGAGGATTCACTTTTCCGTAGGAATTTTCCAGGAAGAGATCGATAAACGCCAGCGCCTTTATTTTTATGAGCACTCCCACCTTGAATACATAGCCCACTCCTGTAGCACTCTCGTCTCCTCCAGGGGATTTCAACTTATAATTGAGGTAATTCACGCCCGCTCCGCCGTACAATCTAATCCGTCCCATGGGAAACAGATACTTTAATCCTCCTCCCAGTGGGGTGAAAGTAATGCGGGAATCAAGTGCATAGGGAGGCCTTCCTTTGGCTGTGTAATAATTCCCTGCTCCCCAGAGTTTAAGACCGGGCAAAATTCCGAATGTTACTTCTCCTCCGAGTGTGAACACTGTTCCATAATCAGACCTCAGAACTTCTCCCTGAGGATTGAAATATCCTCCCTTAACTTCAACCATGAACATTGAAGCGCTTGCCGCCCCTGTGAGAAAAACAAGGAGCACACATCCTATGGCAAATTTTTTCATCCAATTTCCTCCTTTTCCAGGCACATAAAACGAAAGTTAATTTTACGGGGAGATTCTCTCTCTTGTCAACAAAAATGGGAAACAATACCTATTTCCTGTTTTTTATCGAAAAATTCATGTTCTTAATGCAAGAGCCGCCTTTCCTAAATCTCGTAAACTTTCATTTTAGACCTGAATTATCCATATAAAACATGCAAATTAAGGTAAATCAAGGGACACGTACCGATTTTGGAAAATCGGTACATGTCCCTGATTTCTATGCCTTTAACAACGTAATCGTGCTAAAATATTGATATTTATGAATAATTCAGTTTAGGTTAAGATTATGTATTCTAAGAGATGATTTTTCAGAACCATAAACTATTCGCTGCCCGCAGGAGGAACAAAGAAAGCAGGCAATGTTAATTTTGGTTATCGTCCTCGTCTCAGTGATAGGGTTTTTTTTGTTGATTTATGGCCTGCATTTCCTGAGTTATTCTGTGCTCAAGAACAGAATTCTAAGAAAACAGAAATGGGAGGCGAATATCTGCTGCGGAAAAACAGACGGTGGCGGAGTAAATGTCGACATCGTAAAACACAGCCATGTCCCCTGTTTTGTGCTCGTCGGAGAAGTTTATAACCTTCCCTTCAAGGACAGGCAGTTCAGTTCAATCATCAGCTCGCACACAATCGAGCACCTCGACGACCCACAGGCTTTCTACCAAGAGCTTAAGAGGATAAGCGAGAAGGTGACCATCGTCATCCCTCCGCTCTGGGACATTCTAGGAGCCTTCGCTTTTCTAGAACATAAGCATCTTTTTCTCAGTTTTAAAAAAGAGCACCACCGCCTGCCGCCCTGCATAAAATTGCCCTTTTCCTCCTTTATCCAGAAAAAGTTCGGACAGAAAATAAAGGCCTAGTTTCAGTTTTTGAGATGGACAGAGAAATGAAGGTGAACAGAAGACGAAAAATCCTCATCCCCTACTTTCTGGCTGGAGAGGGACACATCCTGGCAGCCAGGTCAATCGCTTATTATGTGGAGAAAAAGAAACCAGAATGGGAGACCCGCCTGATTGAACCTGCTGAAGAGTTCAGGAGTGAAAAACTCGATAAATTCTACCGACAGGCCTGGAAAAAAGTTCTTACTCTGGCCGCACCGGCAAAGTTTATGTCGCGCTTCCTGGGAAAATTTCTCGACCGAAAGATTGACTCACTGAGCAAAAAAGCTGCTGAATCTGCCCTCGCACAAGCTTCTAACCTCATCCAGGACTACAGGCCAGACTTAATAATGGCCACTCACTGGGGCTGCGTTCATCTTTTCGATGGAGCAAGAAAAAAAGAAGGATATGAAGTTCCTCTCTACTACCTGCGCAACGAGCTGGGCGGAGCCTATGTTTATCAGGACTGCGGTTTTGACCTTCTTTTCGTCACTTCAGATGAGGCAGAGAAAGACTTCATCATGCTCGGCGTACCAGAGGAAAAACTCAGAAGAATAAATTTCCTGGTAAGGCCTCAGTGTATCGAAGAACACCTGACAAAAAATGAGGCGAGAAAAAGGTTAGACATTCCCCTCAAGGCCCTGACCATCATGCTCACTTTAGGCGGAGAAGGAGTAGGTTTCAGGCACACCTCCCGCTTCGTGGATACCTACCTGCGTAAAGCCAGAGAAAACTCGATTAAACCCTGTTTTCTGGTTATCACCGGGAGAAACAACGAGCTTCGCCTTCGTCTGGAGAAAAGATACAGAAAACCCGAGGCAATCATCCTCGGCTACAGAAAAGATATGCATCTCCTCATCGCCAGCGCTGACATTGTGGCAGGAAAATGTGGTGCAATCTACTCCATGGAGGCAGCAGCGCTCCACAAGCCGTTCATCATCACTTTTGTCGGAGCACCCAACGAAGAGGCTAACAAAAAATTTATCCTTAACCACGGCTTTGGCTGGTATACTCCATCCCCGTCTAAATTCGAGGCGCTCATCGACCGTATCATGAAAAACCCTGAGGTACTCGAGGAAAAAGAAAAGGCTTCCTCTCGTATCCCCCTTAAGAGCGGGGCAGAAGAAATTGCTGAGGCAATTGTCGAGCGCCTGGAAAACCCGGAAGAGAACTAAAGACGCAAAAAATCAGCCTGACATCCTGTAAAAATGAATTTTTTTCTCCTCTATTTCCCTTTCCAGAACTTCTTTTACCTCGTCCTTGGCCGTGAAATAAACTACCTGCCATCCTGAGTCACAGATTTTTTTAAGAATATTCACCTGCTGGACGAGCCTTCTTCTATCTGCTTTGACAAAGGGGTCATCCATGATAAAAAATCCCTTCTTTCCTGCCAGCAGGCTTTCACCCAGCCCGAGCCTTATCGAAAAATAGAGCTGGTCGTAGGCCCCGCCTGAGAGCTTTTCTCCAGGAAGCTTTTCACCCCTTTGGGGGATGACATAGACCTTTCCCTCTTCAGGGGAAAACTGAACTTCCGTGTACAAGCCTTTAGTGATGGTGGAGAAATATTTTGAAATAAGACTATCCTTTCCGAAAAGTGCAGTGACCTTCTCCTCCTCTTCTCTTTTAATCGCGTCGAAGATATCTATGGCCGAAAGCACATTTTCCCTTAAAAGATTATGCCTGGAGACGAATTCTTCAAGTTTCTTCCTCACCGCTTCAAGGTCAACGCTTGTCTTGCAGAAGAGAAAATCAGACTCGGTACCAAAGACAGCGTTCACCTCTCTCTCAATCTCCGCCAGTCTGCCTCTGAAATCTTTAATCTTTTGCTCAATTTTCTCTCTTTTTTCCGCAAGTTCTCTTCTTCTCTCTCTCAATCTCCCTTCTTCTTCCATGCTGTAGTTTGTCCCGCAAGCTTTTTCCCGATAAGGGAGAAGGGCTTCAATCTCGCCTTTCCAGTAGGATATAAGGCTCTCTAAATTTTCTCCTCCCCCTCCAAAAAGCGCCTTCAGGGTTTCAATTCGGCTGTGGCGCAACGTTTCCATACGTTTCAGCTTATCCAGCTTGCCCCTGTATCCTCTGAGGCTTTTCACTCCGGCTCTCTCCTTTATCTCTCTTATCGCCTCTTCGGCTCTCCTGAGCCTGTTTTCCGCTTCAGGTAAATCAACTTCTTCAACATTCTTTACCTCGGAGGATAAAACACTGAACTCCTGGTCAAGGTCTTTAAGCTTATGCTCCTCCACAAGAAAGCTATCCTCAAACCTCTGAATCTCCGAAAGGAGTCCCTCCAAGTTTTCTGCCTTTATGTCTAATTTTGCCAGCTCTAGCCTGATTATCTCGAAAAGTTCTTCAAGCCTTGCTCTTTCTTTATGGAAAAAGTAGACTGTGGCGCTGAAAAAAGCGCTCAGGATGAAGAAAAGAACGGCAAGCAGATAAAAAGCCCTTAATTCAGGCCTGATAATCATCCCGGCCAGGGATAAAGAGAAAAGAAAGAGGGTAATAACCGCAGCAGCCGAGAAAAACCTGTTTTTTCTTCTCTTCTTCTCCAGTTCAGCTCTTCCCTGCTCAAGTTCGGAAATCTTGGGCTTTATTGTCTCCTCAATCTTTCTCCTCCTGGTCTCAAGAAGCTCAAACTCGCTTTTCTTCTGTCTTATTTTCTGCCTGAAGGAGACAAGCTTTCTTTTCTTTTCCTCTTCTTCAATGAGGAGTTTTTCTTTTCTTTCCTTTTCTCTTTTTAAATCCTGTTCATGGCGTATCCAGGAGCGCTCTTCCAGGGGTGTAAAACCCTCAAGCTGTTCCAGTTTTCCGAGAGAATGGAGCAATTCATCAAGCGCTTTTTTTCCCTTTTCGTACTTCTCCCTTTTACTGGCAAGCTCGAGTTTCTCCATTTCCCGGAGGATAAGATTCTCACTCCGGTTGAGTGCTGAAATCTCCTCCTCGAGAGAATCATAATTCTCAGCTTTGACCTCTTTCTCAAGTTCCCCGATCTCTTCTATCAGCCTGGCTGCAGCCTCCAGTCTCTCCCCCAGCTTCTCGCCTTTTATGGAGCGAAATTCTCCTCCCGGAGTAAGCCTCCCTGCCTCTCTCAACTTCTTTTTTACGGCTTCAATCCTCTCTGTTCTCATCCCGGTCAGTCTGTCGGTCACCTCCCGGAAGTGGCTGTTTTCCCTGTGGAGAGAAAGGTCGCTGTTCCTGATGATAAAAATGTTTCTTGCCTGGGAGGGTGTGATACCGGTCAGGCTGGTGAGGTCTCCCTTTTCGGGAAGCTTGAAAGTTTTATCCCCTTCTCCTCTGATCACAACAAAACCTTCCGGACTCTCCTCGACACGTTCTATTTTTTCAAAAAGCCTGCACTTTTTCCCGAACAGAAGCTTGACCAGAGCATCTATGGTCAGTGTTTTTCCCTCCTCGTTCTGGCCGAAGAAAAGAGTGAAATCTCCCAGTTTTATCCGTCCTGAATCCAGAAGCGGCCCGTACCTCCTCAACGAGAATTCTTCTATCCTCATCCTCTGGCCTCAATCATCGCCCTGAGAGTAATTTCGATCAATTCTTCTCTTTTCCGGAAATCCGGCTCCCGGGCGTTCAAGATTCTGACGAAGTCCTTAAAAAGGTCATCCTCCCCTATCTCCTGAATATCCCTGCACTCAAATGTCTCGAGCTCCCCCTTTTTCTCCACCAATTCCTCTATCCTCTCCTCAAGCTCTGTCTCTGATGTCTTTAAAGCGCGGCAGTTAACAAATCCAGAGACTTTAACCAGAGCTCTTGCTCCTGGAGGCAGGCCGTCAAGGATTTTCTTGACTCCAGCCACAGGGTCCATTTCTTCAAGCGGGTTCAGCTTGAGCAGGATTTCCTGGTAATGAGGAGAATCGAGCGCATACTCCTGCGGTTCCTCACCGAGTTTAAAAAGGTTGACCTTGCGCTGGCCCGTCTCTCTCCTGGTGATAGACACAGGAGAGCCCGGATAGACAAAAAAAGCCTCGTTTTTCATCCTTCTCACATCAAACGACTTATGGAAATGCCCGGCCAGGACGCACTCCACATCCAGCTCATCGAAGTTAGAAAGCCAGAAAGGCATGTATCTTTCTTTTCCTTCCTGCCCAAAATCTTCTCTGGAGAAGAAAGAGTCGAGGAGCTCGCCGTGGCAGAGGAGAATGTTCTTTTTGTCCTGCCTGCAAAGCTTCTTCAGGGAGTCGATTCTGTCCGCCATTTCCCTGCCTTCAATGCGCTCATAAGGAAGGGCTAAAACCCTCACTCCTTCCATCTCAAAAGGCTTGAAGCGGTCGTTTAGAATGACCGCATCCTGGCCAAAGTAGAGCCCTCCCCTGTAGGAATCGCTGTCATGATTTCCAGGAACGATAACAATCCTGAACCCTGTCTTCGAGAACAGAGGTCTGAGCTTTGGCCTCAGCTTCTCTGCTGCCGCGCCTTTATCGAAAAGGTCACCGCTAATGACGAAGAGGTCAACTTTTTCTTTTCTGCCCAGGCTGATGAGCTTTTCCAGAGTCTTCCACCTTTCATCTTTATCGCTCCTGAGGTGAATATCCGCGGTATGAAGAATTTTCATCAGAAAATTTATTTATTACTCACTCTGCCTTTAATTCAATCCCGACCCGAAATGATTAAGCCTAAATATTGACCTTTATCCCCCACCTCAACACAAACCCGCTGAGATTAAGCACAGCATGGCGAATATTCCTGATGCCTGTACCTGGCGAAGGTCCAACAGAGAGGACCTTCATCTCAGCGTAATATTTTGCCAGATAGTCGTAGTAAACCTCGCTGTACCAGAGGCTCCCGGCTTCAGACTCGCTCACACTTCCACTTTCTGTCATGATGCCCGTATCAGACCAGCCGGATTCTGTGTTCCAGTCATAAAGATGCGAAAAATTCCCTCGCCAGTCCTTTAAACTAACAACTCTGTAGAGCGCTTCAACGACAAAAGATATATTCCTGGTGATTTTAAGGTAGACACCCAGACCTCCATGAATCCCCACTGCCTCTGCCTTTACCTCCTCCTTATAGTTTCCAGTCTCTGCTCGGTTGTCCACCCATTCTTTGAGAAATGTGCCGTCATTGAGGTAATATTTCTGAGAGAAATCAGCATCCTCCTCATAGGATGCATTCAGGTTGAGCTTTCCCAGGTAATAGCCGGCTCCGGCTGAAAAACAGGCAGAGAGAAGACCAGTAAGGGGAATTGAGAGCCTGAGGTTAAGGGTGAAGGGAAGGAGGCGAAGAGTGTAGGAGGGCTGAATGTTAGAGCTGAAGACAGTTTTATCGATATGATACCCGGAGGTAGTGTAGATTGTTTCCTCGGTACTCTGCTGCTGGGTGAGTGTGCCCCTGGTGGTATCGGTGATAAAGTCAACTCCAAGACCAAGACTAACAGTGGGGGTGAAGTTGAAAATGAACTCTCCCCTGAAGTTATTAAGCCAGCTCAAGTCTTTCCACTCAGACCGATAATCGGTGAGAGGAAAATAGTTGTCCGAATCAGAGTAAAATTTATTCCTATCATGAATCACCCTGTTCAGGTCTCCTCCGCTTACATAATCCCAGCCGTAGCAGCCATAAATACTCACCAGTCTGTGCTTCTTTACCATGAGCGGTGCTTGAGCGACCTTTTTTTCAGGCACTACTTTTGGCCGTGGTTTCTCAGGCTTCGCCTCTCTGGGAACAACAACCACCTCTTTCCTTTCTGGAGCTGGAATTTCTTCGACCTTATAGGAGACGAAACGCTCATTGATGTATCCAACCAGGCTTATACCAGAACTGTCAGCGGGTAACTTCACCCTCAACCACTCCCACCCCGGCTTTACCACCTCAAGGACTGTTCCCACCGCAATTTTCCTGATGGCCGGGCTTTCAGGGGAAGGATACACTCTGAGCAGGGCATTTTCCTTGGCCACAACGACCCGCGGCTTTTTCTGTTGAGATTGAAGAGGCGAAAGCGAGATAAAAATGGTCACACCCAGGATAAGGGAGGAGCAAAATAATCTGCCCAGGGAGTTAATCATATGTTCCTAGCAGCATTATCCTTTTTTCTAAATATATGGCCTCAGCCTACTTATGTCAACAAAACACTCTAACCCGAGTTGAAGGGCAGAAACACCTCTCTCGATTCCGAGTGCCTCTTCAGTCCCCTGGGACAACCCGGACTGTCAATCTATTTTAATGTAAAACTTCTCCAGCAAAGGACGCCATTTATCCATGAGCTGTTTGTTAAGTTCAAGCGGTGGCTCTGCATCCTCGGGCAGGAAAGGTTTGTAGGGATGTTCTTTAGCATAGGCTTCGAATTCAGCCCTTATTTTCTTCAGTGCTTCAGAATCAAGGAAGAGGTCTATGGCCGAAGCAGCCATTGCTTTTGCCCCAGCATTAAGCCCTTTCCAGGCCGTGCTGCCGAAATTACAGGCGACCGTCGACCAGTGATGCCCGATAGCCCCTGGCACCCGACCGGGAAACCTTATGGTGGCAGTGGGCACGACCAGGGTGACATCACCTACATCAGAGGATCCGCCGCCAACAAAGGTCCGGCTCTGTTCTCTGAGCGGCCTCACTTTCTCAGGCATCCCTTTTTCCGGCCTGCCCAGTTCCTTCTGCAGGGCTCGGGCAAAAGTCTGTTCTTCCTCGCTCCACTCTGGCATGCCGACGAGCTCGATATTCTTCTGAAAAAGTTCTGCCAGGGCCTTGTTTGCGTTTCTCTGGTGAACAGCAGCAATGACTTTCATCTCAAGCTCTGTGCCGGAAGCAAGAGCTCCTGCCCTGGCACAGTTGACCACCCTCTGGTACATTTCTTCCAGCCTCTCGTCACTGTTTCTAACATAGTACCAGACACTTGCCCTGTCAGGGACAACATTGGGTGCTTCACCTCCCTCGAGAACAACGTAGTGCATGCGGTAGGTATAAAAAAGGTGCTCACGGAGATAATTTGTGGCCACATTCATGATTTCCACTGCATCGAGTGCACTCCTCCCTCCCCAGGGAGCTGCGCCATGCGCTGTTTTTCCCTTGAAAGAAAATATGGTGGAGTACATGGCATTCCCGCTCTTCCCGTAATCGGTGCCAAAATCACTGCTGCTGTGATTATCGATAACCACATCCACATCCTTGAAAAGTCCGCTCCTGATCATGTAAGGCCGGCTGATGAGAGTCTCTTCTGCTGGTGAGCCGAAAACTTTAATCGTACCCTTGAGTCCGTACCTGTCGATTGCCTGCTTGACAGCAATTGCTGCGGCTGCGGCCGCAGTGCACATCGTGTTGTGTCCGCAGCCGTGCCCTGGAGCGCCTTCAACAAGAGGTTCTTTCCTCGGAACCCTTCCTTTCTGAGACAGCATGGGCAGGGCATCAAATTCTCCCAGGATTCCTATCACCGGTTTTCCCGAGCCATAGGTGGCGACAAAACAGGTGGGCATGCGGGCAAGCCCGCGTTCAACTTTAAAACCGGCTTCCTCCAGAGTATCTGCCAGAAGCTTTGATGACTTGAACTCCTGCATCCCCAGCTCAGCGTAGGACCAGATTGTATCAGAGATTCTTCCGAACTTCTCAACTGTTTGTGGCTGGCTCAACCAGTCAAGGACAAACTTCTTCTCCCTGGTAATCTTTTCCCTGCTTGAAGACTGACTGCCTAAGGAAAAAAACAGGAAAAGAGAGAGAATTGAGAGGAGGATTTTTCTTTCCAGGTTTCTTTTTTTCATTTCGATTAACCTCCTTTTTCCCTGAATTCTACCCACTTTCAGGGCTTGGAAAAATCTTCTGCCTCGAGCGCCTCTATTTTTCCTTTTTTATCCCCTTTTTTCAAGAGAAATTGGGGGCACGGACCGATTTTTCAGAGAAAATTGGTACATGTCCAATTTATTTCTTTGACTTTAATTCTTAAAAAATGATAAACAGAGGGGGAGCAAAATTAAAAAACAAAGGGAAAACAAAGGAGTAAAGTTAATGCAAAGCTCAAATCATGATAAAATTGAAAAGGACAAAAAAGAAACTCCTGGCCTTGCCTACCGTTTTCTGGGCCTCTTCACCACCGTATATCCCGGTGAAGCCCTTACTGCCTTCCTTTTGATGCTCAATGTATATCTTCTTCTGGCAGCCTATTACATCATAAAACCGGTCAGAGAAGCCCTGATTCTCGCCGGCAAGGGGGCAGAATGGGAAAGCTATCTTAATGCGGCCATAGCTGTGCTGCTGGTGTTTGTGGTCAAAGCCTTCAGCGCTATTGCCTCACGCTTCCCGCGTCAGAAATTGATAACCTGGGTCACTCTGTTTTTCATTTCCAACCTGGTGATTTTCTACATTCTCTCCCTTTTTGAAGTCAAGCTGGGCACAATGGGTATCATCTTTTTTGTTTGGATGGGGATCTTTAACGTCATGGTGGTGGCTCAATTCTGGGGCTTTGCCAATGATGTCTATACGCCGGAAAGGGGGAAAAGGCTTTTCCCTCTGGTTGCTTTCGGCGCAACCTTTGGCGCATTCTCCGGAAGCGCTGTTGCCAGACGGCTGGTGGAACCCATCGGCCTTTACCAGATGATGCTTGTCTCGGGTGCAATTCTCGGCGTGTGCATCATGCTTACCTGGATTATTCATATCAGAGAGGTGAAAAGGGCAGCTTATCCTTCTCCCGGAAGAGCAGAGACCAGGGAGTCAGCAGAAAGGGAAGAGGAAAAGCCTCTAAAAAAAGGCGGTGGATTCCAGCTTCTGTTTAAAAAACGCTACCTACTTTATATCGCTTTACTTGTTTTATTCCTTAATTTCATCAACACCAACGGTCAGTACATCCTGGGAAACTACGTTGAACACACAGCCAAGGAAGCGGTGAGCATGGGGACAGCAGGAGAATTGACAGTGGAAGAATTCATCGGCAAATTCCAGGCAAGCTTCATGATGTGGTTTAACCTCCTAGCCATGCTCATCCAGCTCTTTGTTGTATCCCGAATCTTCAAATGGCTGGGGGTGAGGATGGCTCTTCTTTTCCTCCCCTTTATCGCGCTTGGCGGATACTTCCTCATCGCCCTGGGAGCATCCCTGATGCTCATTCACTGGGTTAAGGTGGCTGAAAACGGCACCGATTATTCTCTGATGAACACAACCAGGCATGCCCTTTTTCTCATAACTTCAAGAGAAGAAAAATACAAAGCCAAGGCAGCTACTGACACATTTTTCCATCGAGCCGGCGATGTGCTCTCAGCCCTTCTTGTTTTTCTGGGAACAACCTTCCTTGCTTTTACGACCGAAAATTTCGCTGCCTTCAACATGGCTCTGGTAGCTGTAATGCTTCTCTTCTGTTTTCTGATTATCAAGGAACACAAAAAGCTTTCAGCTCAACCCGCTCAGAGTACCTGAAAATTTAATCCTGATTTTATTTTCTGCAAAAATCCTATTTTTTTTATAAGTTTTATGCTAAAATAAGCATAACTTCCTGCTTTGCTGGCTGGGCAGGACCACCCTCCTGAATACCCCCTTTTGTTCATTAACAGCCAGCACTTTCTTTTTAAATCCCTCTATCTATCTCTCCTCTGCAGATGTTAAAATAACAGTCAATAACCGAATCCCAGATATACCTTTTAAGCGACTCTCTTACTTCTTTGCCCACCCTGTGATTCCTGAACTCATCTATGCGCTCAACCACTTCTCTGACATCGTTGAAATCAGTGATGAAATGATTCAAACCATGCTCCTTGAATATCTCGGCCACCCCCATGGTCTCGCTTATCAGGGCCGGCGTGCCTGAAGCCACTGCCTCTGCGGGAACGTTGCCGTAGGTCTCGAAGTAGGAGGGGCTGATGAGCACAGCCATATCCCGGTAAAACTCCCTGAGGCAGATGGTATCCATAGCTGACAATGTTATTATTTTTGCTCTGGACAGTCTCTTCCTCAGCCTGCTCTTGTGGTTTACATCGCTGACCATGAAAATTCTCATTTTTTTCTTCTGCCGCTTCAACTCATCTCTGAGAAGAAGGAGATATTCAGGATTTTTTGTCCTCGAAACTCTGCCCACAAAGCCCAGGGCACTGGAGCCGTTCTTCGGTTCGAGCTCGAAGAACTCTCTCGAAATACCGTTGGGAATTATTCTCGCCCGATTCAGGCTGCCGTATTCACTTTCCACACAAGACTTTGTGAGCTGAGAAGGAAAGATATACATCAGCTCAGGGTCAATAAAGCTTTTCTCCATCTCAACCATCACCCGGCGAATATCATCAGGAAAATGTTCGGTTTCATACTTGAGCACCCCGGCATAGAGAATAATGAGCGGCAGGCCTCTATTTTTTGAGGCGCGGTAAAGACACCAGGGTGCATAGTAGGTTCCTTCGGATAAAACAACTTCCACCTTCTCTTTTTCCAGGATGTTCTCTATCTCTTTTATCGTCGGGTTGAACCTCTCCTCCAGCTCCTCAAGACTTTTAACTCCTGAGTAGACAGTGTTCAGGGTTAATGACTCTGGAAGGGGAATCCTGTAGAGCTTTGAACATCTATTCTCTTCCACCGACCTTGTCTCTGGATGTATTTCAACGATAACAAGCCTGTCGGGGCCGCAGACGGCCTCAACTCTTCTCCTCAGCTCTCTAACCCTTCTGGCAATGCCTCCGATGGGAGAAATGCTGGTGTTGGTGGCGATATTCACTTTTTCTCTTAATCATAATAAAGAATTGCCGGCAAATCTTCAATCCTCCCTGCCCCCAAACATTTCTGCGAATCTGTTTTATCCTTCAGTCGACAGGAGATTCTACATTAAGAAAAGCGAGGAGGTTGGCTTTCTGACAGACTTCTTCACCAGCAGAATACAGGAAGTGAAAGCTCCCTATGATGGAATGTTTCTCTACGTAATCTCTAAAAGCTCGATATCAAAAACTAAAACTTTGCCCGCCAGCGGATGATTGGCATCGAGCTTAATCAGGTCATCGCTTATCTCTTTGACCACAACTGGCAATGCATTTCCTTTCTCATCCACAAGTTGAAGCTTCATCTCTATCTCAGGAGAAATATGCTCGGGAATCTTTTCCCTGGGCATTTCGAGAAGAAGGTTCTCATTGTAAGGGCCGAATCCCTGTTCAGGATTCACGGTCACACTCTTTTTTTCTCCCAGATGCATACCGATGACAGCTTTGTCCAGACCTTCTATTATCTGCCCCGTACCAACCTCAAACTGAAGCGGCTCTCCATCCTTGGATGAATCAAAGACACTCCCATCCTCGAACTTTCCTGTGTAATGGATTCTGACAGAATCCCCACTCTTTACGATTCTTTCCACTCCTATTCTCCTTTGAGTCGAGCAACCTTGCCCTTTGCGTCTCTTGCCTCACCTTCGCTGATGCCGCTTCACCACACCGCTTAAAAAGCACGTTCAGGGCTTCCTCTCTCATCCGGAAGGCAATGTTCCCGACGTGAATCTTAACAAACATAGTACACTCTAAAACTACAAAAGGCAACTGATTGTTTTCGATATGTTTATATTATTCTTTCCCCGCGAGATGTAGTTCAACCCAGATGGTATGTTGTTTTGGTCCAAATCGAGGAGGAGCTTTTCCTGTGCTTTTTTTAAATTGATCGAAAGTGACCGCAGGTCTTTCCGGTCCTCCCCCCGAAGCCGCTTGAACTCTTCTCATCCTCGCTGCTTTCATTTCCCTCTGATAGAAGACCTCTGGTCTTTTCCAAATAGGCTATATACACCTCAGGAGTAACTTTTTTCTTCAAAAAATTAATTCCGTATTCTTTCTTTTTCTTTCCTTCAGTGTTGAACCAGAGGGTTATTCCCGTCTGGAGAATGGTGCTCAATCTCTTTTCTTCTCCATTTATTATACAAAAATGCCAGAAAGGAATCCAAAATTTAGATCAAGGGAAAAAATGGTACGCCCGGAGGGATTTGAACCCCCGACCTTCTGATTCGTAGTCAGACGCTCTATCCAGCTGAGCTACGGGCGCACGCTTTAATAAATAGTCTATTCAACAAAAGGATTTTTTTATTATAGCAAATAATGGCAACAGATTCCCAGGTTTTACTCCTAAAATCAAATTTCCTGTCTTCTTTAACACTGCGCCATATTTCTCTATATCTTAATCAGAGACCTCAAGCACTGCAGCTCCGTCGATTCTGCTTTCTTTTAAAAGCCGGAGCGCCCTGTTTGCCTCATCCAGGGGAAAAACCCGCGTGGTAGTACGGATGGGTATTTCTGCTGCCAGCTTGAGAAGCTCCTCCCCGTCACTTCTTGTAGCATTAGCCACGCTGCGGAGAGTCTTCTCATGGTAGAGATGCTTCACATAGTCCATCTCTGGAATAGGGGTCATATAAATACCAGCACAGGCAACCGTACCGCCTCTATCAAGGGCCTCTAGAGCATCGAGCACTATCTCCCCTGCCGGAGCGAAGATGATGGAGCTTTCCATCCTGGCCGGGGGTTTATCTTTTGAGGAACCTGTCCACACTGCCCCCAGCTTTCGAGCAAGAGAGCGGTGTTCACTGCTTCTGGTGAAGACGTAGACCTCACATCCCCAGTGAACAGCAACCTGAACGGCCACATGAGCAGAAGCCCCAAAACCGTAGAGACCGAGCCGCTGGCCGGGCTTTACTTCGCTCAGCCGCAGCGCTCTGTAGCCGATAATGCCTGCACAGAGCAGGGGTGCTGCTTCACGATCATCAAACTTTTCCGGAACAGGATAGGCGAATTTCTCCTCTATCACCAGGTACTCGGCATAACCGCCGTTGGCATGGTAGCCGGTAAAGCGTGCCTTCTTACACAGGTTCTCCTTCCCGGTAGTGCAGTAGCTGCATGTGCCGCATGAGGAATAGAGCCAGGCAACGCCAACCCTCTCTCCCTCCTTAAACCGCCTGGCTTTCTCACCCCGCTTCTCCACCCTACCCACCACCTGGTGCCCAGGGATGATAGGAAGCTTTACTTGGGGAAGTTCACCCTCCACGGTATGAAGGTCTGTATGGCACACACCGCAGACTTTGACGCGGATGAGAATTTCGTCCGGCTCAGGCTCGGGCAAGGGGAGTTCGACATGTTCAAGGGGAGAGGTCTCAATCGATGCGAATTTCCTTAGCTGCATGGCTTTCATCGTTTCACCTCGATTTTCTTCTTTTGCTCTTCTCTTCTTTTTTCTGGCACTCCTCGCAGAAGCCAAAGATCTGCACGGAAAACCTTTCTACTTTAAACTTATTCTCCCTGCTCATTCTGTTAAGGACACCGTGAATCTGGCGGCGGGAAAATTCCTTCACCTTTCCACAGGAAAGACAGACAAGATGCCCATGACCTGCATCCGTACCCTCAAGCTCATAGTGGCTGTGCTGCTCACCCAGGTCTATCTGACTTACAAGTCCGCTTTTAACCAGAAGGTGAAGCGTGCGGTAAATTGAGGCGCGGGAAACTTTCTTCTCCTTCTTCTGAAGGTTTTTGTAGATATCGTCGGCATTGGGATGGATTTTTGGCAAAGAGAGCACCTCCTCGAACACCAGGCGGCGGGGCCTGGTGAGCCTGAGGTTCTCCGATCTCAGGAATCTTTTAAATTCCTCAAGCGTCATCATCCCTCCCTCTTTGAGATTACGATTTTCCTCTCTGTTTCTCTATCTTTCTGTTCAGCCGCTCGAGCCTGTAAGCGAAATCTTCCCTGAATGAAGCTGACATAACTTCCATGGAGAGAGCCAATCCCTGCTCGGCGATTCTCTTTGCTTCCTCATACTGCTTTTTTCTGTGCTCATAGTACATGGCCAGCTCACGGTAGGAGAAAAGCTGGTCTGAGGAGGAAAGCTCTTCCCAGAGGGAGACTGCTTTTTGCCACTCGTTTTTTCTTTTGAAGTAGTAAGAAAGCTTCTTTTTTGCCCTGAGCTCCAGTTCCCGGTCGAGGTTTCGTTCCAGTGCCTTCTGAAAAAAGCGCACCGACCTCTCGACCTCGCCGATATTCTCAAAAACACATGCTACTCCGTAGAAATCCACCCCATCCTCTGCCCACTCATCTTCCCGGCCCGAAAAAAGCATTGCCCCCTGGATAACAAGACCGAGAAGAGAGAGAATATCCTCCTCATTGTGGTAGAGAACAGGCTCCATGAGGGAAAAGTTGCCTGTCCTCAGGTACTGAAAATAAAGGGCAGGGATTTCTGAGGAAGGGATGTCCTCGGAACGGTCTGCACCCACAATTTCCCGGGAGAGATGGTAGAGGCGGCAGCTCTCCAGCTTATGACGCCACAGACTGCGCGCCGAGAAGAGAAAGTCCAGATGGGGCAGTTCGCTGAGGGTGAGTTCCTGGCGGTTGAGGATAAACCTTGTTTCGAGCAGAGGGAGGTCAAAAGCTTTCCCGTTGAAGCTTACCACAGACTTAAAATCCATCTCTGAGAAAAAAGAGGAAAGCTCCCCAATCATCCTCTCCTCTTCAGCAAGGTCTCCGAGAAAGTACTGTGTGATGTAGAACCTATCGTCGCGGTAAAAGCCCATACCCACCAGAAATGGGATCACGCCGCTTCCTCCGACAAGGCCGGTGGTCTCCAGGTCGAGGAAAAGGGCGGATGAAAGGTCAAGCTCTTTGAAGGCAGAATCTCTGCTCAGACAGAAGAGGACCTCTCCCTTTACCTCAAGGCCAAGTGAAAGAGGTATTTTTCCGTATTTTGAATCAAGAGGATGGGGATTCTGGAAGAACTGAAGAGGCTCACGAGCCTGAGGCTCGAAAATCTCCTCGCCTCCCCGGCTCTCTTTCTCCTCTCTTGTCAGGGAAATAAGCCTTTCCAGTTTCTCTTTCAGGGTAAGATTCTGGCTGTGGTCAATCTTTTCCCAGGCATCTTTAATCTGCTCTGATTTTGTCCTGGAGCGGACCTCTCTTTCTCTTTTGAGCTGTTTCAGCTTTTCTTTTATATCCGCCATGGTGCTTATTTCACCAGCCCTCACTCGCCCATAAACTGGAGATGAATAACCCTTGAGCGGGAGCGGTTATCAAAATCGACAAAAACAATCTGCTGCCAGGTACCAAGCTTTAAGGCTCCATTCGAGAAGGGGACGGTGAGGGAGGGACCGAGAAGGGATGCCCGCACGTGAGAGAAACCGTTTCCATCCCCCCAGCGGGCATCGTGGTGATAGGGCTCACTGCTGGGGACAATGCGTTCCATAAGCTCGGAAAAATCCTTCAAAAGTCCTGACTCATACTCGATGGTTGTGAGTCCACCGGTTGAGCCCGGTACAAAGAGGTTAACGATGCCCTCCTTTAATCCATGGGCGGCAACCTTCCGCGAAACATCTCCTGTGAGGTCTCTCATATCGTTGAACCCACGAGTTGAGAAACTGAGCGAATCACTGATTATTTTCATCCCTCTACTCCTTGAGCTTGACTGTTAATGTTACCTCTGAAGCAGAATTTAGTAAAGACTGAACTCAGAAGATTTCCCTTCTCGTCGCCTGCAGCGGTGACTTTCTACCTGATAACCATGAATATTGCTGGGTTTAAGTCCAGGAAGAGGGGAAAAAGAGCTTCTCGTAGAGAGCAAGTGCATAGCGGTCAGTCATACCTGCGATAAAGTCAACCACTCTCTTCTCCAGTGAGTCGCCATGGGGATAGGGCTTTATGTATTCTTCCGGTTCTTCAAGCAGGTAGTGGTAGAGGTCGACAAGTATTTTACGCGTTTTCTCAAGTTCCTTCCTTGATTCTTTCCCGAAATATACTTTCTCATACAGAAAACCCCTAAGTTCCTCCATAACCCCTAGAATTTCATCAGAAAGGGAAAGCTCCTTCAGTTTATTCTCCAGTGTGCACCGAACCACATCCTCAACCATGCTGTCGATGCGCAGGGCAGGGTACTTACCCAGAAGCTTCACCACCCGGGAGGGGATATCTTTTTCTCTGATTATGCCTGCCCGCAGAGCATCATCGGTATCATGGTTAACGTAGGCGATGATATCCGAGACACGAACTACCTGTCCTTCGAGAGAAAATGGTCTGCTTTTGCCTCCTCCCACAATTCCGCCTCTTCCCTTGGAGTGCTTTGAGATGCCGTCCCTAACTTCAAAAGTAAGGTTGAGCCCTTTCCCTTCATACTCCAGCTTTTCCACCACCCTCAGGCTCTGCTCGGCATGCGTAAATCCACCGGGCAGAAGACTGTTGAGAGTTTCTTCACCTGCATGGCCGAAGGGAGTGTGTCCAATGTCATGACCGAGAGCAATAGCCTCAGTCAGGTCTTCATTCAGCCTCAGGGCCCTGGAAATGGTACGCGCTATCTGGGAGACCTCGAGGGTGTGAGTAAGCCTTGTCCTGTAGTGGTCGCCAAAAGGAGCAAGGAAGACCTGAGTTTTGTGCTTGAGCCTTCTGAAGGATTTGGAATGGATAATCCTGTCTCTGTCTCTTTGGAAATCAGTCCTCAAAGGATGAGGATTTTCGGGTCTTTCCCTTCCCCTGGAGTCAGCGCTCAGACATGCCCGGGGGGAAAGGGTTTGCGCCTCTATCCTCTCCAGCTCTTCCCTTATGCTCAATTCCATTCACCTGAATTGTTTTTATCTATATATACTGCCCACCGTCAATCTTTATCACTTCCCCTGTGATGTGCTGCGCTTTCTCACTGGAGAGAAAAGTGACGAGATGGGCCACATCCTCGGGCTTTCCCAGTCTGTTAAAAACAGTTTCAGAAGCTGCTTTGTCTTTTATTTCAGGCGGAAGGTCTTTAATCATCGGTGTCTCAATCATTCCCGGAGCAACGGCATTAACGTTGACTCCGTATTTTCCGAGCTCCTTGGCCACGGTTTTTGTGAGTCCGATTGTTCCTGCTTTGGCTGCCGAATAGTTCGCCTGTCCAAACTTTCCTCTCAGCGCATTTATGGAGGTTATGTTGATGATTTTCCCTCCTTTCTGCTCCCTAAAATAAAGCGCTGCTGCTCTTATGAAGTTAAAAGTTCCCTTAAGGTCAACATTAATAACTGCATCCCACTGCTCCTCACTCATCTTCCACACCACTCCATCCCAGTTCATTCCTGCGTTGTTAACCAGAATATCCAGGCGGCCAAAATCATCAATCACTTTCTTCACCAGTTCCTGGACCTGACCGAAATTAGAAACATCCACTTTGTAGGCTTCGGCCTTTCTTCCCATGGTTTTAATCTTGGCGGCGATTTCCGCTGCTTCCTCTTCATGACGCCTGTATGTCAAGGCCACATGTGCGCCGTTCCCTGCCAGATCAAGGCAAATTGCAGTTCCTATGCCCAGACTTCCACCTGTAACCAAGGCTACTTTCTCTTTTAAATCCATTTTTTCCTCCAAGAAAATATTATATTGGAAAACGAAGGCTTTCTTCCCTCAAGAAAGGCAGACAAGCCTTCAAGAGCATCAAGATGCTTCATCACAGGCAAAAAATCCTGCTCAAGCTCGTAGCGGGCAAACTCATCCAGAGATTTGCCCTTCTTCAATCCCTCAAAGCCTCTGATGACCGACCTCTCCACCTTCTCCAGGGCGTGGGGGGAATTGGCCACCACCTGAAGCGCTATGTCTCTTAAAACTTTTTCCTCTTTACCTGAGAGGGAAGGGCAGGCTTTTGTGGTCATAAAGTTTTCAAGGTCTGAAAGAGAGCGATGAGGACTAAAAATGGTTGTGGCCAATTCGAGCCTCTCGCTTTGCTGAGCAGAGATTTCAGGTGCAAGTTCCTCGATGCCCAGGGAGCGATATTCCTCACCACTCAGGACTTTTCCGCTTTTTTCCATAATCTTTCCTGCCAGGAGGTCAGCCACCTCATCTCTCCTGCGGGCAGGAACAAGGAAATCAGCCAGGCCGAATTTGCGGATGGCTGCTGAAGATAAAGCCTCTTTTCCTGAAAGGAGATAGTAGCGGCTCAGAGAGATGGCTTTCTCTTCTTCTCCTGTTGCCAGGTAGAGAAGCCAGGGAAGGGTGAGTGTTGCCCTCAAAAAAGGGTAAATTCCAAGTCCCACCTCAGGGAAAAGGTAGGAAGTGCGGTCAGTGATAATCACTATTGAATTGGGGTCAAGGGCAAAGGCGAGGGCAATCTCGGCTCCTGCGCCTGAAGCAAGGCCATCCACGATGGCTATCCTCGGCTTTTTTCCCCCTGTCAGCCGATGAAAAACAATATCCTGCCAGCGTTCTGCTGCCTGCCTGAGCCCCCTGAAATTTCCGAGCCGTATCTCCCGAATCAGAAATCCTGGCTTAAAGCCGGAAATAAATGTCTTGATCGGGGCTGTGTCAAAGATTATTACTTTTATCCTCTCATTCTCTTCAGCTTTGCTGAAGGCTTCACCCAGCCTCTCCATCACCCGGTCATCCAATGCGTTTGCCTCAGAAGGGCTTGAAATCATGACCCGGGCTATTTTCTCCCCTTTTTCCACCCTGGAGAGAACAGAGCTCAGCTCAAGCGGCCAGGGCTTGCTTTTTTGGGCCTGTTTGATTAGAAGCTGGGGAACGGGAAAATTAATTTCGTTCCGGTGGGAAAGCTCCATCCTCTGGGTCACTATTCTCAATGCCTCGCCCACTCCCATGAGGTTCATCAGAGAAAAAGGTCCCTTTTGCCACATGAACGCTGTCTGACACAACTTCTCCACCTCATCCATCTCAACCACTCCTGCTTCAACTACCTCAGTTGCAGTCATAAAGGCCACGGCCAGAAACCTGTTCTTGAGAATATCCACTTCCATCTCGTCAGCAGGCTTTTTGCTCTTCTGCTCTTCAGAAACCCATCTCACAGCAGACCTGTCTCCTGCTTTCTCGTAGACTTCCATTAACTTTCTGATACTTTCAGGCGGAGTGAAAAAATTATCATACACTCTGTAGAGAGGGTCATCAGGGTTTGATGAATCTGAAAAAGACTTCATGGCTGCGTAGGCAAGGGGAATGCCGTTGGCATCCATGAGAGACAGAAAGCCGACAGGAGTGGAGAAAGCTCTCTTGGCCGCCTCCTCCACAGCGCAGACCTCAAACCCCTCGTCCACCATCCTTGCTGCCTCGAGCAGAAGGGCGACAAAAATGATGTCAGCCGCACCACCTTTCCTGCTTTTCAGGATGGGAGTGGCTGTCTTTCCTCCGAGCTTCATGTAGCGTGCAGCAATCTCAACGCTTTCACTGGAGGCAGTCTCGGCACCAGCATACTCCCCTGCCCTGTTTTTATGGGGCAGATAGAAAAAGTGCATCCAGACAACCTTATCCGGTCTTGATGTCTGGCTGGCCAGGATGTTAATGTCGAGAGAAGAAGTGTTCGAAGCAAGCACTACCTGAGGCCCGCAGTACCTGTCGAGTGTCCTGAAAATCTGCTTCTTCACCTCGATATCTTCTGTGGCTGTTTCGATCACAAGCCTGAGCCCGGCACCTGTCAAGGCCTGCCTGTAATCAGTGGTGGTCAGTATCCGAGCTTCTATTTCTCTGAGCTTAGAGGCTGAGAAAATCCCTTTCTTCAGGCCCGCTTCAAGCTCGTTCCTAATCCTTGCCAGCGCTTTTTCGAGGATTCCACGGTTGAGGTCAAGAAGGCCGACTGTAAACCCGTTTTGAGCATAGTTCTGGGCAAGGCTCGCTCCCATCAGTCCTGCACCGACGATAAGGATTTCCACCTCGTTCCAGGAAGGGAACGTTTTTTTTCTCTCTTCACTCTCAGGAGTTTGTCTCATCTTTATCTGCCTGCTTTCATTTTAACTGTATTGGCCGGGATAATTTGCAGTCGCGAAAAGATTTCCGCTCTCTTTATTTTTTTGGTTTGGGGAGCACGGCTTCCATGAAAGCCTCATCAACAGGCTTACCCTGGGCTATTAACTGCCTGTACTTGATAAAATCAATCACATCCTCGCCTGTTACTTTTCTCGTGTTGAAAGCATTAAAACCAAGGTAAGCTTCGGTCATCATGTTCACTGCCAGCCAGTGCCGGTTGTAATTCTTGGCAATATCCCAGAAAAACCTCTTTTTTGCCCTCACACTCTCCAGGGATTTAATCAGGCAGCCGGGAAAGAGGTTGGTAAACTTCCAGAGCACATCATTGACTGCTCTATCCAGTAATTCAAAATCAATTTTTGCTGTCTTAAGAAATTCTCTCGCCTTTTTCCCTTCCTCTCCTTTGAGAAACTCTCCATAGACAATCTCTCCCTCCTTAAGGTATCTGTCCGTAATAACAGCAGGATTGCGGATGAATTTTCCTTTCTCTTTTATGACCGGAACAACCCGACTTATCAGACCCAGTCTCTTCATCTTGTAGGCACTCCACAGCTCGCAGGAAACACAGTTCCAGATAGCATCTTCCATGCTCAGGTACCAGGGCAGAAAATCAGAAGAACCACCATCAGGCGCAGAACCATGACGTGGACCCGCCTGGCCGAAGATAGCTGTATCAGCCGAAATGGCCGTGTCGCAGGCCATACCAATTTCCTGACCCCCGGCGACCCTCATCCCGTTCACACGGCAGATGGTGGGCTTTTTACAGAGAAGGATGGAGTCGACCATGGTGTTAAAAAGGTCCATGTACTCGCCGTACTCGTTGGGTTTGCCAGAGTAATATTCAGCATACTCCTTGGTGTTTCCTCCGGTGCAGAAAGCTCTATCTCCGACAGCGGTAAAAACAACGGCCACCACGCTTCTGTCGAGAGAAGCACTCTGGAAACCGGCAATCACTCCCTTTACCATTTTGGTGGTGTAGGAGTTGTACTGGGCAGGATTGTTGAGGATTATCCAGGCCGAATAAAGACCGTCTATCTTTTTCCCCGAAGGGCCGACAATCGGTCTCTTTTCGTACATGGTGCAGGGAGGTTCGGTTCCCCAGTGTTCCTTTCCCCAGAGAGAGTGGTCTTTGATTTCATCATCTTTAATTAACCAGTCCAAGCCCATTTATTCCTCCTTTTTTAAAATAAGGCTTTGTCCCAAAGTGACAGGATATTATATTTCACTCACGCTGTCATTGCGAGCGAAGCGTGGCAATCCCATGTCTTTGGATTGTAACCATCGGATTGCCACGCTCCCTTCGGTCGCTCGCAATGACTTTTTATCCCCTGACTTTGGGACAAAGTCTAAAAAAATCTAGTGAGATTTTCTATCATCAGCTTTTTACCCTAGCAACTTCTTTAATCTTCCTTTTATCGAAAAGCGCAACCAGGAAAAAAGTGACCAGGCTCACAATCCAGCAGAAATAGATTGGATGGGGGAGGTGGATTTGAGCGAAAAAGGCAGGAATCTCTCCCACGGTCATCCAGAGAACGAGGGCGGCCATGGTTACCAGCAGCGTGGCTGTAGCGTGCGAACGCCTGCAGATTCTGGGCCAGTAGAGAGTCATGAGGGTGATGAGGGTGTAGGGAGTGGTGATGGTCAGGCCGATGAGAAGCGTCTGGAGAATTCCCCGCACCGAAATGGCAAGAAGGTAGGTGAGAACACTCAGAAAAAAGACCGATGCTCTGGAGATGATTCTCTCCTGGTGCTCTTTGAGCTCGGTTGAGATGAACCTCTTAACCAGGTCGCCAACGACAAGTGTGGCACTGCCAACAAGCAGAGCTGAGGCGGTGGAAACATCCGCTGCCCAGAGGCCGGCAAGCACAATACCGGCCACTACAGGACTCAGCCCGAGCACGGTGCGGGGAAGAGCTTCGGTGGGAATAATCCCGGGATGAAGCACAGTGGCTGCAATCCCCAGAAGGGCACTGATAAATCCCACCGGGAGAATGATCAATCCTCCCAGGATGAAACCTTTCTTGGCCGAAGAAGAGTCTCTAGCCGCAAAGCTAATTTGAACTACAGACTGAACAGAGAAAGCCATGGTGCACATGACCATAAACCAGCCCAGGATGAGAGTAAAACCTATTCCGCCCAGGTTGAAGCCAGGATGCTGAGCAGGGATGCTCGCGGCCAGCCTGCCAATTCCTCCCACCCGGCCTACGACCATGGCTGCTCCCAGGATGACACCGGCATAGATTAAGGTTACGTTGATGATGTTTGTCAGGCCTGCTGCCCAGAAGCCGCCGATGAGGGTGATACCAACAAAAACAACAGCCGTGACCAGCATTCCCTGGTGGAAGGTGAAAACATCAGGAAGCAGGGAGGAAAGGATAGCTCCTCCAGCCACATACTGAAGGGAAGTAATCACAATTTGGAGCACGAGCTGGCCTATAACCCCAATCACTCTCCCAGAAACATTGTAGTGCCTCTCGAACAGCTCGGGTAGAGTGGCTACTTCCATCATACGGTACCGCCTGGCAGCGAACATTCCGACCAAGATGGCTCCTGCTGCCCAGGCAGCGTTGTACCAGCCGGCAGATATGCCGGAACTGTAAGCTCTCTCAGCCACTCCGATGGTCGAGGCTCCACCCACAGCCAGACCTGTGAGCAGGGGGGCAACCACCCAGAAAGGAAGGTTTCGACCTGCAAGCAGATAGGCAATCATACCCCCCCGGCTGAGACGCCGCGTTACCCAGGTAACTAGATAAAGGAGAATGACATAAACGATGACAATGACCAGTGGAATCCAGTTCACGGTGTTTTCAGGCCTTCTTTCTCAATTTGAGGCGGGCATCGATAACAAGGGCACCCTTTCCCCGGGGATAAACAAAGACCGGATTAAGGTCCATTTCGTCTATTTCAGGAAAGTCAGAGGCAAACTGGGAAACTCTGAGAAGAACGTCAACCAGAGCTTTTACATCGCATGGCTTCTCGCCCCTCATCCCTTCAAGAAGAGGATATCCCCTCAGCGAACGTATCATCTCCAGCGCATCTTCTTCAGAGAGGGGAGCAAGCCTGAACTGGACGTCCTTCATCGTTTCGACAAAGATTCCACCCAGACCGAACATGATTGTTGGTTTGAGTCCTTTGTTTCCTTTTACGCCGACAATAACCTCTTTCCCCTCCCCTGCCTGCTTCTGGAGGATAAACCCGGGCCTCTCCTTAATAAATTTCTGGGCCATTTTCCTGTAAGCCCTGAGCAGAGAAGCTCTGTCTTTGAGGTTAAGAGCAACTCCCCCGACTTCTGTCTTATGGATTATTCCCTCAGCATCAACCTTGAGCACAACCGGATAGCCAATCTCAGAGGCAAGGCCTTCAAGCTCTTCCTCCTTCTCAACCCTGACTGTTTTCACTGAGGGAATTCCATAGCATTGGAGAAGAGAAAACACCACCTGCTGGGGCAAAAACCTGTCCTCTCCCCTGTATTCGCTTATAATCTCCTCGGCTTTTGCCTCGTCTCTCCTGACTTCTCTGTAGGCAGGAACGCCTCGCTTCAGGAATTTTCCGTAGTCTGTCATGGCTGAAAGTGCCCTGGCTGCGGTCTCAGCAAAATCGTAGACAGGAATACCGCTTTCCCTGATAAGGCGGATGACCTCAGCCCACTTCTCGATGGTTATTACCTGGCAGACTATGGGCTTTGCTGCATTTTTCCCTATTTCACCCAGTTTGCGGGCAATACCCTCGCAGTCAACAAAGGGAGCGGTGACAAAGACAAGCAGGAGCGAGTCGATGTTCGGGTCTTTGAGGAGTGCTTCCACTGTGCCTCCGTACTGTTCTGGTCCGGCAGTAGCCACCACATCAACCGGGTTGGAGACAATGGCTTCCTTAAACACGAGCTTGCTCAAGGTGTCCCTGGTTCTGTTGCTCAGCCTGGCAAGCTTGAGGCCGGAAGACATGCATTCGTCAACAGCAATTATGGCCGGACCACCGGTGTTGGTTACGATGCATACTCTATCTCCCTGGGGCACAGGTTGACGGGAGAAGGCAACGGCAGCATTAACCATCTCCTCCTGGGTATCGAAGCGCAGCACCCCGCTCTTCTTAAATATCACCTCGACCAGGGTTTCCTGCTGGACAAGAGAGCCTGTGTGGGAGGCGACTGCTACACTTCCTTCAGAGGTTTTTCCTGTTTTAAGGGCAAGAATCGGCTTTTTCTTCGACACACGGCTGGCCACCTCAAGGAATCCTTCCGGGTCTTTAAGGGTCTCGATATGAACCATGATAACCTTTGTTTCATCATCCTGGCCGTAATAATCGATAATCTCGTTCATGCTCACATCAGCTTCATTGCCGAAGCTGGAATACATCCTGATGCCCATATTTACCCCGTAGAGATGGAGCTTCAGCGTCTCTCCCACACCGCCGCTCTGGGCAACAATCGAGATGTTTCCAGGGCTCATAGGGACAAAGGTAAAGTTGGCATAAACTGAAACCGAGGGGTCAGAGTTCTGAATTCCCTGGGAATTAGGACCGTAGATTCGCATTCCATACTTATGGGCAATGTCAACAATCTGCCTCTCGAGATTGAGCCCTTCCTCACCCACTTCCTTGAAGCCAGCAGTGTGGACGATGGCAAACTTTACTCCCTTCCTGCCGCACTCCTCGATTACAGCCGGAACAAGGGTGTTCTTTATGGAAATATTCACCAAGTCTACCTCATCAGGAACTTCACTTATGGAGCGATAGGCTTTAAAGCTCTTGATGTAGGGCGACTTGGGATTAATGGGGTATATGGGTCCCTTGAAATTGTGGTCAAGAAGGTTCTGCATCACGATATGTCCGATACTCAGGGGATTGTTGGAAGCTCCGATGATGGCAATCGATTTTGGCTTAAACAAAGCATCAAGCATTTTATCCTCCTTTTGATTCCAGGGCATAGAGGGCAGCTCCAAAAGCGCCGGTTAACTGGGGAAGAGGGGGCACGAATATCTTTTTTCCCAGCTTCTCCTCGAACATCCTGACCAGATAAGGATTATAGGCAACCACTCCCCCGCTCATCACGATCTCCCCCTCGAGAGTGTCCATTTCCATGGCTCTTTTTATGACAGAACCGAATATTCCTTTAACCAGGTCGTTCACTGGGATACCTTCCCTAATTTTAGTCAGGATTTCAGTTCCTGTAAACACCGTGCAGTAGCTGCCCAGCTCGATGTCTGCTTTAGCTTTTGAGGCCAGTTCGTTAAGCCTGGAAACCTTCACCCGGAGACGATTGGCTATTTCTTCCAGAAAAGCACCCGTGCCTGCAGCGCATTTCCGGTTCATTTTGAAACCCACTCTTCTTCCTTTCTCATCGACTTTAATCACTTTACTGTCCTGACCCCCTATATCAATCAGAGTGTGAGCGTGAGGGAAAAAGTGGAAACTTCCCTTTGCATGGCAGCTAATTTCGGTCCGGGTTACATCTGCAAAGGGCACATTACGCCGGCCGTAGCCAGTGGCTAAAACAACGGGTCTGGTGTTAAACTCTTTTCCCGTGTTTTTTTCTGCCCTCCGGTAAGTCCTGTAAGAGGCAGCTCTGAAATCAGCTCCTGAAATGCTTACCGCATAACCCAGGATTTCTGCACTGTCGTTAATGATGACAGTCTTCGTCGTTGAAGCTCCGACATCAAGACCACAAAAATATCTCATCAATTATCGTCAACAATCCGGGTGATTCTATTTTGATTCCAGTTGCTCGACAAATGCCTCGATGTTGGTTTTTGCCTGCTCCTCGGAATAGCACCTCAGGTCGTTCAGATCACCGTTGATGGTAAGGGTAGGAATGCTCAGTTTTTTCTCCAATCTCTGGGGCATCCCGTAGCGGTTGTTGGAGTTGTTGGGGCATGTTTTTGCGTCATGGAATAAAATTCCGTCGATTTTATATTTTTTCACCATGGTTTCGATGTATTTTTCCTTGAATTCCTCGTTGCGGACAATAAATATCTCTGTATAAGCCCTGGCCATGCTCATGAAAGGGTCTCCCGGGTCAAAGGACTCGAAAATCCAGCTATTGCAATAGGTGGAGGCAACCACAGCTGTCCTGAGGCTGATGAAGAACTCGGCCAGGTCTCTGAGCTTCCCCCAGATGGGCATGCCTTCCCAGTAAAGACGGTACTTTTCGCCCTCAACAGCTCCTTCTTTGCGGGAAATCCTATCCTCGAGCTCTGCAATCAGAATCTTGTAGTAATCAACAGCCTCTTTTTTGCCTCTAAGGACAACGGCCGGCCCCATGTGAATTGTGCCGTCAAAAAAGCTCATCGGTGCAGGCGCAGCAGTGTTTGTCTCCAAGACTTTCTTCCACAGTTGGGTGCACTCGTAGGAGATACTCAGCACTTCTCTGAACTTGTCGATGTCAAATTTATTGCCAGATATTTCTTCCAAAGGAGGAATGAGGTCTTTTATCTGTTTTACGATGCTCTCCAGATGGTAATCTGTAATCTCTCCGATATTGCGGTAGGTGGTGATTCCCAGGCAGGGGACCTTGAGTTCCCTGGAATACCACATGAACCAGTCCTGGACATCCCGGCACTGGTTGGTGTTGTAAACCAGGACATCTGGCTTTGGCACACCATCTATTCCTTCGTAAGCACGGGAGAGAGGAGTCTCCCCCTTGATAAAGGAACCTATGTCACTGGTGAGATAAGAGCAGATGTCGGGCGAATAGCCGATTGCGTTGGCCAGCGGTATATAGTCCATAGCTGTTCGGGTGGAGCCGAGCACTGCGCCGTGGTTTTCAGGATAATGAACAGCAAAGCCGAGGCTGATCAAAAGCTCGGCAGGTCCAACACTCGTGCACCAGGCCACTTTCTGAGATTTATCTTTTGAAGCTCTGTCAAGCGAATAGAAATAATCAGCCATAATTCTGCGCATTTCCTTTGCGGCCTGGATTTTTTTTATCCCGGGTTTCTTTTCCTCCTTCATCTTACCTCCTTTTATGCGGCAGAAATTCGCTTTTCTCTCAGGATTTTAAACCAGGGAGGACCACCACTCTTTTCCTCAGGTTACCCACGATATCAATAATGAATTTTCAAGTCAAGACGATTAAAAGAGGTAAAGCTTCATGCGCGTAAAATCAAAAGTAAAAGTATATTTGCGGAAGAAGGCATGAGAGATTATGCCGCCGATGCGAAATCCAAAAGCCTTTTCAAGTTCTTTTTATTTTTTCTGGCTAAAATCAGTTTTCCCTGCTCATAATCCAGAGTGGAGAGAAAATGATAAAAAAGAACAGTGCCGATGATGCCATCTATGCGCAGATCCCTGAATATTGGTTTCGAAAACTGTCGGACATTCATCATATGGACCGGAACATTCTGAATTAGGAAATCACCCAGAACTAAGGAATCAACCCTTCCCTGCTCGTATGGAGCTTTTTTACCGCCTGCAAAGGTTCCTGTCTCAGAGCCGAATTTCTGAGCGCCAATTTCCTCTGCAAAATCAGAATCTATTACCAATTCGCTGGCGCCTGTGTCGATGATGAAATTTACTTCTTCACTACCGTTTACTCTGACACCGACAACGGGTAGTGGGTCTGTTATCACAAAATCTAAAGCAGTGATCCGGGTTTTGCTCTTAATTCTATAAGGCTTCTGTCCCCTGAAGCTTGCATACTTTTCTGCGGCTGCATTTCTTCCTAAATCCATGAACAACAGAGATGCTTTTTTAAAATCATCCTGGCGGTAATACACCTCGGCCAGCAGTGATTTTGCTTTTTTCTCATCTGGCCTTAGTTTAAAAACCTTATTCAGCCATTTCTCAGCTTCATCTAATCGGTTCGAAAAAAGAGAAATCTCTGCCAGTCTTAAAAAAGAATCTATGTTTTCAGGCTCCTCCTCCGCTGCTTTTTCAAAAAATTTGGCGGCCTCTTCAAATTTTCCTTCTTTAAACAAAAACTCCCCTTCCTCAAAACTGGCTCTCTGAGCTCCAGCCATGATGCGAATAAGAAAAAATATTGTTACTGCCGAAATGAGGAAAATCATTAAGCACGAAATCTTTCTCTTTCTCATCGCTTGAACTCCCTCCTCTCTGATTTTTAACTTCAAAATTCTTCTTTTCGTTTATTTTTTAAGCATAAATCATAACTTCCTTAAAAGCACCATTTTCATAGCAAAAAGTCGATTCTAAGAGGTAATATTGGCCAAAAAATTAATTTATCTTATTTAAATTCAATAGATTATGTTAGCCAAACTAGATACCTTAGATAGCGTAGTTCTTTTTCTTTTTAAAATACATTCCCAGGATGAAATCACCTAAGCCGGGATTCAGGTCTTTTTTATCTCTCCGAATCTGAAGGCGGAGTCTCTCAAGAAAATCGAGGTTTTCGTTGATCCTATCGGTCTTGAATAGAATATAAATGAGGAGGTTATAGGCATCCCCGTTATCCGGAAACAATTTTAATTCCTGTCTACAAAATTTGAGCGCCTCATCATTTTTGTTCAACTGAAAATACGCATACCCAATCTTCTTTCGAATATCCCGCTGCTGAGGATTCAGTGGGAGTATTTTCATATAATTAACCACTGCCGCCTCGTATTCCATCATATCCAGCAACAAATCTGCCTTCTTGATGATATCTTCTTTTTTTGGCAAGGAAATTGAATGGATTGTGAGGAAAAGGATAGTTCCAATGATTAGAAGTAATCTTCTCATTGCGCTATTTTTCTTATGAATTTATCATGTGCAAGCACACCCACGAACGATGAAAATGACCTTGTCATTGCGAGGCACGAAGTGCCGTGGCAATCCTCCGTTGCGAGCGAAGCGTGGC
>JBHIDX010000009.1:0-56359 GCA_046760305.1 Candidatus Aminicenantales bacterium
TTTCTTTCTTTTCTTTTTTCTTCTTCCTTTTAATATTATGCTTGATTATCAAGGGAAAAAAGATGCTTAAAGCAACTTTTTAGCGGTTTACTTGGTTATAATTGTATGGTATAGATAACTTTGATTTTTCAGACGTGAAATTGGTGAATGTTGAGCAGAAAGCTGTATAATTTATTTCTTTATACACTCATCTTCCTTAACCTCTTTTTCCTGACCGCCATCCTCTCTTACAATTTTGTTCTCAGGGGAGAGCTGATTCCTTTACCTGACCTTCAGGGAAAGAGCGTGGAGGAAGCACGACTGGAGCTTGCCAAAAAAAAGCTCTCCTTAAGGGTTAAGGGGACTCAGTACTCAAGCAGTGTTGAAAAAGGACTGATAGTGGCCCAGGAACCTGGGGCAGGTTCTAAAATAAAACTCAACCGCACCATAAGGGTCATTCTCAGTTCAGGGAAAGAAATGGTCACTGTACCTGAACTCAAGGGTATCACAGTCGAGAATTCGGTTCAGGTTCTCCGGGAAACAGGACTGCTCAGAGGGAGTGTGTCTCATGTCTACTCCGTCCAGTTTCCAGCCGGAAACATCATTGCCCAGCAGCCTCCTCCGCTTACCAAAGCTCCCCGCAATACTCCGGTAAATGTTCTCGTTTCGCGCGGGGTGAGGGAACCAAAATTCCTGATGCCAGATTTAATAGGCATGAAGGCCGAGACAGTGATGGCCAAACTGAAAGAGATGAATTTTAAAGTGGCAGAGGTGCGTTACACCTACTACCCCGGCCAGGAGGCAGGAATAATCATCACTCAACTCCCCCCTCCAGGATTCAGCATCCAGCGAAACAGCCTCATCGCCCTCGAGATTAGCAAGGAATGATGCATTTCTACGCTGAAAACCGTTATCAATTTACGGCGGGTGTGGCTATCAACCTCGAAAAGGATACTCTACCATGAAATGTCTGGTTACAGGAGCTGCAGGTTTTATCGGCTCCCATCTGTGCCGGAAAATGCTCAGGGAAGGGCTGGCTGTTGTAGGCGTTGATTGTTTTACGGATTTTTATCCCCGCTGGATTAAGGAAAATAATATTCAGGATCTTAAGGAAGATAAAAATTTTGAGTTCTTATCCCAGGACCTGAATGAGGCTGACCTGGGGAAAATGCTTGAAAAGACAGATTGTGTTTTTCATCTTGCAGCTCAGGCCGGCGTGAGAACAAGCTGGGGACAGAATTTTTCTGTCTACATTAAAAACAACATTCAGAGCACACAGAAACTGCTCGAGACTGCAAAAAATTTTCCTCTTCTGAAATTCATCTATGCTTCTTCCTCCTCTGTCTACGGTCTATGCCCTGAGCTGCCCATGTCAGAGGAAAGCCCCCTTCTCCCCCTCTCTCCTTACGGAGTAACAAAGCTTTCTGGAGAACAGCTCTGCTTTCTGTATTTCAAAAATTACGGCCTTCCGACTGTTTCTCTAAGGTATTTCACTGTCTACGGGCCTGGTCAGCGGCCTGATATGGCCTTTCACAGGTTCATGAAAGCTCTTCTCGAAGAAAAAGAAATTACAGTTTACGGTGACGGAAGCCAGACAAGGGACTTCACTTACATCGATGATATTGTGGAGGCTACTTTCAGTTCTCTGGAAAAAGGAAAAGAGGGTGAGACCTACAACATCGGAGGAGGCCACAGGGTGAAGCTGGCTTCTATATTTCCCCTGCTGGAGTCACTTACCGGGAAAAAGCTGAGCATTGAATGGGCCAAAAAGCAAAAAGGCGATGTGCTCCATACCTATGCCCGGATAGAAAAAGCGAATAAAGACCTTGGCTATGCTCCCCGAACTTCTCTTCAGGATGGATTGAAAAAAGAATGGGAATGGCTCAAGAACCTCTATAAATGACGAGAAAAAGATTTCAGGATAAGGAAATAACGATGAGAAAGGTTAGTCTACCCCTTGTCTTCCTCCTCACCTTCATTCTCCTTCTCTGGGTAGGATGTTCAAAGAAAAAGAGCGATGCCGAGCTTGAAGGCGCAACTTCTGCTGAGGCTCTCTACAAGATAGGCGAAAAATACGTAAGGAAAGACCCGGAGAGGGCCCGACTTTACTTCAGGCAGATAATAGACTCCTTCCCTCAAAGCTTTTACGCCCAGCGAGCAAAACTTGCCATTGCTGATTCTTACTTCCGGAAGGGCGACGAAGGCAACATGATTCTTGCTGCCTCAGAATACCGGGAATTTATCTCCCTCTACCCTCTCAGCCCCAGGGCTCCTTTCGCTCAATACAGGATTGGACTCACCTACTGGAAAAAAGCATTGAAGCCGGGCCGTGACCAGTCAAAAACAAAACAGGCCTTGATTGAATTCAAGAAAGTCGTCACCAATTACCCCTTAAGCGATGAAGCTAAGCTGGCTCAGGAAAAAATAAAGGAAGCTGAGGAGAGGCTAGCCAGACACGAATTCGAGATTGCCAGATTCTACTACAAGGTCTACTCCCTCATCGCAGCTGAGAGAAGGCTGAAGGAGATAATGACCAAGTATCCTGATTTTTCCAGGATGGAAGCTGTCTATTTTTTCCTTGCAGACACTTACTTCAGATGGCAGAGATACGATGATAGCCTTCCCTACTTCACCAAGGTCATTTCTGACTACCCGGAGAGTAAATTTGCAAAAAAAGCAAAAAAGAGGCTGAAAGAGATAGAAGAGAAGAAAAAAGAAAAAGAGAAAGAGAAGGGAAAAGAAAAAAAGAAGAAATAGATATCTCTACAAAAAGCTAAAAATAGTATAATATTTTCCAACGGAGGGTTAGATGAAAATAGCTTTTCGCATGCTAACAGTTCTCATCATAATACTGAGCCTGAGCTCGATATCGGCTGCTCAGTACAGAGAGGTGGATGAATATCAGGGACCGGTGCTGAAGCCAGGCCTGGGTTTTGAATACCTTTCCCGCAGAATCAACTGGGACGAAAACACCCGCAGCTCAAACCTCAAAGCCTACCTCTTTTTTGCCGGCCTTAAGTTTGAAGTGCGGGGTTTTCTTTTAAATCTCCTTGCCGGCTACGTGTCCACCAACTACAACGGCCTGACTTTCCGCCAGCTTCCTTTCTCGATTGAGCTCGATGTGGGTGGCAAAGGAGGATATCTCCTCGGTGCTCAGACAGAAAAAAGTCTCTTTTCTTATTCAGACTTTCATCTCTCCCTCTACGGACAGCTTCTCTACGTCCATGGACTGAAGAATTCCTGGCAGGTCTTACCTCTCAACGTAACCGGAAAGCTTGAGGGCAGACCTTACTGGATGAACCTCGATGGAGGAGCGGTTTTCAGGTTCACAGGATTTGATTCTCTCACCCCTTACCTTTACATCAATTACACCCGTTTGAGCGGAAAATTCAAGCTCCAAGAGAAAATCCAGGACCTGGAGGGTACTGAGAATAAATCATTCTTCGGAGAGGGAAATTTTGGAGTTTCGGCAGGAGCTTCCTACGAAGTTTCTGAAGTTTTCAGTTTAAGAGGAGAGCTGAGATTCATTCCCTACAGAAATGGCGTGGATACAGGATTTGTGCTCTATGCCACCTACAACTTATACTGGAGGAGATGATGAAAAAAGATAAACCATTACTCGTAATTCTGGTCATTCTCCTTTTTAATTTTTATCTAAGCTCCGGTCTTCAGCCTAAGCTACAGAAAAATCATCCTCCAAGGCCTGATAAAAGAGAGAAAAAGATAAAAAAGGGTGATCTTCCCCCTTCCCCTCTAAAGGGCCGCAGGAGTGGTTTCCATTCTTCTCGTTCAAGGTACGTTCCGGGTGAGGTCCTGGTCAAGTTCAAGAGCTATTTCTCGCCTCAAATGGCAGAAGCAAGAATAGCTGCTTATGAGGCGAGAAAAATAAAAAAGATTCCACGCCTGAATATCTATCAGATTCAGATTCCTGCTTACACCACAGTCATGGACATGGTCTCGCTCCTCAACCAGAATCCTGATGTGGAGTATGCTGAGCCAAACTACATCGGCCACATTGCGGTCACTCCCAACGATGCTTTTTTCAACTGGCAGTATGCCCTCTACAACTCAGGCCAGGAAATCTGGGACAACGGCCCCCAGGGCACTCCCAGGGCAGATATCAGAGCCACCGAAGCCTGGGAAGAAACGAAGGGAGTATCTGACATCATCGTCGCTGTCCTGGATACAGGAGTGGATATGACCCATCCGGATATAGATGAGAATATATACTCGGCAGGACGTGACTTTGTGAATGACGACTATGATGCTACCGATGACCACGGGCACGGCACCCATGTGGCCGGCATCATTGGGGCTGAAACCAACAACAACAGGGGCATTGCTGGTGTAACCTGGAACTGCCGCATCCTGCCTGTCAAAGTAGCTGACAGCAACGGTGATGTTGTTAACAGCGCTCTAGTGGATGGAATACGCTGGGCTGCAGATAACGGGGCCGGAGTCATAAACCTCAGCCTAGGAGGCGATGTTCCCTCTCAAGCAGTGGAGGACGCACTTCTCTATGCTTACGACAAGAATATCGTCATCGCTGCTGCTGCCGGGAATGACGGTGGGCCAGTACTCTACCCAGCTGCCTACGACGAATACTGCCTGGCAGTAGCTGCCACAGACTACAACGACCAAAACCCCTGGTGGTCAAACTTCGGGCCCCAGATAGATGTGGCAGCTCCTGGAGTTAAGGTACTGAGTCTTGTTCCCACCTGGAGCACAGGCCCTGAATTTCCCTACGACTGGAAAGACGGGACATCCATGTCCACCCCCCATGTATCAGGCCTGGCTGCTCTCGTCAAGGGTATAAAGCCCTGGCTTGAAAACTGGGAGATTATGCAGATAATCCGTTTTTCCGCCGACGATGTTAACTCATCCCAGTATCCGGGAAAGGATGAGTATATAGGTTATGGCCGCATAAACATGGAGAAAGCCCTTGTTCCTCTCATCATCACCAGCATTAAAAAGAATTTTTCTGATAAGTGATGATATCTCATCTCCGCATAAGAAACCTGGCAACAATCGAGGATATCGAACTGCGCTTCAAAGAAGGTTTTTCCATTCTTACAGGTGAAACAGGAGTCGGAAAGTCAATCATCATCGATGGCATCCGACTCGCTCTTGGTGAGAAGGGCTCCCCTGATATTGTGCGTACCGGAGAAGAGGAGGTTCAGGTAGAAGCAGTTTTCACTCTTCCTCGAAAAGAGGGAAAAGCAGCCCAGCCTCCGCTTCCTGAAGAAATCTGCATCCAGAGACACATCTCAAGGGAGGGAACTGGAAAAGGCTACTTAAACGGAGTGCTCGTTCCTTTGAAAAAACTGAGAGAACTCGGCCCTTATCTAGTGGATATTTACGGCCAGAATGACCACGATTTTCTGCTCCGTCTCGAAAACCACCTCAACTACCTTGATTTCTATGCCGCTGCCCTCAAAGAAAGGGAGGAAGTGGCTGCTTCTTGCCGGGAGCTTAAAAAGCTCCTCAGAGAAAAAAAGCGGCTTGAGCAGAAAGCAAGAGAGAGGGAGCAGCGGCTTGACTTTCTTAGATTCCAGATAGGAGAAATAGGGAAAGCAGAACTGAAGCCGGGAGAGGAAGAATCGCTCCATGTGGAGAGAAACATCCTCAAGAATGCGGAAAAAATACGCCTTCTTTTAGAAGAAGGACTTGAGATCTCCTACCAGCAGGAAAATTCTGTCACAGCCC
Organism: Candidatus Aminicenantales bacterium; assembly: GCA_046760305.1. GTDB lineage: Bacteria > Acidobacteriota > Aminicenantia > Aminicenantales > Aminicenantaceae > JBHIDX01. Next base: position 5,686 of record JBHIDX010000009.1, read on the forward strand.
TGCTGAGCAGGCTGCAGAAGGTTGTAAATCAGCTCTCTGAATATGACCCCTCGCTAAAAGATACAGCTGAGGCTCTTTCTCAATCTGCTATCACCATCAAAGAACTTTCAGATTACCTCATCAGGATGAGTGATAAAGATATGGGTGAACCAGAAAAGCTGGAGAAAATCGAGGAGCGCCTGAGCCTGATAGAAAACCTCAAAAGAAAGTACGGCCAAAGCATTCCCGAAATTCTCGCCTCGCTCGAGCGGGCAAAAAAAGAATATGATGAACTAGAGTCCAGCGCTGAGAAACTCGAAGAGCTCGAAGAATGTATTCAGAAATCTTTCGAAAATTACCTGAGCAAGGCAGAAACTCTCTCCAGGTTGAGGAGAGAAAAAGCGCGAGAGCTTGAGCAGAATATCCTCCAAGAGATCGCTCTCCTGGGAATGAAAAAAGCAAGGTTTAAAATCAAGATAGAAAAAATGCCTCTCAGCCGGGAAGAAACGGAGAAAGTGAAGGAAACAGGTCTTGAGGAAGTAGAATTCCTGATCAGTCCCAACCCTGGAGAAGAGCTGAGACCCCTGCGCAGGATAGCCTCGGGAGGTGAGCTTTCCCGCATCATGCTTGCCCTCAAATCAATCGGTAAAGAAGAGGAGAAGCATAAAACAATGGTCTTTGATGAAATCGATGCCGGGATTGGCGGCAAGACAGCCGAATTTGTGGCCCGAAAGCTGACTCAGCTCGCCCGGAGGCAGCAGGTTATTTGTATCACCCACCTGCCCCAGATTGCTTCCTTTGCCTCCCACCATTTTCGAATCTCCAAAAAGGTTGACAGAGAACGTACCTTTACTACGGTTAAAGAAATAGGCTTCGAAGAGCGCGTGACCGAGATAGCAAGGCTTATGTCCGGTACCCGCATCACTCCCACCTCCCTCCAGAATGCCAGGGAAATGCTTCTCCACAACCTGGAAAAAACCTGAAAATAAAAATGGATAGCCTTAAAAATGCTAAAAAGTTCGATAAGCTGAGGTATTACATCCACACTTTTGGCTGCCAGATGAACGAAAACGACTCAGAGCGAGTAGCCGGTCTTCTTTCCCGTGCGGGTGCAGGAAAAGCAAACTCCCTTGAAGAAAGTGATATTATTGTCGTCAACACCTGTGCTGTAAGGCAGAAATCAGAGGAGAAACTCTACTCTCTTCTGGGCAGGCTTGCCCGATTAAAGAAGAAAAAAGAGGTTGTTATCGGTGTCATTGGGTGCGTGGCCCAGCTTCGTAAATCCGAGATTATGGAAAAAAACCCTGCCGTGGACTTTGTTATCGGCCCTGACAACTACGACCATATTTCCCACAAAATTCTCGAACATAGCGGTGAGAAGCTCGTCTCCACTGGGTGGACCAGCGAGTGGAAAGAAATTTCCTCTGAAATGACACTCAGAGAGAGTGCGGTGAGCGCTTATGTAACCATCATGGAGGGCTGTGACAATTTCTGTGCTTACTGTGTGGTGCCCTACACAAGGGGGCGAGAAAAATTCAGGCCGCTGGAGAACATCCTGTTCGAAGTAAAGGAGCTTGCCTCCAGAGGATACAAAGAAATACAGCTCCTCGGTCAGAATGTGAATTCATACCTCGACCCAGTGACAAAAAAAAATTTCCCAGCCCTTTTGAGAGAAGTGGATAGAATCGAAGGCATAGAGTGGATAAGATTTATCACTACCCATCCGAAAAATCTCACTCCTGACATCGCAGAAGCGATGAAAGAGGGGGAAAAAATCTGTCATCAACTTCACCTCCCTCTCCAATCAGGCTCATCCGCGGTGCTGAAGAGGATGAACAGAGGATATACGAGGGAAGAATACCTGGAGAAAATAGCCTTCCTCCGGAGGCTGATGCCTGATATCAGTCTGAGTACGGATATCATTGTCGGCTTTCCAGGAGAAACAGAGGAAGAGTTCAAGGACACCCTGCGCATACTGGAGGAGGTGCGCTTCACCAACATATTTTCTTTCCGCTACTCTCCCCGGCCGATGACAAAGGCCTCATATCTCAAGGACGATATCCCTTTTGAGGTAAAGAAAAGGAGGCTGATCGAGGTCCAGAGCCTCCAGAGAGAAATCCAGCTTGAAATGAACCGCCGAGCGAAAGGAAAAGTGATGAAGGTCCTATGCACGGGAAGGAGCAAAAAAGATCCAGAAATCTTTGCCGGGAGAAACGAAGGCTTCCAGGTGATTAATTTCACCTCTGAAGAAGATGGGAGAGGAGAATTTGTCGATGTTCTTATCACTTCCTGTGGGCCTTACAGCCTGAGGGGAAAAAGGATTAGACCATCATAAAATTGCATTTGAGCTAATTTTATGCTATAAATCGGGACTCAAATTCTCCATTAGCGCAGAAAATATGTCTCTCCTTAATTACGTTTCTTACTCATTCGTGGTCGGAATCATAGGCCTAGCCATCGCCCTCTCCATCTATTTTTTCATCAAAAGATATCCACAGGGCAGCCCTTTGATGCAGGAAATTGCAGAAGCAGTGCACTCAGGAGCGATGGTATTTCTGCGGCGAGAGTACACTTCAATTTTCATTTTCGTGGTCGTTCTTTTTATTGTGCTCTGGAGGCTCTTTTCCATCTACACCAGCCTTGCCTTTGCCACAGGTGCTGCTTGTTCCATGCTGGCCGGTTTTATCGGCCTTAAAGGCTCGACAAGGTCCGCGGTCAGAACAACCCAGGGAGCCATCCGAGGAGGTATGGGACAAGCCCTGACCATTGCCTTCCTGGGAGGATCTGTGATGGGCATCTCAGTAGCAGCTCTTGGCGTTATCGGCCTCGGCATTTTTTTCTTCTTCACCAAAGACCCGAAAATCATAAATGGATTCGCCATGGGAGCAAGCTCTGTTGCCCTCTTTGCGAGAGTGGGAGGTGGAATTTATACCAAAAGCGCTGACGTCGGGGCTGACCTGGTGGGCAAAGTAGAAGCAGGCATTCCGGAAGACGACCCGCGAAACCCGGGTGTGATAGCAGACAACGTGGGGGATAACGTGGGTGACACAGCAGGCATGGGAGCCGACCTTTTTGAATCATACGTGGGCTCGGTGGTTGCTTCAATGGCCATAGGCTCTACTCTTGCTCCTGCCCTGAACCATATGGCCCTTCCCCTTTTTTTAATAGTTATTGGACTGGTAGCTTCTCTTCTGGGAGTACTCTCGATTAAAATCCTCAAGAACATAAATCCTCAGTCAGCCCTGAGGAATTCGACATACATAAGTGCTTTTCTGTTCATCATAGGTGCTTTCTTCTCCATTAAGGTCTTCCTGGGAAGTTTGAATACCTTCTGGGCTGTGCTGAGCGGGATGATCGCAGGCGTGTTCATAGGTCTGGAAAGCGAATACTTCACTTCAGGTCCTCCTGTGAAAACCGTGGCTCGGACCGCGCTCAGCGGGAGTGCTCCGACAATTATTACCGGCCTGGCCATCGGTTTTCAGAGTGTTATTTTACCTCTCATCACCATCTGCATCGCACTCTTTATCTCCTTCAAATTTGCCGGCCTCTACGGTATAGCCCTTGCTGCTGTGGGCATGCTGGCCACAATCGGGATTGTGATGTCCACTGACTCATACGGACCGATTGCTGATAATGCCGGAGGAATGGCAGAGATGTCAAAAGCAGGGCCAGAGATAAGAAAAATAACCGATAGGCTTGACTCCTGCGGAAACACAACCGCTGCCATAGGCAAGGGATTTGCCATCGGTTCGGCAGCCCTGACTGCTCTGGCACTCTTTTCAGCCTACCAGAAAACAGCCCATCTTACCTCGATCAGCCTCACCGATGTTAAAACAGTGGTCGGGCTACTCATCGGTTCACTTATGCCTTTCATCATCACTTCTCTGACCATAAAAGCAGTGGGAAAAAACGCAGACAAGATGGTGATTGAAATAAGGCGTCAGTTCAAAGAGATAAAGGGGCTCATGGAAGGGAAAGCAAAGCCCGATTCAGACAAATGTATTGATATTGTCACCAGAGGAGCTCTGACTCAGATGGTTCTCCCCGGCCTGCTGGCTGTCTCGCTCCCTCTTTTCATGGGCTTTGTCATCGGTCCTGAATCACTGGGCGGTTTTCTTGCCGGCGCCACGGCGACCGGTGTTCTCCTGGGCATATTCATGGCTAACGCTGGTGCCACCTGGGACAATGCCAAAAAGTGGATAGAAGAGGGAAACCTGGGTGGAAAAGGAACAGAATGTCACGAAGCGGCCATAATCGGGGATACTGTGGGCGACCCATTAAAAGACACAGCAGGTCCCTCGATGAACATCCTCATCAAGCTCATGGCTGTTGTCAGCCTTGTCTTTGCTCCCCTCATCATGTAGGGGTCAGGGAGTGAAATGTTATAATGTAAGACCTGACCCCGATAAGATTTGTATTTGTTGCCTGTTTTAGTTATAATTTCGACTCTTTAGATCCCTGCGGATAATGAAAGTAAAAGTCTGGAATACCATCCAACAGTTGAGCAAGGAAAGAGGTGTTGCGCCTGAGGCCATTGTCAAGGCCATAGAAGAATCTCTGCGGGTAGCTTCATCGAAGTACTTTTCCCACAATGAAGATGTGCGTATCTTTTTTAAGCCCGAAAAGGGCGACTTAAGAGTTTATGCCGTGAAAAAAGTCAGTGAAGAACCCCAGGATGAAGCGAGAGAGATCTCACTTCAGGAAGCGAAAAAGATTAAGCCCGGCGCTTCTGTTGGAGATGAGGTTGAAATAGACCTCCCTTCAGAAACACTGGGACGTATCGCTGCCCAGGCTGCAAAACAGGTGATTTTGCAGAAAGTAAGAGATGCTGAACAGGAAAAAATATACGAGATGTTTGCTCCCCGAGTGGGTGAAATCGTGACTGGTGTGCTGAGAAGAATTGAGGCCAACAAGAGCATGATTCTCGAGGTGAATAGGGCTGACGTTCTTCTCCCCTACCGGGAGAAGCTTAAAAACGAAGAATTCAGGAGAGGAGACAGGGTAAAAGCCCTCATCATCCAGGTTCTGAGAGACAACAAAGGGCCTCAGGTGATTGTCTCCCGTAGTGACCCCAAATTTCTGGCAAAACTCCTGGAATTAGAAGTGCCTGAGATAGCTGAGGGAATAATCAACATAAAAAATGTCGTAAGGCAGCCTGGGGAACGAGCAAAGGTTGCTGTGGAGACAGAAGAAAAAGACATCGATCCCATCGGTGCCTGCATAGGAGTCAAGGGCAACAGAATCTCAAACATAAGCAAAGAACTCGCAGGAGAAAAAATAGATATCATCGAGTGGTCTCCTGATCCTCTCACCTTTGCCAGGGCTGCACTCAGTCCAGCAAAAGTTTCAAAGGTCTTTATCCTCAACAAGGAAGAAAAGAGAATGCAGGCCATAGCTTCCAAAGATCAGTTCTCCCTGGCTATAGGTAAAAAAGGTGTCAATGTGCGGCTTGCTTCAAGACTCGTAGGCTGGAAACTCGAAATAGCCCAGGGTTAGAGAAGCTGAAAAAAGATGGTAAAACAAGATAAAAATAAAGAGAAAAAAAAGACGGGAAAAGAAAAAAAGGAAGCCTCCTCTATCCCGGTAAGAGAAGGAACAACCATTCGAGAAGTGGCAGAAAAGCTGAACCTCAAGGCTAAAGACCTAATCCAGAGCTTAGGCCACAAAGGATTTGACCTGAGTGTCAATAATTTCGTGGACTCTTCTGTTGGAGAGGAAATATCCAAAATAGCAGGGAAGAAGCTGGAGATTGTTTCAGTGGAAAAACAATGTCTTCTCGAAATCGAGAGTAAGCCTGATGAACTGGTGATAAGGCCTCCAGTGGTAACCATCATGGGACACGTCGACCACGGAAAAACAACCCTTCTGGATGCGATCAGGGAATCGAACATCGTGGGCAAAGAATCAGGAGGAATCACCCAGCACATCGGCGCCTACAGAGTCTTCCATAAAGGCCGGCCCATCACCTTTATCGACACCCCTGGTCACGAAGCATTTACCAGACTTAGGTCACGTGGTGCCCAGCTCACAGACATTGTTATTCTGGTCGTGGCCGCCGATGACGGAGTAATGCCCCAAACAAAAGAAGCGATCAATCATGCCCGAGCAGCTGGTGTTCCCATCCTGGTAGCAATCAACAAAATTGACAAGAAAGGTGCTAACCCGGAGGAAGTAAAAAAACAGCTTTCCAAAGAAGGTGTGCTTGTTGAGGATTTCGGTGGAGACGTGGTCAGTGTCAGCATCTCTGCCAAAGAAAAAAAGAACCTTAACGAACTGCTGGAGATGCTCCTCCTTCTAGCAGACATGATTGAAATAAAGGCCAACCCGAATGTTAAAGCTCAGGGAGTGGTGCTTGAAGCGCGTCTTGACTCCAAAAAAGGCCCTCTATCCACAGTAATCATTCAGCATGGCACGCTTCGGCAGGGAGAGGCCTTCATTTCAGGCACTGCTTGTGGTAAGGCTCGTGCTCTTTTCGATGAGAAGGGGAAGCTACTCAAAGAGGCAGAGCCTTCAGTTCCGGTTGAAATTCTCGGCTTCTCTGAAGTGCCTGTTGCCGGGGACTTATTTCAGGTTACCTCTGACCTCGAGGAAGCAAAAAAAATTGCCCAGTTCCGACGCTCTCAAATTAAAAGGGAACAGCCCCCAAGACCCGAGCGTCTCACTCTGGATGAGCTGTTTAAAAAGATTGAAGAAGAGGAAATTAAAGAGCTGCCTCTCATCATCAAAGGAGATGTCCAGGGTTCAGTCGAGGTGTTAACAGATACCCTCCCTTCTCTCGGCAGCGAGGAGGTGAAAATAAAAATCATCCATTCTTCAACTGGTAATATAACCGAATCTGACGTACTTCTCGCTTCAGCATCCAATGCCATCATCATCGGCTACAATGTAAAACCCGGCCACCACATTGAAGAGCTTGCTGCAGAAGAAAAAGTCGAAATAAGAACGTACACCGTTATCTACCAGCTTCTTGATGATATCAAGAAAGCCCTGGAAGGGATGCTCGAGCCAGCCGTAAAAGAAACATACCTGGGAAAAGCGGAAATAAGAAGAATCTTTAACATTCCCAGGACAGGAGTTGTGGCTGGCTGTTATGTGCTCGACGGTAAAATCCTTAGAAATGCAAAAGCAAGGGTAATCAGGGAAAAAGAGGTTATTCACCAAGGAAAAATAGCTTCACTCAAACATCTAAAGAACGATGTGCCTGAGGTGAACAAGGGTTCTGAATGCGGTATTAGAGTCGAGAATTTCAAAGATATCCAGGAAGGAGACATTATTGAGGCCTTTATAACAGAAAAGGCAAAACCTGGATAATCCTGAAAGACAGTATTTACCGATGGTAATCGGTCTGCTCACTCTCGAAATCTATTTCCCTTACTCCCACTCTCTGAAAGAGAAAAGGAAAATCCTAAAAAGCTTCAAAGACAGGATTAAAAACAGATATAATATCTCCTTTGCTGAACTTGATTACCAGACAAAATGGCAGAGAACAAAAATAGGGCTGGTGACAATTAACAGCCACAGAAAACCTGTCGAAAGCCTCCTCAATAGAATTCTCTATGAAGCAGAAAAGAATATTGAAGGCGAAATAATAAATTCTTACATCTCCTATTTTTAGCCCCGCAGGCAAACGACCGATTCAGAGAAAGGAGACAAAAAAGGGCAAATTAACTGGAAATGGAGAGCAGAAGACAAAAAAGAGTAGGAAACTTAATCAAGGAAGAACTCAGCCGTCTGCTTATTGAAGACATACAGAGTTCTTTTTCCGGCCTGATGACCATTACAGGCGTAAGGATGAGCGGGGACCTGAAAACAGCTTACATCGACATTAGCCTATTCAGAAAAGAAAACAAAGAAGAAATTATGGATTATTTAGAAAAAAGAAAAGGACATCTCCGAAAAGCTATTGCCTCCAGAGTTAAATTAAAGTATAATCCTCTGCTCATTTTTTATCTGGATAGAAGCCAGGAACTAGAAGAGAGAATTGAAAAATTGCTGAAGAAAACAAAGAAAGATGGAAAATGAAACTATTTCCCGGATTGCCAATAAAATATACGAAAGTGAAAGAATTGTAATTACTTCCCACCTCAGGCCAGATGGTGATTCAATCTGCACCAGCCTTGCTCTTTCCTTTATGGGACAACAGCTGGGCAAGGTGGCAGAAATCATAAACAAAGAAAATACACCCTTTCCTTTTAACACCTTCCCCGATGCAGAAAGGATAAAAATAGGTGAAATCCCTCCCGGGAAATTCGACATTGCCATCCTGCTCGAGTGTGCAAATGTGATGCGCTCAGGCCAGAAAAACCTGGATAACTATTTCAAGATAAACATCGACCACCATTACACAAACGACCACTATGCAGACATCAACTGGGTAGAACCACAGGCTTCTGCTGTAGGAGAAATGGTCTACTTCCTGGGCGAAAAGCTGGGAATAAAATTCACCAAACAAATAGCCCAGAACCTGTACGCAGCCATTGTTTCTGACACAGGCTCTTTCCAGTTCTCCAACACAACTGCCAGAGCTCTTGATGTCTGCCACAGGTTGATCAAGGTGGGGGCAGATTCAACACAAGTTTCTGAGATGCTTTTCAACAACAACCCACCTCAAAAAATAAAACTTCTGGGCCAGGTTCTCTCCACGCTCAGAATGAACAAAAAAGGCAACATAGCAATTATCACCATGTTCAGAGAATTTCTCGAATCTCTCCGCCTGAAAGAAATCGATACAGAGGACATAACCACTCTGGCCCGTTCCATAAAAGGTGTTCACCTTGTCCTCTTCTTCAAAGAAGTGGCAGAAAACACCTTCAGGATCAGTCTGCGCTCCAAAGGAAAGACAAATGCAGCTTTTATTGCCGAACATTTCGGTGGAGGAGGTCATCCTCACGCAGCCGGCTTTACGGTCAGGGGCGATTACGGAAAACTTCTCGAAGAGGTTTCAACGAGAGTGGAGGAACTGCTGGAAAAGATAGACAAGGAAAAAGGAAAATAAGGAAAAAACCATTACTTCTCAAAAGATTATGGACGGACTTATCCTCGTAGATAAGCCCCGGAATTATACCTCTCACGACATCATTCTTAAGCTCAGAAAAATCCTCAAGACAGGGAAAATCGGCCACTTCGGAACTCTTGACCCCCTTGCTACTGGGCTGCTTGCTGTGGCTGTGGGAAAAGCAACGAAACTCTTCCCCTTTTTCTCCAAGGCTGACAAGTACTATGAAGGCAAAATCAGACTCGGTTATGCCACCGATACTTACGACGCAGAGGGAAAACCCATTGCGCCTGAGAAAAAAAAGCTGCCTGAGGAAAACGAAGTCCTTAAAGCGATGAAAAAATTCGAAGGCGAGACAACGCAGCTCCCACCGCCTTTTTCGGCTAAAAAATTCAGGGGGAAACCTTTGTATAAACTGGCAAGAAATAACCGGAACACTCCGCTTACTCCTTCAAGAATAAATGTCTACTTTTTCCGCATGAAGGACTACAGACCTCCTTTCCTGGACTTCGAAGTGAAATGTTCTTCCGGAACCTACATCCGCTCTCTCTCCCATGATTTAGGTCAAGTCCTGGGGTGTGGAGCTCATCTTACAAAGCTTAGAAGGCTCGAAATAGGCTCTTTCCATCTCAGGGAAGCACATACTTTAGAAGAGATTGAAAAGTGGATAGAAGAGGAAAAATTCGAAAACCTTCTCATTCCTGTCGAAGTCCTGCTCACTCATTTACCTAAAATAATACTCAAAGAATCAGGTTCAAGGTTAGCAAGAAACGGAAACTTGATATATCCTGAGAACATTCTCAAGGTCTTAATAGAGGACACTCCGCCAGGTAAGGAGAAGGAGGAGCTCTTCAGGCTCTTCAGCGAAGAAGGCAGGCTTCTCGCTCTGGCAAGAAAGGGAAAAGAAGAAAACAGCCTTCACCCCTTCCTTGTTATGAGCTAGTCTGGAAGAAGAATGGAAAAAAAGGAATATTTTTCTTCAAGGTGGGGAATCATTTTTGCTGGGCTGGGAATGGCTGTGGGCACGGGGAATATCTGGCGCTTTCCCCGCATGGTTTCCCAGCATGGTGGGGGGTCGTTTATCATTGCCTGGTTAATTTTCCTTTTTCTGTGGTCAATTCCGCTTCTTATGATAGAGATATCCATAGGCAAGAGTACCCGCATGGGAGTTATCGGCTCTTTCGGAAAAATAATGGGGGAAAAAAAGGCCTGGATGGGTTCTTTCGTAGCCTTTGTCACCACTGCCATTATGTTCTACTACTCTGTAGTCACTGGATGGTGTCTGAAGTACTTCTTTGCCACCTCGCTTGAGGGACTGATAAAAAAAGACTCTCTCCAATTCTGGAAAACATTTACCTCTTCCTGGGAACCCGTTCTTTTTCACCTGGTGGCCATCAGCATCGGTTCGCTCATCATCTATGCCGGTGTGGTCAAAGGCATCGAGCGAGCAAACAAGGTATTGATACCCTCACTCTTTTTACTTCTTATCGTGGCCGGCATAAGGTCTGTGAGCCTTCCCGGGGCAGTCAGCGGACTTGATTTCCTTTTTTCCCCTAACCTTTCCAAACTTGCTGACTACAGAGTCTGGCTCAATGCTCTGAGTCAATCTGCCTGGTCAACAGGTGCAGGCTGGGGTCTTATTCTTACCTATGCTGTCTATACCCATAAGAGAGAGAACCCGGTTCTGACTGCGACCACGATCGGATTCGGCAATAACCTTGCCTCCATACTGGCAGCAGTGGCTGTCATTCCTACCGTCTTCTCCTACTTCGCCACCCAGAGCATCTCTCAAGATAAAGTACTCGAGGTGATGAAAGCCGATAATCAGGGGCTGACTTTTATCTGGATACCGAATCTTTTCTCTAAAATTCCAGGGGGAACCTTTTTCCTCGCCCTCTTTTTCCTTGCCCTCTCTTTTGCTGCCTTTTCTTCGCTCATTTCCATGATAGAGCTTGATACACGTATTCTCATGGATGCCGGCCTGTCAAGAAAAAAAGCAGTGATCATAATCGGTATAACAGCTTTTCTTTTCGGACTTCCATCTGCTTTAAGCCTTGGGATTTTCAACAATCAGGACTGGGTCTGGGGATTGGGTTTAATGGTGAGCGGCTTCTTCTTCACCATAGCTGTCATCAGATTCGGACCGGGCAGATTCCGTCAGGCCATGGTCTCAGCCTCTGAGCAGAGGGTAAAGCTCGGAAAATGGTTTGACCTTCTTGTCATCGTCTTCCTTCCTCTTCAATTTCTGGCCATGATAGGCTGGTGGTTCTGGACGAGCTATGCCGATGACCCCGCTCACTGGCTTAGCATTCGCTCTTCTTTCTCGGTAGGAACAGTGCTTTTTCAGTGGATTCTGGCCCTGGCCTTCTTTATCGTTTTTAACAGGATTATAGTAAAAAAGGCGATGAGAGATTGAAATGAGACTCGAAGCCCTTATGTTCATGATATTTATCTTCAGCTTTTTCCTGGGCGGCTTTATTTACTCTATCTATCTATCTGGGCGGCGAAAATAAATGGTCTTGAATTTTGGAACCAATGGGTGTATTTTAATTATGAAATGAGATTAAGCAAGAATCAGATAGAACATATGTCCTTCAGCATAGTGAAAAACCTGCTTAAAGAAAACAAAATAATCGCTGAAGACAAGAATAAGCTCGTTGAAGATATCATAAATCTTATTACCGAAGAATTCCAGAAAGAAGACAAACTTGACCAGGAAGTAAGAGAAATTCTCAACGAGCACATGGAGAAAATAAGAAAGGAAAACATTGAGTACCAGACAATGTTCAGGATGATAAAGACCAAGCTGGCCAAAGAAAGGAATATTGTCCTATGACAACCAGACTTTCGAGAGAAAAAATCAACTACCTTTCCCGCCAGATTGTTAATGCGCTTTTTGATGATGACACGATAGAGTTCCTGGATGAAACAAATGAGATAAGACTGTCCATAGTTTCTGCCATCGAAGAAGAATTAAAGCTCTATGAGCTTATCGACAAGAAGGCAATTGATAAAATAAAGTCACAGAAAAAATCTATTGAGGAAGGAAGCAGGGAGTGGGAAATTCTGTACCGAAAATATTACAATGAAGAATTTTCGAAACTTGGAACATTATGGGAATAGAATCCAGAGCAAAAATTACATAGAAATAAGAGAAAGGGTCCGTTATTCAGAGACAGACCAGATGGGGGTTGCTCACAACAAGAGTTACTTTGAATGGTTTGAAGTAGGTCGCACTGCCTACTGCGATCACAAAAACATCCCTTACAGTAAGATTGAAGCTCTGGGCTATTACCTGGTGGTAGTCGAAGCTCACTGCAACTACAAGAAACCCCTCAGGTATGATGAACCCTTTCTAATCAGAGTTACTCTCGAGCAAATATCGCCCAGAAAGGCTCTCTTCAGCTACACAATCTTCAAAGAAGACGGAAAAACACTTGCTGCATCAGGATACACAGTCCATGTTGTGACTGACAGGAAAGCTAAAGTTTGTTCCCTTCCACAGCACATTGTGGAAAAAATTGCTTCCTGACCTTTCCCCCTCTTCAATCATTCAGGAAATGAAATCTTTAAAAAAAGGCCAGGGAAAAGGCTCCCTGGCCTTCTAAGTTTTTATTCTCTTCTATCTTCTCTCAGATTAAAACTAGAACAACCACCTGAATCCACCCAGAATCTTAACATACCTCATGAATGGCCGGTCTTTTCCGATGGCGTTCCTAACTTCAAAGAAGATGGAAGCAGTGGAAGTAACCAGGTCAAAGGCTTCCACTCCCCAGTCGACCACGAGCTCAGCATCTGCCGTCTTCGCTGGCTGAACGACTCCATCAATTGTAACTTGATCTCTGGTTCCTGATGAAATTCCCAGGCCTCCCCCGACGAAGAAAGGTCCTGCCCTGAGGTTGACAAGAGCGTTTGCCAGCAGGAAGTTCTTCCACCCGGGCTGTTTGTTCTTGTTGTTGAGATTGAGAGCTCCACCTCCAGAGAGGATGAAGTCAAGCGTTCCTGGTACGATCCTGTAGAGAAGGCCGGCCCTGGCACCAAAATAGGCACCCCAGTTGGGCTCAAAGGGTGTTGGATGTCCAGGTGCCATATGGAGGGGAACCTGGACAAAGACAGGAACAGCATCCAGGAGGAAGAAAAGCTTTTTGTGGACTACTTCAATCCTGAATTCCTCCATACCGGGCTCAGTGACTGCAGGGCCAAGGGTGCACGGTGTTGAAACTGCTCCGAAATCATCTGTTACTCTGACTGTGATTGAATAAGCTCCGGGCTGGTCGAACACTCTTTCCCATACAAAGGGTTTCTCGGTTACTGTCTTCTTGTCAAGAACATTTCCTGCTTCATCGAGAATTTCGAAATCAGCCTTTACTACTTCTCCATCAGGGTCAGAAGAACCGGTTGCATCGACGGTAAGGGGCAGACCTACCAGGTGTTCGCAGGGAAGACAATCGATGAACAATTTGCAGGTGGGAGGATAGTTGATGTAGACTTGAGCTTCACAGGGATTCTCCGAGGGTTTTCCTTCTGGATTGAAAGCCTGAGGCTTGAACTTATACTCACCCGGCTTATCAAAGGTTGTCTGCCATTTCGGGTTATCGGGTGAAAGCATCTGAACAGCCACTTTGGCACCGGTAGCATCGTATACCTCGACCTGCATCGATTTTGCATTCTGTGAGCCGCTCATATCAACCGTTATCGGCTCTCCTATGTTTGCTTTGCCGGGAGATACTGTGATAGCACATATGGCGTCGGGAACGATGTATTTTTCTACAAATTCTTCATATTCCTCTTTAAATTCTTCCATTTTACCCAGTTCTCTCAATTCTTTGATGAACTCTTCACCGGTACCAATCTTGCGCAGGGCAATATTTCCGCACGGTTTGGGCATAACGAACTCATAGACCCTGTCGTTCTTCTCGACGAAGAAAGAAAAAACAGGTAAAGGCTCTTTTCCTGCCCACTCAAGGTCTTCAACAGCTTTAACCTTTCCTCTGGAGCGGAAGAGCATCCACATTATGTGTTCTCCGATGGGAAGCTCTTTCTCTATCAATGCCGATTGTCTGAGCTGGTCCATGAAGGCGAGATAAACATCTCCATATCCGACAAGGTCAAATCCGTACTTTATGTCTCCCGCATACCTTTCAACTATAATCTTCATCACCTCTGCGGTAGGAATTCCCGGCTCTACCTTGACTAAAGGGTTCCTTCCGATTTCTCTCAGTTTCTTTGTTTCTGCATAAGAATTAAGTGTAAATAAAATTAGAGCTCCGATTATTATGAGCGCAATTTTTTTGTTTCTCATCCCTACCTCCTTTCAGACAGTCTTAACCATAAAGTTGAGTATATCTAAATATAAAATTTTTGCTTTGTCAAGTGAAAAAAAACTATTTTTCTCTCTGTAACCCATTTTTTATCAGAACGTAACATTTATTTATAAATTTTCTTCAACTCGCAAATTTCCGCTTGTTCATTCTCCACCCAATTCTCTCCTTGCTACTGTCCAAAGTAAATGGTCTCTAAGGGTGAATTTCTGGGTGAATTTTATTCATCATCAGCCAAATAAAACTCACAGCCCGGGGTGATGATGAAAATATTAAAAGGCTATTCCTCTCGCCTTTTTTTCTCTTTGTCATTATCCTTCTGATTCTGGTATAATTGGGAACTTATAAGGAGGTCCAAAAGTGCAAAAGATTAAGAGAGAAACTGAACTGCACATTATTGTTGAGAACGAAACAGGAATTCTGGGCCGAATTCTCAGTACCCTGGCCAACGCTGGACTTAACCTCAGAGCTCTCTCTGTCTACACCGAAGGAAATAAAGGTCATTTCCACATCATCAGCTCTGATAACAGAAAGGCAGAGAAAGCCCTCAAATCCCTAGGATATAAGGTATCTGTGGGTGATGTGATCACCATCCTCATCGACGACCGAATCGGTGCCGGAGCAGAAGTAGGTGCTCTTCTCGGAAATGCAGTCATTGATGTCGAGTACTGCTACTGCACTTCTGCTGGTTCTGGACAGGCACTTTTGGTTTTCAGGACAAACGATAATAAGAAAGCCTATGAAACTCTTAGATAGATAAACGTTAAATTATGTCCATCTCTCTCTAGAATAAGCTGAAGTTATAGAAAAAGGAATCTTCGTGTGGTAAACTGCCTCACACTTTAAGAGAGAGGGAAAGAAAGGATGGAAGAACATAAACCTTACGTCCCCGACATCACTTCCCACAAAGATATTACTCTCAAGGCAGTTATTGTCGGCGCCATCTTCGGCATAATATTCGGTTCAGCCAATGCCTACCTCGGACTTAGGGTAGGTCTGACCATAAGCACGGCCATTCCCCTGGCGGTCATTTCAGTCGCGGTCTTCAAAGCCCTCTCACCGCTTATTGGTAAGAGTACCATTCTCGACTGTAATATCTCCCAGACTACTGGCTCAGCCAGCTCTTCTCTGGCTTCGGGAATCATCTTTACCATCCCCGCTCTTTTCCTCTGGGGCTTTAGCCCTGACATCTTCAAGATAGGCATCCTTGCCCTTCTGGGAGGAGTTCTGGGAGTGCTATTTATGATTCCTCTACGGAAGTATCTCATCGTCAAAGAGCATGGAGTTCTTCCCTACCCTGAAGGAACTGCCGCTGCCCAGGTTCTCATCGCTTCAGAAGAAGGCGGTGCAAAGGCAAAAAATGTTTTTCTCGGCCTTGGAATTGGATTTATATTCAAGAGTGTGGCAAAGTTTCTTCATCTCTGGTCTGAAAAAATTTATCTCAAGATACCCGTACTTAAAAAAGCACTCCTGGGCATGGAACCTACTCCAGCCCTGCTGGGAGTGGGGTATATTCTCGGTCCACGCATTGCAGGCATAATGGTGGCAGGCGGTCTCCTTTCCTGGATAGGCATAATTCCTCTCATCTCTTACTTCGGAGAATTCATCACTATCCCTCTCTTTCCAGAAACAGTAAAAACAATCGCAGACATGACTCCAGGAGAAATCTGGTACAAGTATATCAGGGTAGTGGGTGCAGGGGCAGTTGCAGTGGGGGGGATTATTACTGTCATCAAGTCACTTCCCACCATGTATAGTTCTCTCAAGACGAGCATCAAAGAAGCAGGCCTGGGAAGGAAAGTATTATTAGGGAAAAGAAGGACACAAACAGACCTGCCCGCTACAATTCTTCTCGGTGGAATTTTGCTCGTAACAATAATTATTATCATTTCTCCGCGCATTCTTGGTATCCATACAACACTGATGACCAGGGTCATTGCCTCACTGTGCATAGTTATTTTCGCTTACATATTCGTCACCGTGTCCTCGAGAATAGTGGGCATGGTGGGTGTGACTTCC
This sequence comes from Candidatus Aminicenantales bacterium, assembly GCA_046760305.1. Taxonomy (GTDB): domain Bacteria; phylum Acidobacteriota; class Aminicenantia; order Aminicenantales; family Aminicenantaceae; genus JBHIDX01. The sequence continues at coordinate 22,000 of JBHIDX010000009.1, forward strand.
AACCCTACTTCTGGCATGACAATTGTCACCTTGCTGGGCACCAGCCTTATCTTCCTTGCTCTAGGATGGACCGATACTCTCGGTATGGCCACGGCCATAACTGTGGGCACAGTGGTCTGTGTGGGAGCCTCGATCGCCGGTGACATATCCCAGGATCTCAAAGCAGGCTATATCATCGGAGCTACACCCCAGAAGCAGCAAACATCTGAGCTTATCGGAGTACTCACTGCTGCCTTTGCCATTGCTGCTGCTGTCTGGCTCCTGGGCAAAGCATTTACCTTCGGTTCCCTGGAGATACCAGCTCCCCAGGCTACCCTGATGAAGACAGTCATAGAAGGAGTTCTGGGTGGAAATCTTCCCTGGTCTTTGGTCCTCATCGGCGGCGCTTTTGCCCTGCTGGCTGAAATCCTGGGCATCCCATCCCTGCCCTTCGCAGTTGGCATCTATCTGCCTCTCTCAACCATGACCCCCATATATGTTGGAGGTTTGATCAGGCATTTGGTGGAGAAAAAAGCGGGTGATGACAGGGAATTGAAATCGAGAAGGAGAGAAAAAGGAGTTCTCCTCGGCTCGGGTCTCATCGCAGGAGAGGGAATCGCGGGCGTAGGAGTGGCGATTTACGCCTACATTACCAGCGGAGTTCCAAGAGGAATCGGCATTGTTTACCCAGACAGTGCTGGCGATTTTCTCGCCCTGGCCGCTTTTGCTGTTCTGGCCGGGTTCCTCATCTACACCACTGTAAAAGAAAAGGGGAAAAAATGAATACGCTCATCATTGCCGGAATCCTCATTCTCTGGCTCTTTCTTGGCTACAAGTTCTACGGAAACTTTATCGAAAAAAAAGTGGTTAAAGCAGATGACAGCCGCATCACACCTGCCAGAGAATTCAAAGACGGGATTGATTACTATCCCGCCAAAAAGCCTCTTCTCTTCGGTCATCATTTTTCATCCATAGCAGGAGCAGGGCCCATACTCGGGCCCCTATTGGGAGTTCTCTACTTCGGCTGGCTGGGAGCAATCCTCTGGATTGCTCTGGGAAGTGTCTTCCTCGGTGCTGTGCATGACTACACTTCATTGATGACCTCGGTCAAGAACAAGGGTACTTCCCTGGCCGATATCTCTGAAAAAACTCTAGGCCTGAGGGCAAAAATCATCTACTCGGTGTTTCTCTGGATTGCCCTGGCACTGGTCATAGCTGTTTTTGCAGTGGTTGCTTCAAAAACCCTGATTTCAAAACCTGAAATCGTTATCCCTACCTTCGGGTTAATTTTTCTGGCCATGTTCTTTGGCTGGATAATCTACCGCAAAGGCTTTAACGTGGTAGCCGGAACAGTCATGGCCCTTGTCTTCTTGTTTCTTCTCATCTACCTGGGAAAACTTTTCCCTGTTGTACTTCCGGCCCGGATTCTCGGACTTTCCAGCCAGAACTTCTGGTTTTTCATTCTCATCATATACAGCATGGTTGCTTCTTCCCTGCCTGTCTGGTTCCTTCTCCAGCCGCGTGACTACATCAGCACCTGGATTCTTTTCCTCGGGCTCGGTCTGGGCTACATCGGCCTCCTTCTCTCCCATCCAAAAATAAATGCGCCTCCTTTTGTTTCTTTTACCAGCAAAGGGGGGCCCATCTGGCCAATGCTCTTTGTCATCATTGCCTGCGGCGCAATCTCAGGCTTCCATTCAGTTGTTGCAGGAGGAACAACTGCCAAACAGCTTCCGAACGAATCGAGCGGCAAACTCATCGGATTCGGGAGCATGATTACAGAAGCAGCCCTGGCAGGACTTGTGATCTTCATTGCTGCCGGTGCCCTTTTATGGGACCCGGGAGGAACAAAGGAATTAAGTTTTCAATACCTGATGAATACCGGCGACCCGATTAACGCTTTTGCCACCGGGTTCGGAAAACTCGTTTCATCGCTGCCTGCTCTAACTCTCACTCTCGGTACTTTTTTTGGCATGGTCATGCTCAATGCTTTTGTTCTCACCACTCTCGACACGGGAACAAGATTGGGAAGGTTTATCTTCACCGAACTTGTGGGTAAAGAAGTGCCTTTTCTGAGCAACAGATGGGTGGCCTCGGCAATCATTGTCGCCTTTGCTTCTGTACTGGGGGCAACAGAGGGATACAAAGCCATCTGGCCTGTTTTTGGTGCCTCAAACCAGCTGGTGGCAGCTCTGGCCCTGCTAATCGTCTCCTCCTATCTCGTGGGAGTTAAAAGCCCCAGGGCCTACACTCTTATTCCTGCCTACTTCATGCTGCTGACGACCATCGCTGCCCTCAGCTATCAGGGCTATAACTTTTTCAAAGGAAGAAGCTATCTTCTTGGTGGAGTGAGTCTCATCCTCATAGCTCTTGCTCTCTTAATTGTCTACGATGCCCGAAAAATTCTTTTTGTGTGGAAGAAAAGATAAGCGAGAAAGTTATTTTTTTATCGTCGTTACCCGGAAGGACACTCCCTGAGGGTCAGGGCAATTGAGTATTTCTGTTTCAGAGATCCAGTCATCATGCGGAAGCTCATCTTCTCTCTGTTTGGCAGTCAAAAAAGGGAAAAGGCTGTTAAGAGCATAAATGCAGACTTTTTTTCCCTCTGGTATCTCGATTGTCCCCTCGCCCCTGACAAAAAAACAATCTCCCTTCCTGTGCTTGGCACCGCACCTTTCTTTAATCTCCACAACCTCAACCTTTAATTCTCTCATCCCGCCTCCTTTCCACTTTCAACTATAAACTCCCTTCGAAGAAAATTCAACAACAGAGAGCTAAACCTGGATTATTTAGTTCGAAAATGCCACATGTCATTGCGAGCGCAGCGAAGCTATCTCATCATATCCGCCGGTGTAGGAGATTGCTTCGCCCTTTCAGGGCTCGCAATGACAAGGTCATTTTCATGGTTCGTGGGTGTGCCTTGGACATGATAAATTCATGAATAATTCAGCTAAACAGTTTGACAAAGAAGAAATATCTATTCTAAAATTAATAACTAGGTCCGGAGAAAATAAGGAGGATATGATGGCTGTTTCACTCCCTTCAGCAAAAGCCAAGGCTGAACCTAATGTTGTCCCTCTATGTGACGTCTTACTGGTTCTGCTGATTATTTTTATGGTCATAACCCCTATGGTTCAGAAGGGAATTGACGTAAAACTTCCTGAAACAACGAGCGATGAAGCCGGAACTCCTGTGGGTCTGATTGTGCTCACTCTGAAAAAGGACATGACAGTACTGATCAATAAAGATGAATACAGGTTTGATATGGTCCAGGATGAGCTCAGACGTCTCTATTCTACCCGACAGGATAAGACAATCTTCATCAGGGCCGATGCTTCAATCCCCTACAAGAGTGTGATTGAACTTATCGACGTGGCAAGAGGCGCAGGAGTCGAGGTCCTGGGAATAATACCTGAAAAATTTACTTTTGAAGAAGAGGAATTGAAGTAACCATCCCTATTTTCAGAGGATGACTATAAATTTTTCTTTTGCTTTAAAATTCCCATGAAAAAAACTTTGCTTACATTTTTTCTGGCCCTTCTCTTGCTCTCCCCCTGCTTGTCGAGTGATGAGCTTCTTGGAACCCTTACTAAAGACAAGATTCTCAAGCACTTTCCTGAGTGGAAAGAAGTAGCCGACTCCTACTTTCCGAAACCAGAAGTAGTTGAAAAGTTGAGTTCACTGGTCATGGATATCCACATAGAAGTTGTGCTCGGAACTTGGTGTCCTGACAGTAAAGAACACGTCAGCGCCTTCTTCAAAATTATGGAAGTGGTTGATAATCCACTCATCTCCTTCACCTACATCGGAATCCCGAGGAATAAAGAAGAACGGGAAAAGTATGTGAGCGGAAAGAAGATCGAGAAAGTTCCTACCTTTATCGTTTACGTTCAGAACAGAGAAAAAGGAAGAATAGTAGAAACTCCTGCCAAATCAGTTGAAGAGGACCTCCTGGAAATAATCACCCATTAATTCTGTATCCTAGGTAATAGGGCCAATAACTTCCCGCGAGATAATAAGGCGTTGTATCTCGTTTGTGCCCTCATATATCTGGAGCAGCTTTGCATCCCTCATCAGCTTTTCCATGGGATAATCTCTCATGTAGCCATAGCCACCCAGGAGCTGCAGGGCCTCGATGGTAACCTTCATGGCCACATCAGAACCAAAGCACTTGGCCATGGCAGATTCTTTTCCACAGGGCTTTTCCTGGTCCATGAGCCAGGCTGCATGCCAGACAAGATGGCGGGCAGCATTTATTTCCATTGCCATCTGGGCTATTTTAAACTGGGTATTCTGAAAAAGTGCAATAGGCTTCCCGAACTGTTTCCTCGTTTTTGTGTACTCTACGGCATACTCCAGGGCAGCCCTGGCCACACCGACTCCTGCTGCTCCCACAGGAGCTCTTGTCTTGTCCAGAGTTTTCATGGCGATGATAAAGCCTATCCCTTCTTTACCCAGAAGATTCTCTTCAGGAATCCTTACCTCCTCAAAAAAGACCTCGGCCGTGTTTGAGGCCCTGTGTCCCATCTTATCCTCTATCTTGCCGATCGATACTCCTGGAGTTTCCCGGGGTACAACAAAGGCACTGATGCCCCTCATTCCTCTTTCTGGGTTTGAATTGGCAAAAACGACGTAAAAGCTTGCAATGGCAGCATTTGATATAAAACACTTCGCCCCCTCTATGATGTATTCTGAACCGACTTTCCTGGCTCTTGTTTTGACCGAACCCGCATCAGAGCCTGCTTCCCTCTCTGTCAGAGCAAAGGAGGCAAAAGACATTTTTTCAGTCTGCGGGATCAGAAATTTTCTTTTCTGCTCATCGGTTCCGAAAAGGATTATAGGAGTGTAAGCAAGAGCATTGACCATCATGGTTGTGTACATTCCAGCACACCCTGCAGCAAGCTCTTCGCTTATGATTACTGTATCAAGGTCGCCCAACCCTCCTCCGCCATACTTTTCAGGAATGGTGCACGTCAGGAAGCCGGCTTTAAACGCTTTCTGCATTATGTCTTCCGGAAATTCTTCGCTCTTATCGTACTTGGCCGCATTCGGCTTCATCTCTTTCTCGGAGAATTCGTGAGCCATTTTCTGGAGAGCAACCTGCTCTTCTGTTAAACTAAAATCAATCATCTTTTCCTCCTTATCTCTTGAATATCAAGAGACTCTTATACTTGAATCACCTCTAGTTGTCAATTTACTTCATTCCTTCCTAATCATATCGAAATCCGTGCTAATCTAGCTCTAAAAAAGCTCCTCTCTCGCTGCTCTGATTCTGCGATGAATCCGAAATCTTCAATGTCGCTTCTCCCCCTTCCTGGATTTATCTCTCGGCGTTTGAATTGAGGGCGGAGTGGGTCTCCGCCCTCTTAGCGTGAGAGATGAGCAAATTGTGTAAAAAATTTGAAGCGATAGGTATTGCTATCCGGATTCATTCCCTATGGGGGCTGGAGAAGGGAGGAAGTGAGCATGCGAGATTCAGCCGGAAAAAGAGATTGACCTGAATCCTTCTCTTGCCATATAAGGAGCAGGATTATGGAGGCCGAAAATATCACTCACAATTTTCTGGACTCCAGCCCCTTTGTGGGGCGAATACTTGAGCAGGATAAAAAGCCTGCTTTCTTTTTCGTCCACATAAATCTTTACCACATCACTTTTTTGATGGATTTTTCGATAATCATCGATCAAATCCTGGATGACTCTGAAATATTCCTCTTCTGAAAAGCTCTTTTTTCTTCTCCTCACAGCTTCTTTTACTTCCCTGCTTTCAAGATTTAGCGAATACACAATTTCTGCTATGGATTGATTCACATCCGGCCTGGCTGATTCAACTCTTTCCAGCCCGAAAAATTCAATTCCAGGGGGAAGACCCCGATTTACCTCTTTCAGAAACTCATCCTGGCTGATAATGTATTCTGACTTAAACTCAACCATCTCAGCCTTTCCTTCCATCCCCAGGGAAATAGCAGGCGGGAAAGATAAAAGCATCTTAGGATGGAATCCCTTCGAAAAAAGGACTGAAATTCTGGCCCGCCTGAAAGCTCGCTGGATGAGGGACATAAGGTCAAGATGTGAAATATAGCGGGCTTTTCCATCCTTCAAGTAATAGGCCCGGTAGCGGTGTTGTTCTCCTGATTTCGTTCCCAGAGGACTTAATCCAGCCGTCCTTATCTCGACTTTATCCCTGAATTCCTTCTTTACCTCCTGCGGAAAAGAACATCCCTGACAGTCACCACACCTGGTATCAAGACAGGAAGAAGTGGTCTCGCCTCTAAGAGCTTTTTTAAGCTCCTGGAGGAGATATGATTTTTTAAGTCCGCAATCAATATGGTCCCAGGGAAGGAGAGCCTCTTGGGGAAGGGAGGCAAGGTAAGGAGTTAAATCTACCTTTTCCTCCTCGAATGCTTTTTCCCAGAGCCTGAAATCAAACCTGTCTTTCCAGCTATCGAAGCGTGCTCCTGAGTGCCAGGCTCTTAAAAGAGGAAGAGCAAGCCTTCTGTCCCCACGGGAAAAAATGCATTCAAGAAGAGAACCTTTTATGAGATGGCTTTTAAATTTCAGCGAGCGGTATTTCTTAAGTCTAGACATGAGGTAACGATGTTTCTCCAGGAGAGAGAGCTCCTCTTCCATTTTTAACCATTGGAATGGGGTATGAGGCTTGGGAATAAAGGATGAAAGACTGAGGTTAATTCGCGGCGGAGAAGAAAGAATGGCCCTTCCGATCCTGATTACTTCTTCCACCAGCCTGACAATTCCTTCCAAATCTTCTTCTTTTTCAGTAGGAAGCCCCACCATGAAGTAAAGCTTAAGCAGCCTCCAGCCATGAGAAAAAGCATTGGTTGCGGCCTCAAGTATTTCTTCCTCATCCAGGGGTTTGTTGATAACTCGACGCAATCTGTCTGTCCCAGCTTCAGGCACAAGAGTAAAACCTGTCTTTCTCACCCTTACGATGTTTTTTATCACCCTGGATGAAAGGCCTCCTGGTCGGAGTGAAGAAAGCGAAAGAGAGACTTTCCTCTCTGCCAGGCTCTCCATCAGTGCGCCCACCATCTCATCAAGGTAAGGATAATCGCTTACCGAAAGAGCTGAGAGAGAGACACTTTCATAACCTGTGGAATCAAGACTTTTAAGGATGTTTTTGATGACCAGGGAAGGCTTTTTCACCCTGTAGGGGAAATAGATACTAGATGCCTGGCAAAACCTGCATCTCTGAGGGCAACCCCTGGCAATTTCAACTGCAACCCTATCAAAGACTGTCTGAATGTTGGGTACAATTATGTCTTCAGGAAAAGGAAAGGAGTCAAAAGCAGAGAAAACCCTCTTTTCTATTCTTGGCGGAGCTTCTCCTCTTGGTCTGGGGGCGTACAAGACAGAGTTTTCAGGCTGGAAAGGCTCATAAAGCGAGGGAACATAAATCCCTCTTACACGGGAGAGCTCTCGAAGAATCTCCTCCCTATTCTTGGTCTCTTGCTTGAGCTTCAGCAGTAATTCTACAATCTCGGGAAAGACTTCCTCTCCATCTCCCACGACGAAGAGGTCAAAGAAGGGCGCAATCGGCTCGGGATTAAAAACGCCCGGTCCCCCTCCAATAACAAGAGGATACCTCTCATCCCGCTCCCGGGAGAAAAAAGGAATCCGGGCAAGGTCAAGAACGGTAAAAATGTTTGAATAGTTCAGTTCGTAAAGAAGGGAGAAGCCAATAATGTCGAATTCCTGGAGAGGAATCTTACTCTCCAGAGAGCATAGAGGTCTTCCCCGGGTGCGAAGCTTCTGTTCGTAATCCACCCAGGGAGCATAAGCTCTCTCGGCCAGAATCAGAGGATGTCTGTTGAGAATAGAATAAAGTATTTTTTGTCCCAGATAAGACATACCTATTTCATAAAGGTCAGGGAAAACAAGAGCAACCTTGGCTTTAACTTTTTCCGGGTCTTTTTTCTTCTCGTTCCATTCTCCTCCTGTGTAACGGCCGGGTCTTTCAACTTTGTCCAGTATGTCCTGTTCTTCAGGTAAAAAAATTGATTTATGGCGGGGAAAGTTTTCAGGTTTTCTGTCAAACATTGACAAACCTTCTCATGGTCACGTTCAGCACAAGCCCTGCAGCCAGGTAGTTGGTGATGAGAGAAGAGCCACCATAGCTTAGGAAGGGAAGGGGGATGCCTGTGACAGGGAAAAGGCCGATGACGACCATAACGTTCACAAAAAATTGAAAAGCTATCAAAACTGAAACCATGAAAGTTATGTACATTCCTGCCCTGTCTCTCGACTTTCTCACTGAGTTGAACAGTCTGGAGAGAAGCAAAAAATATAAAAAGAAAATTGCACCCACGCCGACAAAACCGAATTCTTCCCCGATGACAGAGAAAATGAAATCAGTATGACGTGCGGGAAGAAACCTCAACTGACTCTGGGTCCCCTTCTTATATCCTTTCCCCAAAAATCCGCCTGAACCGATAGCAATCTTGGACTGCAGAATCTGGTAGCCGGCACCGAGCGGGTCTTGCGCAGGGGCGATGAGCGTTATTATCCTTTTTTTCTGATATTCCTTGAGAAAAAAGTTCCAGGTTACGACAGCTCCGAGGAGGGTGAGAATGGTGAGTATAACAACAACTTTTTTGTTCAGCCCGGTAAGAATAAAAGCCGCGAAAAGAATGGCTATGAACGTAAGAGCAGTCCCCATATCAGGCTGGATGGCAACAAGTAAAAAAGGTAGTAAAACCACAGCCCCTGCTTTTATCACTTTATCCGAGCTGAGGTATCTTCCCTTAAACTCGGAAAAAATACGGGCGAGCACAAGAATAACCACGATTTTTGTTAACTCAGAAGGTTGGATCTGGAAAAAAAACATCTTTATCCACCTCGTTGTTCCGGCAGTTAACCGCCCGAAAAGCTGGAGGCCAATAAGGAGGGCCAGGCAGATAAAGTATAAATAGAATGAATAAGCAACGATTATTTTATAATCAATGGAAATGATAACTATAAAGAAAAGAGAACTGATAAAAATCCAGAATGCCTGCTTGAGGTACAGATTTCCGGGAAGGTAATGAGAAGCACTGTAGATAGACACAACTCCCAGAGCAGAACAAACAACAACGAGGGCGATGAGCCCCCAGTCGATATCTTTGAAAATCGGACTGTCAATCATATTTCTTCCTGTAAAGCCTGAAAAGCTCTCTTGCCATAGGAGCAGCCGTCTCTCCGCCCATACCTCCATATTCAACAATCAAGGTCACAACAACCTGAGGATTTTTTGCCGGGGCAAACCCAGTAAACCAGGAGTGGGTTTTGACCTCAACTTCTGACTCAGTATTCTTCGAACTCTTGAGCTGGACTGAGCCTGTTTTGCCGCAGACATCAAATCCTCTTATCATTGTCGCCCGAGCTGTGCCTTCTCTGTTTACAGCACGCCACATTCCGGAAATAACTTTATCAAAAACAGAACTCTCGATCCCAACCTTCTCCCCTTCCCTGCTAGAGAAAAGCATGGTTTCTTTTCCGCTTTTAGGCTCAGTGTAGGAATAGAGAAGATGAGGTACTATTTTCCGTCCACGGTTGGCGATGGTAGCCGTATAAACAGCTACCTGAAGAGGTGTGACTAGGATTGGTCCCTGTCCGATGGAGACTGAAATCGTCTCGCCCGGAAACCAGGGGATGTTTTTTGTCTTCAGCTTCCATTCCGGTCTTGGAACCAAGCCACTCTTCTCGCCTGGTAAATCTATCCCTGTTTTTTCCCCGAATCCGAGCATTCCTGCATAGCGGGCAATTTCTCTTATGCCCAGCATTTTGCCCAGGTGGTAGAAGTAGATATTACAGGAATGCTGGATAGCTTTTTCAAGCTTTATCACACCATGCCCCTCCTCTCTCCAGCAGGAAAATGGCTGACCGTAGAAGTAGACCTTTCCTCTGCAGGTAAATGCTGTCCTCTCAGAAATCAGGCCCGAATCAAGAGCTGCGATGGCAATAACTGGCTTGAAGACAGAACCGGGAGCATAAAGGCCGCGAATCGCCCTGTTCTCGAGTGGAAAATCCGGATCATCCTTTATCTGCTGCCACTCTTGGGGAGGAAAACGTTCTATGAATTTATTTAAATCAAAAGTAGGATAACTGGCAAGGGCCAGAACCTCTCCGTTTCTGGGATCAAGGACAACAGCCGCTCCCTCCTTTCCCCTTAAAAGTTCCTCGGCTTTTTTCTGAAGGTCAAAATCAAGGGTGAGTTTCAGGCTATAGCCCTGGACAGGTTTCCTTCGCCTCGCCTCTCCCCTCACCTTTCCCCTGCTGTCCACTATCTCTATCAGCTGTCCTTCTCTTCCCCTGAGCATATCATCATAGACCCTTTCTATCCCTCTTTTGCCTACAAGCTCTCCCGGACGTCTTTCCCTGTAGATGTTCGATCTCAACTCTTCCTCAGAAATCTCCCCAAGGTAACCCAGAGTATGAGCAGCGAAACTTGCGAAGGGGTAAATTCTCTTCGGTTCTGATTGAAGAATAAGCTCAGGAAATTCACGTTTTCTACTTTCTATCATCGAAACTTCTTCAATGCTCAGATTATCCTTGACCACGATGGGTTTGAAATACGGCAGCGAACTGTATCTGGCAATTCTTTCTTTTAAAACCTCTTCGCTCAGACCTAGAAGCCTGGCTATTCTCATGCAAGAAAGATCGAAATTTCTACAGTTTTCACGGATGATAGAAACTTTAAATGAGGCATCATTATCAGCCAGGATCGTGTTTCCTGACCTATCTTTAATCAGGCCTCGGGGAGAAGGGATGGTAACTTCCCTCAAGATATTGGCTTCTGAACGCTTTAAATATTTTCTGTGGTCGATAATCTGGATTTTCCAGAAATAAATGACCAGGAAAACGATCAGAATCTTGACCAAAATAAAAAAAACTCCAGACCTGCGCTCAAGAGGAGAGAGGTCTTCGTATATCTTGCCTTTCTGCATCTATCTTAAGGACTTAATCTCCAGAATCTTTTCACCACGACAAAAATAAGGCTGCCTACCAGGGCCGTGCTCAGCGGCTGGAAAGATAAAAAAGGGTTTATTTCTCTTACATATTCAGGATAGATGAAGCTGTAAAGGAGGTAGGAGATGCCAACCTCGATAATCATCATCGTCATGATGAAGAGAAAGTTCCTGAAAAAGGGAACAACATCTATCTTCTGGGAAACGTAACCTGCCACATAACCGGTAATTGTTTTTGCCATGCCGCTGATGCCGAACACTCCTAGGGAAAAAGAATCCTGGATGAGACCGCTTACTGTCCCCATACAGGCGCCGTAGACTTCCCCTTTCCCCAGGGCAAAGTAAATTACTAAAAGAGAAAAAAAATTAACCATAAGAGGGAGCGAATGGTTAATTTTGCCCAGAGCTGTGTAGAGGAGGAAAGCAGCGAGTATTCCTATCCCGGCCTTGACTACCTCTCTCATTTGTATCCTACAAATTTCTCTCCAGCATCCATGTGCATAACCACCACTAAGTTAAGGCTATCAAAATCAAAAAAAGGCTTTACCTTGATTCTCTGAAAAAGAGGGTCATCGATGGTTATGGATTCTATTGCCCCTACTTTCAACCCTGAGGGATAAATATGATCCATTCCCGAAGTAACCACTTCCTCCCCTGTTTCTACTTTTCGAGTGGCATAAATGTACTTGAGCCAGCAGCTTCCTCGTCCATCACCGCTAAGCACTCCCTTAACATTTGTTTTTTTAGTAACCACCCCGACTCCACTCTGGTTATCAGTTATGAGCTGTACTTTCGCTTCCTTTAAAGCTATGGGCCCGATAACTCTACCCACAAGATTGGCATACTCATCGAGGACGACCATGTTTTTCTTTACCCCATCCAGCGTTCCGGCTGCTATGGTGATTGACTTGTAGGGATTGCCGGCATCAATGCCGATAACCCTGGTTGTAATGTATGACTTCTTTATTGAAGACAGGAACTTCTCGACTTCCTCTTTCTCCTTCAATTTCTGGAGGGCAATTCTCAATTGATTGTTCTCCTGACGGAGCGAACCAATTTCCCTTTCCAGCTCCATGTTCTTCTTTTGAAGCCTGATAAGGAGAAAATAGTTCTTCCAGAAACCACTTATTTTATTCGCGGCAAAAACTAAGCTGTGCTGGAGAGGAGAAAAAACGGAAAATACGGCTCTTTCAAATATATTTTTTCCTCCGCCGATGGGAACCTGGAATGAAATGAGGAGAAAATGAAACAGAATGAGCCCGATTAAGATTACATTACTTCTCAGCTTTTTCCGGAAAAAAGGCATAAGAAACAATCTAGCCTGGATTATTCACGAGTCGAGATTGCCGTAGATGCGAGGCGTGGACTGTGAAGCTGTGGTCGCCCACCGCGAACAGGCCACAACGAAGCAGATGCGGCAAGATCGGCTCGCCCGAAGTGCGAAAAAATGCCGGCAATTATGAATAAAATAAAGAAAAAAAGTTTTTTGCTGTTGATAAGTTTAGAAACCATTATAGCCTCTTAATTGGATTTATGTTAAATAGTATTGCCGGCATTTTTTATGAATAGTTCAGGCTGGCTATATAAGAGATATTTTCTTCAAAAGATTCAAATCATTGAGCATTTTCCCTGCACCCAGAACAACCGAGGTCATGGGATCATCTGTGAGAAAAACAGGAAGCTGCGTCTCCTCACGGATGCGCTTATCAAGGTTTCGGAGAAGAGCGCCTCCTCCTGTGAGGATTATTCCCCGGTCGATGATATCAGCGGAGAGTTCAGGAGGAGTCTTTTCCAGGGAAATACGAATGGCATTGATGATAGAGACAACCACATCTTCCAAGGCTTCCCTTATCTCCTGATCATCCACGACTATTGTCTTTGGAATCCCCTCTCGCAGGTCTCGACCTTTTATCTCCATGGTCAGCGGGTCATCAAGTGGATAGGCAGAACCAATCTGAATCTTAACCTGCTCGGCGCTTTTCTCACCGATGAGCAGATTGTACTTTTTCTTGAGATAATGGATGATGGCTTCATCCATCTCGTTGCCTGCAATTCTAATTGAATGATTGAAGACGATGCCATTCATTGAAATGACAGCAATATCGGTTGTTCCGCCACCAATATCAACAACCATATTTCCTGTCGGCTCGGAAATAGGAAGGTCAGCTCCGATAGCAGCTGCCATGGGCTGTTCTATCAAAAAAACTTCTGAGGCCTTTGCTCTGAGGGCAACGTCCTTAACAGCACGCCTCTCGACTTGCGTTATACCGGTTGGAATGCCGATAACTATCCTCGGTCTGACAATAAGACTCCGGCTGTTGGTTGATTTTTTGATGAAAAAATCGAGCATTCTCTCTGTAATCTCGAAGTCAGCAATGACTCCGTCCCTCATGGGTTTGATGACCATAACACTAATGGGAGTCTTTCCCAGCATTTCCTTTGCTCTCGTGCCCACAGCCTCAATCTTCCCGTTTGCCTTGTTGATGACAACGATTGAAGGTTCCTGGAGGATGATTCCCTGTCCCTTCAAAAAGACGAGAGTATTGGCTGTACCAAGGTCAATCGCCAGGTCGCAGAAGACTCTGCTTTTTATCCAGCTTACAAAGCTCATTTTATGTATTTCTTATTTGGTAACTTATATTTAGCACAATTTCCCTCCTCGCGCAATAAAATTTCTTGACTTTTAATCTTTGACAAAGATAATATTCCTCACACATCAGGACTCAAGAAGGAGGTGGCAATGAGCAACCGAGAGTACAAGCCCTATGTTCCCCCAGATCAATCGATGAGAGAAATCTCATTCAAAGCCATATTGCTGGGAATAATAATGGCTATCATCCTCGGAGCTGCCAATGCTTACCTTGGCCTCCTGGTCGGAATGACTGTAGCAGCCACTTTTCCGGCCGCGGTCATAGCCATGGCTGTACTGCGTCCTCTTAAAGGAACAATCCTGGAAGAAAACCTGGCAAGAACAACAGGAGCAGTGGGCGAGGCGCTGGCAGCAGGAGCAATCTTTACCATCCCTGCTTTTCTTATGACCGGGGTATGGACGAAATTCGACCTCATAAAATCATCGCTGCTCATGCTCGTGGGTGGTATCCTTGGTGTGTTCCTGATTATCCTTGTCAGACGTACTCTTGTTGAGGACGCTGAACTCCCCTTTCCTGAGAGCGTGGCCTGTGCTGAAATGGTGAAAACCGGCCAGCGAGCCGGCTCGAACGCAGCCTTCATGTTCTGGGCCATGGGTCTGGGCGGCCTGATTGAATTTTTCACCAGTGAAAACGGCATCAGAATCATAAAACCCTATGTAAACACGGTTTTCAAGATTCCCGGTCTCTCCCGTATCACTTACCTGAATGGTGAGAACGTCGAGGTAGCAAAAACGAGTGCTATCAAGGGGAGGATGTTCATCGAAACTCCGGCAGCAAACGCAGCTATGACTGGAGTGGGTTATATAATCGGCCCCAAACTGGCGGCCCTCACCTTCTCCGGCGGTGTGCTCGGATGGCTTCTCCTCATGCCTGTTCTCCTTTTTGTCGGTTTTGGAGACCTGAGCAAAGCATTCTCAGACATCGTGACTACAAACCCTGACTGGAGCTGGACAAACATGGCTGTCTCTGCTTACAACTCCCAGATCAAACCGATCGCAGTCGGGGCAATGCTTGTCGGCGCTTTCTACACCCTTTTCAGGATGAGGGAAAGCCTCATCACCGGGATTGGGCGTTCTATTACAGACGTCAAAAAAGCAAGGAAAGGAGAGGCAACTGAAACCATAAGAACAGACAAAGACCTTCCCTTTACCACCATTGTCGTGGCCATCATCGCCCTCGTCATTCCCATGATTATCCTCTACAATATTTTCACCCACAACATCGGTTCCTCCCTCGTTGCAGCTCTGGTGATGATTGTCATGGGCCTGCTTTTTGCAGCTGTTGCCGGCTATCTGGTGGGAATCATAGGCTCCTCCTCAAACCCGATTTCAGGACTGACCCTGACTACACTTCTGATTGCAGCCTTAATGATGGTTCTCATGGGTCAGAGGGGGAATACGGGAATCGCTGCTGTCCTTGGAGTAGCAGCAGTTGTTTGCTGCGTGGCCGGCGTTGCCGGGGATATGATTCAGGACTGGAAAGTAGGACACATCCTCGGCGGTACTCCCTGGCGGATGCAGATAGGAGGAATAATCGGCGTCATCGCTGCAGGGCTCACCCTGACCTTCTCCCTTCAGCTTCTCCACAACACGATAGGCATCGGAAGCGAAACCCTCCCCGCTCCCCAGGCAGGATTGATGGCCACAATGTCAAAGGGTATTGTGGGCGGAGAAATGGCCTGGCCGCTGGTTGTAGCTGGGATGTTACTGGCACTGGCTCTTATTCTTATCGGTTCTCCCTCTCCGATGCTCATCGCAGTTGGAATGTACCTTCCCTTCAGAGCAACCGCCTGTATATTCTTTGGGGGAGTGATAAAATATTTTCTAGAGAGAACAGTGTCCAAGAAAAAGCCGACAGCAAAGGGAAAAGAGATTGTGGGAAACATCGGCCTTCTCCTCGCCTCAGGACTGATTGCTGGCCAGGCTCTGATGGGAATCATCACCGCGGCCATCGAAGGGCTAAAAGTTAAGCTTCCAGAACTTCCGGGCAATCCGTGGCTCGCCCTCCTCATTTTCGCTCTCCTGGGCTTTATTCTCATCTATTTTCCATACAAAAAAATGGTGGAAGCAGGAGAAACAGGCGAAAAAGAATAAAAATCAGAAATAAAAAACTCACCGTGATAAATCCAGCTCATAATTATGTTCGGAAAAAGAATGAAATCGGTGAAGGAAGAAATCGATAAAGGAGTGAATCTGCTCGAGCTTATCCCAGTCCGGAACATAAAATGGAAGAAAAGGGAAAACGGTCTGATAGTCTTACTCAAACCTAAGTTCAGTCATCCTCTTCTCCAACAATATCTTCTTCCCCGAATGAAGCGGCCCTATTTCACCATAAGGCTTGATGAAGTTGGAAGTTTTGTCTGGGAACAATGCGACGGCAGGCTGACAGTGAGGGAAGTTGGAGAGAGGCTCAGAGAAAAGTTCGGCGAGAGAATAGAACCTCTCTACGATCGCCTGGCATTTTTCCTCCAGAGCATGGAAAAGAATAAGTTTATCACCTACAGGCAGGTAACTGGCTCTCCCGTTGAATAAACCTTCTTATTCCTTTAGAATAAATAAGAGGAGAAATGTCAACTTTATCCATCGTAAAATACGGAAATCCGGTTCTCACTCAAAGAGCAGAAGAGATAAAGAACATAAATGAACAAATAGTAGAGCTTGCCCAGAACATGGTAAGGACAATGCACCTGGCTCCCGGACTTGGTCTTGCTGCACCTCAAGTAAACATTGCCAAAAGGTTGATTACTGTTGACCTCTCTGTGGGGGAGAACAAAAATGAGCTCATCATCCTCATAAATCCCGAAATACTTAACCAAGAAGGCGACACCTACGAAGAAGAAGGCTGCCTATCAGTGCCTGATGTGCGCGAAACGGTTCACAGGCCGGCGCAGGTGGTGGTCAAGGGAGTCGACCTCGAAGGAAAGGAAAGAATCATCGAAGCCCAGGGCCTGCTGGCCAGGGTATTCTGTCATGAGGTGGACCATATAAACGGAAAGCTATTCATAGATCGTCTCTCACCTCTCAAAAGAACCTTGATAAAGAAGAAGTTGAGAAAGAATCTCTCAACAGGGTAGCCTGAACTATTCATAAAAAATGCCGGCAACACTATTTAACTTAAATCCAATCGAGAGGCTATAATGATTTCTCAACTTATCACAAGCGAAAAATTTTTTTTCTTTATTTTATTCATAATTGCCGGCATTTTTTCGCACTTCGTGCGAGCCGATCTGACGACCTGTTCTATGATAAAATTGTCATCGCGAGCAAAGCGTGGCGATCTCACCATGATCGCTAAAGGCATGAGATTGCCACCTCGCTTCGCTTGCTCGCAACGACATCTGCTTCGTTGTGGCCTGTTCGCGGTGGGCGACCACAGCTTCACAGTCCACGCCTCGCATCTACGGCAAGCTAGACTCGTGAATAATACGGGGTAGTTTTATGAAAATTGTGTTTTTCGGCAGTCCTGCTTCTGCTCTCCCCTCCCTTGAAAAACTCATCAAGGAAGGCCATGATGTATGCCTTGTGGTCACCCAGCCTGACAGGCCTAAGGGAAGAGGGAGGAATCCTTCTCCTCCTCCTGTCAAGAAAATGGCTATGGAGCATGGAATTCCATGCCTTCAGCCCCTAAAAATCAAAAAAGACCTCCAAACAGCGAGAACGATTAAAGCTTATGCTCCTGAGCTCATCGTGGTTGTTGCTTACGGCCAGATAATTCCTTCTTCCATCATCTATCTTCCCAGATACAATTCTTTAAACGTCCATTTCTCTCTGCTCCCCAAATACAGGGGAGCTTCTCCAGTTCAGTGGGCAATCCTCAACGGTGAGAAAAAAACAGGTGTCACTATCTTTCAACTCAATGAGAAAATGGATGAAGGAGACATACTTACCTGGGAAGAAGTTGAAATATTTCCCCAAGAAAAAGCCGTGGAACTCGAAACCCGGCTGGCAAGGAAAGGAGCAGAGCTTCTGTCTTCAACCATTGCCCGCATTGACACTCTGGTACCATGCAAACAGGATCACTCTCAGGCGACATATGCCCCCAAGCTCAAGAAAGAAGACGGAAGAATTGACTGGGGCCGGAGCGCCTCATTTATCGACCGGCAGGTTAGAGCCCTTAATCCCTGGCCCTCAACCTTTACTCACCTCGGTGAGAGGCTGATTAAAATTACCGAAGGAAATAACATCCTGAGCGAGACAAAAAGCCGGCCACCAGGAACAATTCAGGCTGTGAGGAAGGATGGGATTGAAGTCTGCTGCGGCGAAAAAAGCGTTTATCTTGTCCGAAAACTCCAGCCAGAAAATAAAAGAGAAATGGAAGCCTATGCCTTTTCTCTTGGGGCAAGACTCAAACCAGGTGATAAATTCGTACAATTCGAAGATAATGAAAGACGAGGAGCAGGAAAAAAATTATAAGTCAAGAATATAAGGATAGGGGTTTACAGGCCTGTTGTTTATCCTTACTTCATAATGAACATGCGGCCCAATGGCTCTGCCTGTTTTTCCCACCAGACCTATAACATCCCCCCGCTTAACCTTATCTCCTGGCTTAACTAGGAATTTGCTCATATGGCAGTAAATCGTCTGATAGCCAAAATTATGACTGATGCGGACTGTCAGGCCTCCTACTTTATCATTTGTGGTAGAGAGTACAACTCCATCTGCTGTGGCTACTACTGGATTTCCTATCTGGGTAGCAATATCAATCCCCCAGTGCATCCGGATCTTGCCTGTAAAAGGGTCTTTCCTCTTGCTGAATCCAGAAGAAATATACCCCCTGGTGGGAGCGATCGAAGGAGTAAAGCTGAGCCTTACTGCCTGCTCTTCAAAAAACTTGACAAGAGTATCAAGGTTTTTCTCGATTCCATTGGCTTTAGTGTTTATGTTCCTTAGATTGTTTATCGAATACCTCAGGCTAGTGCTGTTCTGGCTTGAATCTACGTCGTATGAAAAACTTCCTCCCCCAACTCCTACTTCCTTTAAGGCCTCTGGCGATTTAAGCCCGGCCATGATATTGAGTTTCTTGGCATAGATCTCGAAACTCTCAACCTTTTTCCTCAGGCTTTCAGTCGATTCCTTGTACTTTGCCAGGGCCTGCCTCTGGACAAGGCACTCACTCATTAATTTCTTGTTTTTCTGGCGAATGACGTTCATCGAAGAATAATCAGCCAGAAAAACAACGAAGGTTACGAAAAGGACGACAAACACACCCAAAATGACTCTTACTGCTGCGGTGGATAGAGAAATTCTTTTTGAAAAGCCTTTGGAATGGGGAATAATGATTATAGATAATAATTTGTTTGCCACTTTCGGCCTTTTCCTCTCGGGGTAATTTCGATTATATTAATAAAATCATGCTTGTCAAGGGGAAATTTTTATTTTTTTCACTCTTGTTTTTGCTTAGCATTGGTTTTTATCCACTTCACAATATCCTCGGTCGAGGAACCGGGGAGAAATATTTCCTTAATTCCGATTTTTTTCAGCTCTGGGACATCCTTTTCAGGAATGATTCCTCCAGCGATAACAACAATATCTTCTGCCTCTTTCTCCTTGAGAAGATTCATGATTCGCGGAAAAAGCACATTGTGTGCTCCAGAAAGTATGCTCAACCCGATAACATCAACATCTTCTTGGATGGCAGAACTAACAATCTCCTCGGGCGTTCTCCTCAACCCAGTGTATATTACCTCCATTCCAGCGTCTCTCAGCGCCCTGCAGATCACTTTAGCTCCACGATCATGGCCATCCAGCCCTGGTTTGGCTACTAGCACTCTGATTTTTCTTTCTGACATTTTATCCTCCAAATTCCAGGCAGCGCTCTCTCCTGCGCTTTTCCCTATTCTTGTTCTTCCTCTACACTCTCTGAGGATTATCTTCCTAGCCAATATAAACGCAATAATTAATGTGTCATCGCGAGGAGCGGAGCGAGGTGGCAATCCTCTGTTGCGAGCGGAGCGTTGCAATCTCTTCATTGCTGCCAAAAGCAGGAGATTACCACGCCCTTTCAGGGCTCGCAATGACAAAGTAAAGACTTTTATTGCGTTTATATTAATATGCAGCCGGTTCCCTGTACTCTCCGTAAACCTCCTGGAGAGAGCCCATTATTTCTCCCAGCGTGGCGTAAGTTCTGACACAATCAAGAAAAAAGGGCATTAAATTTTCGTCATTCTCAGCCGCTTTTTTCAGGTCTTTGAGAGAAGACTTTACTCGGGAGGTATTGCGTGTTTTCTTCAACTGCTTCAACCGTTCGAGCTGATGTCTGGCAACTGATTCGTCAATGTGGAGGATAGGAATATGTTCATATTCCATCTTAAACTCGTTGACTCCGACTATTATTTTTTCCTTCTTCTCCACGGCTTTCTGGTACCAGTAGGCACTGTCAGCAATTTCTTTCTGGGGAAATCCGAGCTCTATGGCTTTTACCATGCCACCCATCTCGTCTATTTTTCTTATGTATTCGAGAGCTTCCTCCTCCATCTCCCTGGTCAGCTTCTCTACAAAATAGGAACCTCCGAGAGGGTCAATACAATTTACTACCCCACTTTCGTAAGCGATAATCTGCTGGGTTCTGAGAGCAATGGTCACAGCTTCTTCAGAGGGCAGAGCATAGGTCTCATCAAGGGAATTGGTGTGAAGAGATTGTGTGCCTCCAAGCACAGCCGATAAGGCCTGAAGAGCAACCCGGACGACATTGTTGTAAGGCTGCTGGGCCATTAAAGAGACACCCGATGTCTGGGTATGAAATCGAAGCCACCACGAACGGGGATTCCTGGCATTGAACCTCTCCTTCATAACCTTAGCCCAAATTCTCCTCGCTGCTCTGAATTTGGCAACCTCCTCAAAAAAATCGTTGTGAGCATTGAAGAAAAACGATAAACGAGGAGCAAATTCATCCACGTCAAGCCCTCTTTCAAGGGCCCATGCTACGTATTCAATCCCATCACGGAGAGTGAAGGCCAGCTCCTGAACCGCTGTTGAACCCGCTTCTCTTATGTGGTAGCCAGAGATGGAGATTGTATTCCACCGCGGCACTTCCTTTGAGCCGTATTCAAAAGTGTCAACGATGAGCTTCATCGAAGGTCTTGGAGGAAAAACAAAAGTTTTCTGTGCTATATATTCCTTTAGGATATCGTTCTGGATTGTCCCTGATATCACTCTGGGTGAAACACCCTGTTTTTCTGCAACAGCAATGTACATGGCCCACACAACAGGAGCAGGCGGATTTATGGTCATTGAAGTTGTGATTTTATCCAGAGGTATACCGTCAAAGAGAATTTCCATATCAGCCAGCGAATCGATGGCCACGCCGCACTTGCCGATTTCTCCCTGAGCAAGGGGGTGGTCTGAATCAATGCCCATCAGGGTTGGGAGATGGAAGGCGACACTCAATCCGGTCTGACCTTGTTTGAGCAGATATTTATACCTCTTGTTTGTATCCTCTGCTGTTCCGAATCCAGAAAATTGACGCATTGTCCAGAGACGATTCCGGTACATGGTGGGATGAATGCCACGGGTGAAAGGGTACTCGCCGGGAAAACCAAGTTCCTTCAGATAATCAAATCCCTCCAGGTCAGCTGGCGTGTAAAGTTCTTTGATTTTTCGGCCCGAGACAGTTGTAAACTCTTTGTTTTCAGCTGGAGTTCCTTTTACTGCTTTTAAGTACTTATCCTGGCGCCATTTATCGGTCAGACTCTTCAGCTTTCTCTGAAAATCATTTTTGTTCTTCAAACAAGCTCTCCTTCATGAAAGGATGAGAAAATAAAATAATAAAGTCAGGTGACTCAGTCACCCAGAGGAAAGTAAGCTTAAAAAGCTCTCGAAGGTACGTATTTTAATACATGAGTTTTTACTCTTCAATTACTTTGAAGACCAAATCATTTGCTCGAACAGGGTTCTCTACTTTAAGTCCCACCGACTCCCCTGCTTTGGCCACCTCAACTGGCTGGTGCTCAATCTGCATTGATTCAACTTTCTGGAAAAAATCTGTGGTATGACCTTTGACGTGTATTGTCTCCCCGACCTTCAAAACTCCCTTTGTCACCTCAAGAACCCCGACATTAATCCTGGTGAAGTAATGAGTGATTCTCCCAATCTCTTCCTCCATCTTTTCCTCCCGTGTATGTTCCTTTCCAAAAATTATCAAAATAAATATTATTTAGCAAGGCATTTATGAGCAGAGAACCGAACCTCCGTTAACATTAATAATTTCTCCAGTGATATGAAAGGCAAGGTCTGAGGCAAGAAAAAGAATTGCTCCCGCTATATCTTCTGGAGTAGCGATTCTTTTCAGAGGGATTGAATTTATGACTTCTTCTCGAAAGCGCGAATCACTGAAAACTCCGGTACACATGTCAGTTTCAACCCAGCCAGGAGCAACACAGTTAACACGAATATTATCGGCTGCGAGTTCTACAGCCAGGGATTTTGTGAGTGAGTTTATGGCTCCCTTTGTGGCTGCATAGTGAGAATGGAATGCTTCTCCTCTCTGAGCGGCGGTGGAAGAGACATTAATAATCCATCCCCTTTTTTTACGCTTCATGTGAGGAACTACCTCATTACACACGTAAAAAACTCCATCAAGGTTGACCTTCATCGTCTGAGACCAGACATCCTCCTCCATATTCCCCATCTCACCGTAGGTCCAAATACCAGCATTATTAACGAGTACATCTATTGTTCCCCAACGTGAAATGATTTCTTCCACCATGCGCTTTACATCTCTAAGAAGAGAAACATCTGATCGAAAAACCAGACATTCTCTCCCCATTTCTTCAATGGCTGCCTTTACCTCCAGGGCTTTATCTTCCCTGCTCACATAACTGAGAGCAACATCACTTCCCGCCCGAGCAAATAAGAGGGCCGTTGCCCTGCCTATTCCCCTGGAGCCCCCGGTAACCAGAGTTTTTTTTCCTTCCAGACTAATCATTTCACCTCTCTCCTGCCAGTTTTCTAATTCATCCTCTAACTTGAACTATAGAAAATGCGCCATGTCATTGCGAGCGAAGCGTGGCAATACTATTTAGCCTAAATTCAATACCGCCATTTTTTTCTCTTCGGACTAAATCCTTACTCTTCCCCGGCTTATTCAATACTCCAGGCGTAAGTCTTCCAGCTCGTCAAACTGCTGGTATCTGTAAATTTCCTCAGCGCGGGGTTCAATTTTTTCCCTGTAGATGGAAAAATATTTTTGTGGGGTGGGAAGCTTTCCTTCAAGCGCTGCTACTGCAGCCAGCTCTGCTGAACCGAGGTAAACCCGGGCTCTATCTCCGATGCGGTTGTTAAAATTTCGGGTAGAAGTGGAGATGATAGTTGACCCAGGCCTGACTCTTGCTTGGTTTCCCATACAGAGTGAACAGCCAGGGAGTTCAGTCCGAGCCCCAACACTGGCATAAATCGAATAAAACCCTTCCCGCTTTAACTGGTCTCTGTCCATCTTTGTGGGAGGAGTCAGCCAGATGCGAGTCTTAAGGTAGCCACTTCCTTCAAAAATTCTGCCTGCAGCTCTGAAATGGCCGATGTTTGTCATGCAAGAACCGATAAAAATTTCATCAATCCTCTCTCCTGCCACTTCAGAGAGCAGTCTTACATCATCAGGGTCGTTTGGACAGGCTACAATGGGTTCTTTAATCTCCTTCAGGTCGATCTCGAGCAGAGCAGCAAACTCTGCCTCCTTATCTCTACGGAGGAGGACAGGATTTTCAAGCCACTCCTCACAATCTTTGATTCGCTTTTCTAATGTCTCTCTATCCTGATAACCATCTGCTATCATCTTCTTCATCAGAGCAATATTGCTCTTAAGCCATTTCACCACCCTTTCAGGATTAAGAGCAATCGTTCCTCCAGCGGCAGAACGCTCTGCTGTAGCATTCGTAAGTTCATAGCCCTGTTCTACAGTCAGGTCAGGCAGTCCTTCCATTTCTATTATCCTGCCGTTGAAAACATTCTTTTTTCCTTTTTTCTCAACAGTCAAAAGCCCTTCTTTGATGGCA
Organism: Candidatus Aminicenantales bacterium; assembly: GCA_046760305.1. Classification (GTDB taxonomy): domain Bacteria; phylum Acidobacteriota; class Aminicenantia; order Aminicenantales; family Aminicenantaceae; genus JBHIDX01. The sequence continues at coordinate 45,576 of JBHIDX010000009.1, forward strand.
AAATAAGGGATAGCGTTGACCACATCTCTGAGTGTAATCCCGGGATTAAGCTTTCCTTTAAACCTCACCAGCACTGACTCTGGCATATCCAGGGGCATAAACCCCAGGGTCCCGGCAAAGGCAACCAGGCCTGAACCGGCAGGAAAGCTCAACCCAAGGGGAAAACGGGTGTGTGAGTCTCCTCCGGTTCCGAGTGTATCGGGGAGCAAGAGGCGGTTTAACCACGAATGGATAATTCCGTCGCCTGGACGAAGGGAAACTCCCTTTCTTTCGACCACAAAATCTGCCAGGGATTTATGCATTCTTGCATCCGCTTCTTTAGGGTAAGCAGCGGTGTGGCAGAAAGACTGCATAAAGAGCCCGGCTTGAAATCTCAGACAGGCCAACTCTTTAAGCTCATCGGCTGTCATGGGGCCGGTTGTATCCTGTGAACCGACAGTGGTCATTTTCGGCTCACATGCTGTTCCGGGGAGAATTCCCTCCACACCGCAGGCCCTTCCCACAATCTTCTGGGCCAAAGAATAGCCTTTTCTTTTCCTGAGTGGAGGCCTTTTGGGTGAGGTAAAAAAGTCTGCTTCGGGCATACCGAGAACCTTCCGTGCTCTGGAGGTCAGGGAGCGGCCGATAATCAAGTTCAGTCGTCCGCCTGCCCGAAATTCCTCCTTGAGAGTTGAGGGCGTGAATTCAAAACAAGCAATCTTTTCTCCTGCCTCATTCCTTATGATTCCTGATTTCGTTTCGATCGTTACCACGTCGCCTGTCTTCATTCCTTTAACATCACACATAAGAGGCAAGCCCCCCGAGTCCTCAACAGTGTTGAAAAAAATAGGCGCAATCAAACCAGCGATAACAACTCCTCCTCTCCTCTTGTTGGGGACATAGGGTATGTCCTCGCCGATGTGCCACATGAGTGAGTTGGTAGCAGATTTTCTCGACGAGCCTGTACCCACAACATCTCCGACAAAAGCTATCCTGTAACCCTGTTCACGGAATTTCTTTATTGTTTCAATGCCGCCAGGAAAACGCTCCTCCCCCATGGAAAGAGCATGAAGAGGGATGTCAGGCCTACTCCAGGCATGCTTGGCCGGAGAAAGGTCATCGGTGTTGGTTTCACCCTCAACTTTGAATACTTTCACATTAATTTTTTCTGGAAAAGGAGGCCTGGAGAGAAACCACTCCCCTTCTGCCCAGGAAAGAAGAACCTCCCTGGCATATTTGTTGCTCCCTGACATCTTTTTTATGGTCTCAAAGGCCTTGTAGACAAGAATAGTATGCTTCAATGCCTGAGCAGCTTGAGCAGCAAGCTCTCCATCCTTAAGGAAAGAAATCAAGGGATCAACGTTGTAGCCACCGAGCATTGTCCCCAGAAGAAAGACAGCCTTTTTCCTGGAGAGCAAAGGCGATTTTTTCTCCCCCTTAGCAATTGCTGTCAGCCACTCTGCCTTTATCCTGGCCGAGGGGTCCACTCCTGGAGAAACACGGTTTTTAAGGAGATCACACAGCACTTCTTCCTTTCCGTGGGGAGGATTCTCAAGCAGAGTGCATAACTCCTCTGTTTGTTCAGGAGAAAGTGGAAGAGGTGGAATCCCCATCTCTTTCCTTTCCTTTTCATGCTTAAAATACGACTCTAACATTGACAATCACTCCTTTGTTTTAACTAACCTGAACTATTCATAAAAAATGCCGGCAATACTATTTAACTTAAATACAATCAAGAGGCTAGAATGATTTCTCAACTTATGCCAGGCGAAAAATATTTTTTTTCAACATGATTGAAAACCTGATTTCAACAATATATCATGAAAGTGTATGAATGCAAGACCTGACCCCATTGATTTTATATTGAAAAGAAATATAATATTCTTTAATTATCTTTTCTAATTTTTCCATGAGGAGGAATAATAATGGATAATAACGCTGTCCAAAGGGCCAAGGAATCCTTTGGCCAGATTGTGGAAGAGCAGCTAAAAAGGGTTGAAGAGCTGAAAAAGGCCCACGAGTGGATTAACTACGCTGAATTAAAGCCTGTGATCATCGGCATCATCGGAGGTGACGGAATCGGGCCTTTCATCGCCAGGGAAGCAAGAAAAGTGGTGGAATTCATCCTCAAGGATGAGGTGGAGAAAGGAAAGATAGAATTCCGCGAAATCGAGGGGCTGACCATAGAAAACAGGGCCGCTCACAACAAATCTATCCCTGATGATATTCTCCAAGAAATAAAAAAGTGCCACGTCACTCTCAAGGGGCCAACCACCACTCCTCGAAAAGGTGACCCCTGGCCGAATCTCGAGAGTTGTAATGTGGCCATGCGTCGCTATCTTGACCTTTTTGCCAACGTGAGGCCGGTAAAAGTGCCAAAAGAAGGGATTGACTGGATTTTTTTCCGTGAAAATACTGAAGGTGCCTACATCATGGGAAGTAAGGGCATTAATGTTACAGATGACTTGGCCCTAGATTTCAAAGTAATTACCAGCCAGGGAGCGGAACGTATCATCAGGCTTGCTTTTGAATACGCAAGAAAGAATAAAATAAACCGGGTCACCATCGTCACCAAGGCCAATGTGATTAAGACTTCTGATGGCAAATTCCTCGACATCGGTTACAGGATAGCCAAGGAGTATCCTGAGATCGAAACCGATGACTGGTACATCGATATCATGACCGCCAAGCTGGTCGATCCCAAGCGGAGAACCCAGTTCAGGGTTGTTGTGCTGCCCAATCTCTATGGGGATATTCTCACCGATGAAGCGGCTGAGTTTCAGGGTGGGGTAGGAACAGCAGGAAGTGCCAACATCGGCAAAAGATACGCAATGTTTGAGGCAATTCATGGCTCAGCTCCCCGGATGGTGAAAGAAGGCCGGGCAAAATATGCAGATCCCTCGAGTTTAATCAGAGCAGCGGCTATGATGATCAGTCATATCGGATATCCTGAAAGGGCAAAAAATCTCGAGATGGCTCTCGATATCTGCGGAAACTACGAGAAAAAGCTTTTTATAACAGGAAGAGACACTGGAGCCACAGGAGCTGAGTTTGCTGAATACCTGATGGAAACGCTCCAGGACCCAAATCTCAAAGAAAAGTGGGAGAACTACGCCAGAGCTTAGGAAAGGGGATAGAAAATTCTGAGATTGCTTATAATGTGCAGGAGTACCTGTTCCTGCATTAAAAAATGTCATAATTGAAGGAGGTTCATATGAGGAAAAAATTAGCTCTTATCGGCGGCGGCCAGATTGGTCAGATTCTTGCCCTGCTCGCTGCCCAGAAGGAAATGGGAGACATCGTCATCCTGGATGTCCCTGATTATGTCAACCCGGTTAAAGGAAAAGCACTTGACCTGATGGAAATGGCGCCCCATGGAAATTACGACGCTAACATAAGCGGAACGTCTGATTACAAGGATATTGAGGGAGCTGATGTGGTTATCATCACTGCCGGAAAACCCAGGCAGGCAGGAATGACGCGCGAAGACCTGCTCAACACCAACATAAAGATTATCAACGAAGTGGCCAAGGGCATTAAATCCCATGCTCCTCATGCATTCTGCATTGTTCTCACCAACCCTCTGGATGCCATGGTTTATGTTTTCCACAAGGTAACAGGCTTTCCAAAAAACCAGGTTGTGGGCATGGCCGGTACTCTGGACACAGCCCGTTATAGAGCCTTTATAGCCATGGAACTGGGTGTTTCAGTGGCTGATGTGGCAGGCACGGTTCTTGGCGGGCACGGCCCGACAATGGTACCCCTGCCGAGGCTGACCACTGTGGGTGGAGTGCCGCTTAACGAACTTGCAACCCAGGACCAGATAGAGCGCATTGTAGAGCGGACCCGGAAAGCGGGCACAGAAATAGTCCAGCTTTTTGGCAAAGGTTCTGCATTCTTCAGCCCGGCCTGGAGCGCCATTGTTATCGCTGAATCCTACCTCAAGGACAAAAGGCGCATTCTACCCTGTGCTGCTCTTTGCGAAGGCGAATACGGAATCAGCGGCCTTTTCATCGGTGTGCCCTGTCTAATCAGCGCCAAAGGAATGGAAAGGATAATAGAAATCAAGCTCACTGAAGAAGAAAAAGCCATGCTCCAGACAACAAAAGAAGCTGTGACCAAGACCGTCGAAGAATGTAAAGCACAGGGATACTGAGGCTCCAGAAAGAGGCTTGAACATGGCTGAACACAGAATTGAAACTCCAGTTACAGAGGAAGTAATTGCCAGGCTGCGGGCCGGAGACAGAGTATTCATCACAGGATACCTTTACACGGGCAGGGATGCCGCCCATAAAAAGCTCATCGAGCTGGCCAGAGAGGGGAAAGAATTGCCCATAGATGTCAAAGGACAGATTATCTATTATGTTGGGCCTACACCTGCCAGACCTGGAAAGCCGATTGGCTCAGCAGGACCGACAACAAGCTACAGGATGGATTCCTACGCACCCACCCTTCATTCTCTGGGATTAAAAGCTACCATCGGAAAGGGTTCGCGCAGCGAAGAAGTGAAAGAATCCCTGAAAAAGTACAAGGCTGTTTATCTGGCAGCAGTGGGTGGAGCAGGTGCTCTTATCTCTAAAAGCATCGAAAGTTCAGAGGTGATTGCCTATCCTGAACTAGGGCCTGAAGCCATAAGAAAGATAAAGGTTAAAGACTTTCCCTGCATTGTCATCAACGACATCTACGGAGGCGACCTCTACGAGGAAGGTAAAAAGCAGTACAGGCAGGAATAAAGAAAAAAGCCGGAAGGAAAACTCGAAGAGATCTCCGGCTGTTGTCCACAGTCCTGCAATGACAAAGGCAAGAGAAAAGAACATTCCTTCTACCATTCAGACTTTTAAAGAAATATGATTAAAAGGAAAAGAAAATGAAAATACATGAGTATCAAGCAAAACAGATTCTTTCTATGTATGGGGTGCAGATACCCAGGGGAGAAATGGCTGAAACCCCTGAAAAAGCACGTGAAATTGCGGAAAGGCTGGGCTCAAAAGTGGTGCTCAAAGCCCAGGTTCACGCTGGGGGGAGAGGCAAAGGAGGAGGAATAAAACTAGCAGACAATCCCCAGGAAGCAGAGAAAATAGCGAAAGAGATGATCGGGATGAGGCTCGTCACCCATCAAACAGGGCCTGAAGGAAAACTGGTGAGGAGGATTCTTGTTGAGGAAGCTCTTGACATTGACCGAGAACTTTATGTGGGTATCGTTATTGACAGGGCAAAGGAGTCGGTTGTTGTCATGGCCTCACCGGAAGGAGGAGTAGAGATTGAAAAGGTGGCAGCCGAAACCCCTGATCTCATATTTAAGGAGTATGTCTGTCCTGCTGCTGGACTTCTCCCTTTCCAGGCGAGAAAGCTTGCTTTTAAACTCGGGCTCAAAGAAGAAACAAACAAACAGGCTGTAAAATTCATCACCGGACTCTACAGAGCCTTTGAAGCCTGCGATGCCTCACTGGCTGAAATAAACCCTCTCCTGGTCACAAAGCAGGGTAACGTAGTTGCTCTTGATGCCAAGATGAACTTTGACGACAATGCTCTTCCCCGCCACAAAGATATTCTCGAAATGAGAGACCTCGATGAGGAAGACCCACTGGAAGTCGAGGCTTCAAAGTACAACCTGAACTACATTAAACTCGAGGGAAACATCGGCTGCATGGTCAATGGTGCTGGCCTGGCCATGGCCACCATGGATATCATCATGCATTCAGGAGGCATGCCCGCTAATTTTCTGGATGTGGGCGGTGGAGTTTCGGAAGAAGCTGTGACCAATGCCTTCAAGATTCTTGTTTCAGATCCTGAGGTCAAAGGAGCTCTCATCAACATCTTTGGCGGGATCGTCCGCTGTGACCTTGTGGCTAACGGCATCGTAAAGGCCTCAAAAGAAGTAGGGGTCAAAGTGCCGATGGTTGTTCGCCTTGAGGGAACAAACGTGGACCAAGGGAAAAAAATACTTAGCGAGTCAGGGCTGGCCTTCTACCCGGTGGAAAGCATGAAAGAGGCGGCTGAAAAAGTTGTTTCGCTGGCTCAAGAAGGTGAAAGGAGCGAACGATGAGCATTCTAATCGATGGAAACACAAGAGTGGTCGTCCAGGGCATTACAGGAAGCGAGGGCACCTTCCACACCCAGCGCATGCAGGAGTACGGGACAAAAGTTGTTGCAGGTGTGACTCCAGGAAAAGGAGGCACAGCCCACCTCGGTGTTCCTGTCTACAACACCGTTGCCGAAGCTGTGAGGAATGAAGGAGCAAATTCATGTGCCATATTCGTTCCCGCTTTTTTTGCTGCAGACGCCATCATGGAAGCTGCTGATGCTGGATTGAGTGTAATTGTCTGCATCACCGAGGGAATCCCCACTTTTGATATGATAAAAGCCAAAACTTTTCTCAGAGACAAAGACTGCGCTCTTATCGGACCGAACACTCCGGGCATCATTTCTCCGGGAAAGAGTAAGATCGGCATCATGCCCGGGCACATCCACAATCCGGGAACAATCGGCATCATTTCCCGCTCCGGCACTCTCACCTACGAAGCAGTTGACCAGGTTTCCAGGCTGGGATTCGGCCAGTCAACAGCCGTGGGAATAGGTGGCGATCCTATTGTAGGTCTCAGTTTTGTTGACCTCTTAAAACTTTTTAAAGAAGACGAAGGAACAGAAGCGGTGATAATCATCGGCGAAATCGGAGGAACAGCAGAGGAAGAAGCTGCAGACTACATCAAGGAAGAATTCAAGAAACCGGTGGTCAGTTTCATCGCCGGTCAGACAGCGCCGCCAGGAAGAAGGATGGGCCATGCAGGCGCTATCATTGCTGGAGGAAAAGGAACGGCGGCTGAAAAAATGAAAGCACTCGAGGAGGCTGGTGTTCATGTGGCAAAAAGCCCTGCAGACATTGGGCTGAAAGTAAGGGAAGCACTGGGTAAGTAGAAATTCACCCTCATCTTCACCCCAAAAGATACTTTACAAATTTTTTACGAGGGGTAAAATAGACTTTCATTAAAATTAATTTCAATGGCCCAGAATTTAAAAGTTGACCTTCATCTCCACACAGCCGAAGACCCCTATGAAAAGATAACTTACACAGCTTTTGACCTCATCGATAGAGCCGGGGAGGAAGGTTATGATGTCATAGCCATCACCAACCATAATACTATTACTTACCATAGTCTGTTGAGAGAATATGCCAGGGAGAAGGGAGTTCTCCTTCTTCCAGGGGTGGAAGCCACTTTCTCCAAAAAACATGTAGTTATCATTAATCCCGGGATAAAGTTTGTTGGAGAGGAAATGGCTTTCGAGGAGCTTGCTGAATTTAAAAAAGAGGATAGTCTAATCATCGCTCCCCATCCTTTTTTCCCTGGTATTTCATGCTTAAAATCACTTCTCCACCAGTATATTGACCTCTTTGACGCCATCGAGTTCTGCCATTGCTACAATCATCTTGTAAATTTCAACAAAAAAGCAATAAATTCATCTCTTCTCTACAAAAAACCTCTCCTGGGCACTTCTGATACACACAACCACTGGCAGTTTGGAAGAACTTATTCTCTTGTCGAAGCAGAGAAAAACCCCTCTTCTGTAATAAAAGGCATAAAAGAGGGAAAAATTAAAATTGTCTCCAATCCGCTCCCGCTTGCCACCTTTTTTCGGGTGGGAGTAAACTTCATCATTTCCCAGAAACTTAAGATAAAATACAGGGTGTAGGTTCGCTCGTTATCTCTTCCAGTTCTTGTATGGGGCAAGGGGCAAATCTATCTTCTTTACCATTCTTAGAATTGAAAACAGTTCTCCATTTTCGGGAACTATTCTGTACTTCCAGTAACGGATGAATCCGTACTGAGATTGAGGTTCGAGAAGACATGGTATGAGGTTGGCTGCAGGTTGAGCGCAGGAAACATAATAATCTCCTTTCCTGACCACTGTCTGGTGAGTTTTTTTCTCTACCTCTATTTTCTTCGGGGGCAAATAATCATACTCTGATGGAATAACCTCAAGCACCCTGTAAGCTTCTACCTCAAGTGGGATAGATTTGGTGAACATAGAGACCGCAATGCCGTGGGCAAGCATTGTCTCTACTATGTCTTCATGCTGGCCGGGGATGATGTAGCCCAAGGGACAGGGAACACTCACCAAGGGCTCAACACCGGGAAACCAGTTTTTTACCACCTCGGTCGTTACTCTGTACTCAGAGGGATAGGGATAGGGCTCGATATCTTCTGAAGTTATAATCTCTCCTGCTTTCTTTTCCACTTTGAGTATCCCTCTGGCTGGGGCAGTGAGCCGTTCAAACTTTTTGATTACTAACTGCGGTTCTCTCTCATCACGCATATATCTCATCCGGAGATGGACTAAATCCTGGTCTGAATAGGTCATAGCTTTTTTGAGAAGAATGTTTCGACATTTTCTAGTCAGGGAGAGAATCTCACTCGCTCGGCTGGCCACTGTTTCGATAAAGTACCTCAATCCCAGGTACTGCCACCCGGTCCGCTCTCTGAGAGTTTTCAGGTCATGTCTCGAAGCGCATTCCTGGATAAAAGAGAATGTTTCGTAGATGCCGAAACTGTTTCGTCCATCATTGAGGTCAGTTGTGCTGTAGCGTTTCATCATTTCCCTGCTTTCAACCTCTTCTCTGCGGTATCTTACGCCTGCTGAGGAGTCGATTCCCATGGGCTGGGTGACAAGATATTCATGAAAAGGGATCTTTTTCTTTCTCAGCTTCTTTTCCACCTCCCTCAATATTTCTTCTCTCGAAAACCTCTGAATCTCTGAATTAATGTTTGCATTGGAGACACATCCTATTGAGACGCGGTAGAAATCATCTCCCTTCTCATGGACATCAATGGTCACCTCTGGCATCCAGGCTCTGAAGACCTGATGAAGAGCAGTCACTTCCGGAGATTCAAGCTTGACATGGTCACGATTCAGGTCCAGGTCCTGCTCATTTCGACGCTGGTCGAAGAAGTTACCGTAAGGATTTGCCTGAGGAATTATCAAAAAATTGAGTTTTTTCAGGATATGCTTGGCCTCCCCAAGGGCAAGGTCTCTAATCAAAGCCAGAGCTGCTTCTTTTGCCGACTGTTCATTTCCATGCTGGGAAGCGATAACCATCACCGTCGGCTTATTCCTGTTGAGCAGAGAGGAAGAAACAACTCCTTCTTCGTTGATGATGCAGAGCAAGAGTTCCTGGGGAGAATAGTTCCTTTTCTCCTCTGTCCAGCCTAAAATCTCCACCCTCATCTCTGGAGAGAGATGGTCAACAATGCTCAAGAACCTGGCAATCTCCTCATGCTGGCTGTACTCAAGATAGTTTGCTTCCTCACCTGGAGTCCTGACCGTAGTGGCTCTTATCTCTAGATTGGTGAAAAGAATGAAGCTGAAAACCAGAGAATGAATAATGACTTTTTTCCCGGGCTTCATGAGCACCTCCTTTTATCAATTCTTGTCTTTACTTTCTTCTACAAGTTCGAATTTCAACACAACCTCCTTCTCCTCTGCCTGCCTCAGGAGGCGGAAAGTAACTTCGTCTCCCCATGTAAACCGAGAGAGGTAGATGCGGAGGTTGTTTATGCTGGAGAAAGCCCGCTTATCCACGGAAAGAATCACATCCCCTTTCCTGAAATCCTGGCCTTTAGCCACTCCGCTTATGGGGTCGCTGTCGATAACAATGTTTTCCAGGCCGTCAATTTTCTTCAGGCTCAACCCGATGGAGGGATAAACAGGCCTTTCTTCTTCCTCGATTCCGAAAACATAATCAGCAAGGCTTCTGGCCACCAAAACTCCTTCTTTTCCTTCCGGAACAGGAACGATGATAACCGTCTTAAACGGAAGACCGCTTTTTTCGTAGGCACGGCGGTTTATTCCCAGGTTGTAGATAAGATGACCCGAGCCTGCAAGGACAACCACTCTTCTCCCTTCTCTCTTCGCAACTTTCAGCACATTGTGAGCCATCACCTCATCCCAGGCTGATTGAGCTCTGTAGAGTCCCTCAAACATTCTGTCCATGCCTCTGCCTTTCATCTGATGGGGAATTTCTGCACTTTCAAAAATGGTACGGATAAGAACCCTGTGTTCCTTGTTTGTAACATCAGGTTCAGGCACCAACTTTTTCTCTTCCTCTGAAAGAGCGCGCCATCCCTGCATTCTTATTTTCCTTATAATCTTCCGTGGAACATTGAGGCCGTAGACTGGAATCGAGTTTTCCTTGGCAAAATCAAATATTTCCTCGTAATAGCTAAAATTGAAATTCCAGGTCAGATACCACTCAGCTTCTTCAATAAATTCTTTAGTGGTGAGAATGCCAAGACTCCACTTGTTGAGCACTTCCTGGAGTGTCACAGGGAACATCTCGAGCCCGAGAGCGGTATTTCTATGGCGGAAAAAAAGAGCTTCGAGAATCCTGAGTTGAATCTCATGCATAGGAAGGCTGTTGTGGCTTTCTCCCACATAGACAATCCTTGCCTTCTCCATCTCACTTATCATGCGTGAAAACTCTACAGGTTTGCCCAGCTGAGCTGAATATATCTTTCCAGGAAAAATTTCCATCACCTTATCTTTAAGCTTCTCATCACCTATTTTCAGTCTAAGTGTTTCCTCGCCTTTCTCTTGAGCAGCAAGCAGGGAGAAAAGGATAAAATGCCCAAGAAAAAAGCAGAGGCTCAATTTCTTTAGTTTCATTACACCTCCTCTGATGTGATAAATACCTGGATATAATATAGCCAGCCAATAAATCCTGTCAATCGAGAAATTAACCTGGATTATTCACGAGTCGAGGTTGCCGTAGATGCGAGGCGTGGACTGTGAAGCTGTGGTCGCCCACCGCG
>JBHIDX010000010.1:0-51881 GCA_046760305.1 Candidatus Aminicenantales bacterium
TAAATGACAAGATGATAAGAGCTAGGGTTAGATTCTTAAATGACTTGACAGGGGAACTGTAAAATCACAATAATCCGAGAAAAACAGCCTAATACTCAACATTAAGTATGAGGAGTTTTGTTTAATTACAAATTCTGTTTGGGATATAGGAAACCATTAAAAAACCCTACCGAAGGCGCTTATATGAGTTAATTATCTATAGAAATATTTCTCTGACTGTTCTTGGAACCTTCTTGTTTCTGATCTTGTAAATGCCAAAGGATACGGACCTATTGCTCACAGTAAACCGTTTCTTGATTTGATTATATATAAGATAATAGCGATTGCCACATTTTTCTAAACTTCTTTATCTATTAATACCATTCTTTATGTCAGTGCAAATGTCAATTATACGATTACCAGGAAAGGCGAACTGCCCAAGGTTTTTGAGAGAAAGACTTGGGGGAAGAGTTACGAATGGCTTTTTATAAGCTCCGGCCTAGTTTCCTTTATATGAATTTGCTTAACTTGGAATGCATAGCGTTTCTTTTCAGTCAATCATCGTCAATGAATTTAAGGGTGAAATTGTTTTTTAATGAATTTCATATTCCTTCTTGAGCCAATACATAGGCGAAAACAGCCATAGCAACAGCTCCTAATTCCAGTTCCCTTGGATTTACTGCATCCAAAACATCCTTTGCCGAGTGGTGCACATCAAAATATCTCTGAGAATCAGGAACCAGGCCGATGGTTATCGTGCCCAGCTTTGCTAGAGGAGCGATATCTGCTCCACCTCCTCCAGCACGGATCCAGTACATGCCTATGGGTGTGAATAAATATTCCCACTCTTTCAAACGCTTCAATGCGTGGAAATTCCCTCCTACTGAAAATCCCAGAGGCAGAAATCCTCCCCGATCGGATTCAATAGCAGCCAGATGAGTCTCTCCTTTCCGATTTTCTGCATCAGCATACTCTCTTCCACCTATAGCTCCAAATTCTTCATTCATGAATAAAACACCCCTAATTGTCCGTTCTGGTTTGAGTCCCAGCTCTTTAAGCAGCCTTAATGCCTCCACTACTTGAGCACAGCCGGCTCCATCATCATGAGCACCTGTTCCAAGATCCCAACTGTCAAGATGAGCACCCAAAAGAATTATTTCGTCAGGATTTTTATTTCCTGTAATCTCTCCTGTAACATTGAATGAAGTTACTGGTGATAAATTTCTGCAATTAAGCTTAAGATAGATATTTAAAGAAGAATCTATCTTCAAGATTTTACTGAGAAGGTTAGCACTTTTTGTACTGATGGAAGCTGCAGGTATTTTAGGAATATTAGGATCATAGCGCATTAGACCAGTATGGGGAAAATCATCAACTCGTGTTGTGAGTGAACGAACGAGAACAGCAACCCCACCTGCCTTTGAGGCCTCTATCGCCCCTCTCACCCTTTGATCTGCAGCCCTTCCATAGGAGAGAAAAGTATTTAAAACTGTGGGGTCCATGGGACGATTGAAAAAGATGATTTTTCCTTTAGCTTTTTCAGCCAGCTCCTTCAGTTCTTCAAAAGATTTAACCTCTAGCACCGCAGCTGTGATTCCTGTTTCAGGAGTAGCGATACTCCCCCCGAGAGCACATACAGAAAGGGTTTTATTGCCGACTACAGAACTTATAATTTTTGCTTCCTCCGGCACGCCACGCACCCAGCGGTTCACAGTAAGAGGTTCTAAAAAGACCTTATCAAGTCCTATATCCTGCATCTTCTGGCGCATGAATTTTACCGCAGCAGCAGCTTGAGGTGAGCCTGGGAGTCGAGGCCCGATACTGGTTAATTTTTCCAATATGGCATAGGCCCCTTCCTCCTTCAATCCTTTTTTTAGAATTTTCTCTACAGTCCCCAAATAAGGACGTGTCTTTATCTGACCCTGTGCCAAGAGAATGCCGGATAATGAAGGAAGGAGAAAAAGGGTGATTAACAAACTGAACACTAATTTTTTTATGCTGTCAATCAGATAGAACATAACTGCTCCCTTCGATCTCTTTAGATCATATCTCTTTAGTTCTTAGAGAATACTTTGATGAGGGTGAAGTTTATGAAACATAAAGGATATGAAAGAACAATGAAAAATGCAAGGACGAACCAGCTACTCAACAATCACGGCTGTTCCGTATGCCAGAATTTCGGACGCATTCTGCATGATCATTGATGTCGTAAACCTGACATTTATCACAGCGTTTGCTCCCAGCTGTGCTGCCTCCTCAATCATCCGGTCAAGAGCCTGCTCTCTGGACTCAGCCATCATCTTGGTATAATCCCTGATCTCTCCTCCAACCAAATTCCTCAGAGCAGCCATAATGTCACGACCGAGGTGGCGGGCGCGGATCGTATTGCCCTTTACCAGACCCAGCGTTTTTCTTATAGTTTTGCCCGGTACATGGTCTGTGGAAACGACTATCATTTTTCAACCTCCTTGTATCTCTCTCGTTTACGAACAAACAATTGCTCCCTTAAGACGGAGACGAGTAAAACCACAATTCCTCCTAAGAATACCAGAATCCCTACTTTCAAGAAAAGAGGAGTGCTGGCATCCTTCACAATACCCTCCACCATTTTATATCCGCCGAAAAAGAGAAGAATCATGGCCCCGATCGAGAGCAGAATCCAGCCAACTCTACGCTCCAGCCGATTATAAACTGAGGTCCAGTAAGTCTTCCATACTTCCTCGGGTGGTCCCTTTAACTTTACCTTCATCATTACCTCCTCCAGTTTATTCATCTTTTCAAATTCTGCAGCACACTGAGAGCAGTCTCTCAGGTGCTTCTCGGCAAGCTCCCTCTCTCTTTCGCTCAGTTCCCCCTCAAAATAAAGGGAGATTAACTCTTTCATTTTCTCGTGGTCCATTGAATAGCTTCCTCTCAATCTCCTATCTCTTATCCAGATATCTCCAGAGTATCCTTTTCAATCTTTTCTTCGCGTAATAAAGAGATGACATCACCGTGCCCACAGGTTTATCCATGAATTCTGCGATTTCTCTGTAAGAGAACTGCTGAAAATAGCGAAGAATAATGACTTCCTTCTGTTCTAATGGCAAGCTGTCAATACCCTTCCAGAGTACCTCCTTCATCTCCCTGTCTTCTTCCTCTGTATCCATAATCTTTACGCCATCGAGCGGAACCTCTTTTCTCGCGCCCGACCTTTTTAAATGGTCAAGGCACAGGTTCCTGAGCATCCTGTAAAACCAAGGAAAAAACGGCCTTTGAGGGTCGAACTTCTTTATCCCCCTGAATGCCCTGACAAAAGCTTCCTGCGAGAGGTCGAGTGCATCCTGGCTGTTGTGAACGAAGCTGAGCGCAATGTAATATGCTCTCTTCATGTATAGATTGACTATCTCTTGGTATGCCTCTCTGTTTCCTGCTTTTACTTTAAGAATAATCTCTGCATCACCGGTACAATTGTTTTTTTTCATCTTCATGAGTGCTTCTCGGCAAAAACCTGTATCCCTGGGTAAAACTTCCTCATACATCTCGCTCTTCTCTTCCAGCTTAATAATACTTCCGGAAGGAGTATTTTATTCATTTTTTTGGCACTTTTCTCTGCTTCAAGACTTCAAAAATAAATATCGATGCAGCTGAGGCAACATTGAGCGAGGAAACCCCTCTTTTAAGAGGAAGAGAGAGAAGCTTGTCGCACTTTTTTCTTATTAGTGGCCTGAGGCCTTTACCCTCAGAACCGAAGACCAGAGCGAGAGGAAGAGTATAATCGAACTCATACCACATGTTATCTGTACCGCCTTCAGTTCCGACAAGCCACACACCCTTCCTTCTCAGCTCCTCCATTACTCTTGCAAGGTTCCTGACCCGAGCAATCCTGCAGTGCTCAACTGCTCCGGCAGAAACTCTGGAGACTGCTTCGCTAAGAGGAGCAGAACGCCTTTCTGGAATAATCACGCCGTCAACACCGGCTCCTGCAGCAGTCCTAATAATAGCCCCGAGATTCTGTGGGTCCTCCACTCCGTCAAGAAGAACAAGAAAAGGAAGGGGCGCCGCCTCTAATATCTCTTCGAGCGAAGAAAATTCCCGGGCGGTAAGCTCTGCCACCACACCTTGATGGCCGGGCGCCATCTCGTCGAGCTTCTTTTTAGGCACAAATGAACAGGGAATCTCCTGAGCTCGAGCAAGATGAATTATTTCAGATATTTTTTTCTGGTACCTCTCCCGCTGGATAAAAATTTTATTCACCCTCCGGGGAGAGGTGACAAGCACCTCAAGGAGAGGATTAAGACGTCTTATCTTCTCCATAGCATGTAGTGTTTTTACTTCAGGAAGGTTTTTCCGGGAGAAAACTCAGGACTTCCTTTATTCTCTGCGAACAATTCTTCATCTGACGCGGGAGCGAGAGCAAAGAGCCTTCCTCGACAAGGGGGATGAACCTCGCCAGCTCCAGCCCGGAAGTTCTGGCCGTAAGAGCGATCCTCAAAGGATGAAAGAGTTCTTTCCCCCTGACTCCGGTCTCCTGTTGAATCTCCTTTGTCAGAGAGGCAAATATTTCGTAATTAAATGTCATTACCCTAGAGATTTTCTCCCCGAAAAGCCTGACAATTCTTGCTCCAGACTTTGATTTAAGGACAGCCTTTTCCTCCTCACTCAAACTCTGGAGAGAAAAGTCAAAAAGGAATGAGAACTCCCGGGGAAGCTCAGAGAGGAGGTCAACTCTCTCGGCAAGACTCTCAACCGCCATCTCAAGCCAGCGCCAGTGCGCATCTGTCATCTTAGAGGGAAGAAGACCCGCATCTCTCAAAAAAGGATAGGCTTTTACTGCAAGCTCACGAGCGGCAAGACGCTCAATATGCTGGCGATTAAGCCACTTTAGCTTCTCGTAATCAAAGATAGCAGAGGAACGGCTTACTTTTTCCAGGTTGAATAACTGGATTAACTCTTCCCTGGAGAGAACCTCATTTCCATCCTGGGGAGCCCAGCCTAGAAGGGCCAGGTAATTAAAAAGAGCTGAGGAGAGGTAACCTTCCTTTTCAAACTGGTCTACAGCTGTTGCACCATGACGCTTGCTCAACCTGGAATTATCCTTACCCATTACCATCGGAAGATGAGCAAAAACAGGAAGTTCCCAGGAGAAGGCTTTGTAGACGAGAATCTGTCGCGGCGTGTTCGAGATGTGGTCCTCGCCTCTTATCACGTGAGTTATTCCCATCAGGTGGTCATCAATCACAACCGCATAGTTATAAGCGGGAAGGCCATTTGAACGGACAAGAATAAAATCTCCTAAGAGAGCAAGGTCAAAGCTGAGCTGACCTCTTATCATGTCCTGGTAGCTCAGCAACCCCTTCTCGTCTGTCCTGAGCCGGACCACCGCTTTTTTCCCAGCTTTTATCCGTGCCCTGACCTCATCAGGAGAAAGAAAGCGGCATTTTCCACTGTAGATGGGCATCTTCTCAGAAGCAAGTGCCTTCTCCCTCTCAGCTCTGAGCTCTTCGGGAGAACAAAAACAGTGGTAGGCCCTGCCCTCCTTAAGAAGCTGGCGGGTGAACTTTCGGTAAATACTGAGGCGCTGGGACTGACGGTAAGGGCCATATCTACCTCCCACATCAGGTCCCTCATCCCAATCAAGCCCTAACCACCTGAGGTCTTTAACAAGTCTCTTCTCGTACTCTTCTTTTGAACGCTCAACATCAGTATCTTCAATTCGAAGAACAAAAGCACCTTTGTTTTTTTTGGCAAAAAGCCAGTTGAAAAGAGCTGTCCGGGCATTACCCACATGAAGATAACCAGTTGGACTCGGAGCAAAACGCACTCTCACTTTATTCATTTTAAATCTTCCCTGAATTACTCTCCCCGTTCATGCAGTATGTCAAATTTCTCCTGTGTGTGCAAGAGGAAAAAAAGACATTCTTTTTGACCTCATTTTTCTCCTGTGTTATAAGTTATCAAAATGGCAAGAGGAACAGATGTTACCACACTGAAGAGGACATACAGGACTCCGATTGAGGAGGAATTTCCTGAAGAGCTCACTCTTACTTTTAAAAAAGAAAAAGGCCTGAGATACGGAGAGAACCCATCTCAGCCTGCTGCACTTTACAGGTTCAGCGGAACGAGCGTGGCAGAATTCGTCGGGCTTTTTCTGGTTAAATCTGGAAAAGGCGGCCTTTCAGCGACAAACGTGATGGATGTTACCCGAGCTCTAGAGATTCTGAAGTTCTTCAAAGCACCGTCTGTAGCTGTGATGAAACATCTGATTCCATCCGGCTTTGCCACACAATTTAAAGGAAACAGTCTGGATGATATCTACCTCAAGGCTCGGGATGCTGACAGGCGCAGTGCTTTTGGCTCTGTGGTCGTCCTAAACAGCCCTCTTGATAAGGTAACCGCAGAGGCTGTGATGGAAACTTATGTCGAGGCAGTGGCAGCTCCTGAGTTCGATGAAGGCTCGCTGGCAATCCTGGAGAGAAAAAAAGACCTCCGGGCTTTACGCTTCTCCAACCTGGATAGGATCCCCAAATATAATGGAGACGATGTTCGCGACCTCTATGACCTTAAGGCTCTGCCCACAGGCAAGGTCATTGTCCAGAAGCCTTTTCTCACCAGCATCAGGAGTGCTGAAGACCTGGTCTGCGATCCTCTGGTGAGAAAAAAAGACAGCTCAAGTGGAAAGGAGACCGTGTATGTCGTCCAGAGGGACCCAACTCCAGAAGAGCTTGATGATATGCTGACTGCCTGGTATGTAAACATCGGGGTAAGGAGCAACGGCATTGTCTTTGTCAGAAACGGGGTAACAGTGGCTATAAGTTCCGGTCAGCAGGAAAGAGTGGGTGCTGTCGAGCAGGGCATCATCAAAGCCTACCAGAAAGCAATGGATATCGACGGTGTAGATTACGACCCGATTGAGATTGGAGCAGCAAGGAAAAAGCTTTTAAAGAACCCACTTGAGGGTGCTGTGGTTTCTTCTGATGCTTTCTTCCCCTTTAGGGACTCAATCGATATCTGTGCCCGTCATGGGATAACTGCAGTCATCCAGCCCGGGGGTTCGATCAGGGATTACGAGGTGATAGAGGCAGTAAACGAGCACCGGATGGCGATGGCTTTCACTCTCGAAAGATGCTTCGCACACTTTTAACCGATTTTAAAGGACCAAAAAATCCAGGAGACTTTCTCATCTTTTTTATCCTGAATTTCTTCTGTATTTTATACCGTTTGCCCTTTTTTGAAACAGTGAAGGATTCCTGTCCAGAAAATTTTGACTTCAGTTCTTGTCCGTTCACATTCAGCGCAATTTTCCCTGGGCGCATCAACTCCTGCGTTAAATGAAGAGTGAAACGGGCAATATTTTCTGTTATCACTTTAACCATCTGGTCTTCTATCTGCACGTCTATCACAGAATCGTGGTAAAGGAGTTCTGGTTCATCAATTTCCACCCAATAACTGCTGTTTTTCAGTCCTATATCTGTTGTTTTGAAAAAGACATGCCTGAGATCTGGTTGCCAGAAGCAAATTCTGTGATTAAGGTTTTGATAAGAGGGAGATTTATCACTCTTTCCTCTATCGCGGAAAATACGATGCTTAAGTTGCCGGACGAAATGTACCTTCTTTATCATAATAATGATTTATAATGAGAAGTGGAAAGATGAAAAATATTCATCCTCTCCTTGATAGAGAAAAACAGCAAAAAGCCAAGCGCTATGAGAAGGAAAAGCGGTTACTCGGACTCGCAAATAACCTCCTGTTACTCATAATTCTGTTGGCATTTTATTTCAGCGGACTGAGTGAGTGGCTTGCTCATCTTTTTCCTGGGAAATCTATCATCTTGCCCTTCCTAGTTTATGCTGTCTCTTTTCAGCTAATAATGGTTGTGCTTACTTTACCCCTGAGCTTCTACAGCAGATACATACACGAGCATAAGTGGAATTTTTCCAATCATACCCTAAAGAGCTGGTCATGGGAGCAGGTGAAGAGTTTTCTTGTAGGGCTTGTACTTTTTTTGGTTGTCCTTAGTCTGTTGTTAGGGGTCATGTCATTTTCCCCTGGATACTGGTGGCTCATTGCCGGGTTGGCTGCAGCACTGGTGAGCGTTATATTCGCCACCATATTTCCAGTGGTAATCCTTCCAATTTTTAACAAATACACACCTATCAAAAATGAGAAGTTAGTGGATTCGCTGAGAATGATCCTCTCCAAGGGTGGATTAAAGAGCAGCGGCTTTTTCAAGATGGATATGAGCCGCCAGACCAAGAAGGAAAATGCTTTTATGACCGGACTGAGCAGAACAAGGAGGGTGGTTCTGGCGGACAACTTGATGGAAAACATGACCATTCCTGAGATTGAATCGATTATCGCCCATGAGGTCGGCCACCACAAATACCGTCATATCTTGAAAAATGTCTGCATCGGAACAATCCAGCAAATAATAGTTTTTTACCTGTTGAATCTAATAATGAGGGCTCTTTTTCCTCAGTTTCTCTCCTCAACACGGTGGAATCTCACCCTCTTGCCTCTCTTTGTAATTCTCCTAGGAGCTATATCAACATTTCTCTTCGGTCCTCTTGGTAATGCCATCTCCCGGTATTTCGAGCGACAGGCTGACCAGACTTCATTGGAAATGATTAAAGATAGGAAAGCATTCATGACTGCCCTCGCAGGACTTGCCAACCGGAATCTCTCAAACGCTTATCCGGAATGGTGGGTGAAGTTGCTCTTCTACTCTCATCCTCCGATTGGAGAACGTCTTGAGATGGCCGAGGATTTTCATTTTTGACCTTAGGTTTTTTGTGATATTATCTCTGTGGGAGAATTAATGACAGAGGAGCAAGCTTTTTTAAAATCAGGCTCGGAGGCAAGTCTCATGATTCTTTATTTGGTGCAACACGCGAGAGCAAAGAGCAAGGAGGAGGATCCTGAACGTGCTCTCTCTGATGAAGGAGTTGTGGAAATCAGCAAGATGGCTTCATATGTCGCCAGTCTGAAAATAGAAGTTGAAGAAGTCTTCCACAGCAGCAAGTTGAGGACAAAACAGACTGCAGAGATTTTAACTGCGAAGATCCAGCCTGAAAGGAGAATTTCAGAGACTGACGGGCTTCTACCACTTGATGATCCTGGAGTTTGGGGAAAAAGATTACAGGACATTAACAAAAATATTGTGATCGTCGGACACCTTCCTCATCTGAGTAAACTCGCTTCGCTCTTGCTCTGTGGAGATGCAGAGAGAGAAGTTATCTCCTTCAGGAATGCAGGAATTGTCTGTTTAAACAGAGATAATGCAGGAGATTGGTCTTTACAGTGGATGGTTACACCTGAATTGATTATTGTAGATCATTCCCGCATCATTTCCTCAGTGAGCTGTTAACAAATAAAAAATATTTTTTTAACCAGAATGGCCTGGAGACTTTTCTCTCAGGAGGCAGACAGCCCAGCAGGCCACAGCTTCTTTCCTCCCCACAGGACCAAGACCTTCGTTTGTCTTGGCCTTAATCTCTAGCTGCTCTTTTTCAATGCCAAGCAGAGAAGAGAGAACCTCTTTCATTCTTTCTACGTAAGGAGCCAGTTTTGGCTCTTCAGCGATGATCACAGTATCAACATTTATTATTTCCATCCTCCTGGCTCTGACTCTGGCCATCACTCTTTTCAACAACTCTGTGCTTCTTATGTTTTTGTACCCAGGGTCAGTGTCAGGAAAAAGCTGGCCGATATCGCCCTCTCCCAGCGCCCCTAAAAGCGCGTCGATGAGAGCATGAAGAAGACAATCTCCGTCAGAATGTCCGAGAAGCCCCTGGGAATGGGAAATTTCAATTCCTCCCAGGTAAAGCTTCCTTCCACTGCTAAACCTGTGGATATCGTAGCCAAGCCCTGCTTTAACCCTCAATTAGAGCCTCCGCTACCTCCAGGTCCTCTAGAGTTGTTATTTTCAAGTTCCAGCGGCTTCCCTCAACTGTGTACACTTTCCCTCCAATCCTTTCCACGAGCGAAGCCTCATCCGTTCCGTAGAATCCAGCTTCTTTCGCTTTCTTCAAGGCTTTCCGGAGGAGCGTGTAGGAAAAGCCCTGGGGAGTCTGGACTCTAAAGAGGTTCCGCCTCATTATTGTTCTCATTACTTTCCCCTCGCTGACCTGCTTGACCGTATCATCAACGGGCAGGACAGGGATGGCAGCCCCTTTTTCTGAGGCAACTTCAATCACTCCACTTATGATATCCTTAGTCACCAGCGGCCTCACCGCATCATGAACGAGGACAATCTCTGCTTTGCCCAGTGAAACAACATCAAATCCATTCATCACCGAGTCCTGCCTCTTCTCTCCTCCCTCCACAATTCCTGAAATCTTGGTGTATTTCAGGTACTGTCTCTTTTTCTGTTCTGCATTCTTGAGGACAAGGACTATTTCCTCAATCCTCTCGTGGTGTTCGAACTTATCAAGCGTCCAGTCCAGGACAGGCTTCCCCTTCAGAAGAGAAAACTGCTTGAGTGAGCCAAACCGCTTTCCCTCTCCAGCAGCAACGATGATAACAGAGGTCCTCTTCACTTCTCTTCCTGGTTGTAGCGGCCAAAAATCATCTTGCCCACTGTGGTCTGAAGCACAGAGGTAACGGTAATATCGATATTCTGTCCGATCATCCGCCTTGAATTGTCGACAACAACCATGGTTCCATCATCAAGATATGCTACTCCCTGATCCTTCTCTTTTCCTTCCTTGAGGATAAAGACGCGCATCATCTCCCCTGGCAAGACAACAGGTTTGAGGGCGTTGGCAAGCTCATTGATGTTGAGAACAGGAATTCCCTGTAGCTGGGCTATTTTGTTCAGGTTAAAATCGTTGGTGATTATTTTTGCATCCATCTGCTTGGCAAGCTCGATTATTTTTGAATCAACATCCCTCAGGTCAGGAAAATCTGTCTCTGAGATGATAACCGAGACCTGAGAGGATTTCTGAAGGTGGTCGAGAACGTCAAGCCCTCTCCTTCCCCGTTGCCTTTTCAACTGGTCCGAGGAATCAGCAATGAGCTGAAGTTCTTTGAGAACAAACTGAGGGATGACGAGTGCCCCTTCAATAAATCCAGTATCACAAATGTCTGTGATCCGGCCGTCGATAATGACGCTTGTGTCGAGAATTTTGTAGGCACGTCCAATGCTTTTTTCTTTGAAAAAACGAAAATAATAACCTGGGTCAAACCAATCTGATTTTCTGGTTCCAACCAGAAAACCGATGTAAGGCATGATGACTAGAAAAAATATGCGGATAAAAAAAGAAGTATGGCTATCCTCTGTTACACTCTGGTAAATAGAGCCCAGTATCCACCCCAGGCCAACTCCCATAAAGGTACCTACCGTGGAACTCCAGATGATTTTGAACTGAGTTTTCCTTATTCTCGTCTCGAGGAAAATGATAATCACACTCAGCCCAAAAGCTATGGCTGCTCCCACATACCGGGGAAGTTTAAAGGGCGGAAAGAAATACCCGGCCAGAGTTATCAGAGCAACGATAAAAGTGCGAAAAATAAAAATACTCATCATTAATTCCTCTATTTTGCCTTGGCATGAATAAATATATTAAACTCATTAAAAAATATAATTCAATGCTTGTTTGAGATTCTCAACCCCAACACATTCCACCCTCTCCCTTTCTTTCTTGTCTAGAGAGGCTATGTTTCCTTGAGGCATAATAACCGTTTTGAATCCAAGCGAGCTGGCTTCCTTTATCCTGGCCGCTGCCTGACTTACTGAACGCACCTCTCCGCTCAGTCCGACTTCACCAAACAAGGAGAGGTCAGAAGAAACTGCTTTGTTTTTAAGGCAAGAGAGAGCTGCTACCACCACCCCTAGGTCAACGGCAGGTTCATCGACAGCCAGCCCCCCGGCCACGTTAAAATAAATATCTTCTCCGGCAAAACTGTAACCAAGTTTCCTCTCCACGATAGCCATGAGCATGGCTGTCCTGAAATGGTCGAGTCCGACGGTCATCCTCCTGGGATTTCCGGTAAAGAGAGTGGGGGAAACCAATGCCTGTATTTCTGCCAGAAGAGGCCTCGAACCCTTGATGGTGCACACAACCACACTTCCTGCCTCGCCTGCAGGCCTTTCTTTGAGGAAAAAAGCAGATGGATTTGCAACAGGTTTAAGTCCTCTGCCTGACATCTCGAAGATGGCGATTTCCGAGACAGGGCCAAACCTGTTTTTGAACGCTCTGAGAACACGGTGAGTGTGGTCTCTTTCCCCTTCAAAGTAGAGAACTACATCAACCATATGTTCAAGGGACTTTGGCCCAGCAAGAGAACCTTCCTTAGTAATATGTCCCACGAGGAAGCTGGCCACTTGGTTTTTTTTGGCAAAGCGGAAGACTTGATTTGCCACCTCGCGCACCTGACTTATTGTCCCCGGAGATGATGAAAGCTTTGAAGAAAAAACAGTTTGGACAGAATCAATTACAAGAACGTCTGGAGAGAGCTTATCTGCCTGGGTAATTATTCTCTCCATGTTTGTCTCGGCCAGCAAATATATCTTCTCGCCTTTAAGCCCCAGCCTGTCTCCCCTAATCTTTATCTGCTCGAGGGACTCCTCTCCTGAGACATAAAGAATCTTTTTACCAAGGGAAGAAATCTCACGAGTGACCTGAAGGAGGAGCGTTGACTTACCTACCCCTGGCTCTCCTCCTATAAGCACTAGTGAACCGAGGACAATACCTCCACCAAGAACCCGGTCAAATTCTCTCGTCCGGCTTGCTATGCGCTGTGTTTCTGCCTCCTGGATGCTGTCGTAGAGAACCGGTTCTGAGGGGGGAAAAGAATATTCTCCCTTTACTTCCTCCTCAATTTCTTCAATCATGGTGTTCCACTGCCCACAACTCGAACATCTTCCCACCCACTTCGGTGAATGATAGCCGCAATTCTGGCAGATAAAGACCGACTTAGCTGTCATTTCTTTTCCTCAGGCACTTACTCTCCTTTTTTCCGAACATCAAAGAACGTAGAAATAGGAAACCTGCCTGGATAATCTTTCCCCTAGGATTCTGCATACCTGAATTCCAAGTCAGCAAACCTGGCATATTCCTTGATAAAAGCCAGGCTTACAGCCCCCACTGGGCCGTTCCGCTGCTTGGCCACATTAATCTCGGCAATTCCCCTCACCTTCTCATCCTGTGGACGGTAAAGCTCGGGCCTGTAGATAAAAATAACCACATCTGCGTCCTGTTCTATGGCACCTGACTCCCTCAGGTCTGAAAGCTGTGGCCTAGGCTCTCTCCGGCCCTTCTCGGGGGCACGGCTCAACTGAGAAATGCCTACCACCGGTATCTGAAGCTCTTTTGATAATTCCTTCAGAGAACGAGAAATATAAGACATCTCTTGAGTCCTGTTCTCAAACCTTGCTCCTGCTCTCATGAGCTGGATATAGTCGACAAAAACAATGTCGAGATTCTGCTCAAGTTTGAGCCTCCTCGCCTTTGCCTTCATCTCCATAACAGTAAGCGCAGGAGTCTCGTCGACAAAAATCCTGGCCGAAGTAAGCGTCTCTGCTCCAAGCTTCAGTTTCTCAAAGTCTCTTTCACTTATGAAACCAGTCCTCACTTTTTTTATGTCCAGCTTCGCCTCACTGCAGAGGAGCCTGATGGCAATCTGCTCCTTGGCCATTTCTAGGGTAAAAAAGCCGACTGCATAATCAGTTCTTGTCCCCACATACTGGGAGATGTTGAGGCTGAGGGCTGTTTTCCCCATGGATGGCCGGGCAGCCAGAACAACAAATTCAGAAGGATGAAAGCCTGAAGTGAGGTCATCCAGATCCCTGAATCCAGTGGGAATGCCTGTCACTGCTTCTTTCCGCTGGGAGAGGCCTTTTATCATCTCCAGGGTAGGAGGGGTTAGCTCCTTAAGGGGAATAAAACCAGGTTTTATCCTCTGTTCGGCAACTTCGATAATCGAGCTCTGGGCTTCATTCAGAAGCTGGTCAGCATCTTCTTTCTGCTCATAGCTTGCCGAAATAATCCGGGCAGAAGAGAGGATAAGACGCCTCAGCAGCGACTTTTCCTTTATTATCTGAGCATGCTGTTCGACATTCAAACTCCTTGGCACCCCATCCATGAGCGAAGAGAGGTAGGAAATACCCCCCACCTCATCGAGTTGGCCCAGTCTCTTTAGCTCTTCACTCAAGGTGAGGAGATCTACTGGTTTTCCTTTATCAACAAGTGAATTTATGCACTCTATTATCTTCCTGTTGCTCTCCTTGTAGAAATCCTCTGGGCTGACGATGGACATGACAACATTGAGATTCTTGTTGTTAACCAGAATGCCCCCCAGCACATTCTTTTCTGCCTCAATGCTATGGGGAGGGGTCTTTTTCAGGAACATTAAATCGAATTCCACTCTCTTTATTCTCCCTTCTTCTCTCCTCCCTCTTCCTTTTTCTCCTTTTTGCTCCCGGAATGCTCCTCTCTCTTCTCCTCCTCTCCCTCTTTTGCCACCTCAATCCTTATCTCCGCCTGGTCGTCATGGTAAACCTTGATGGGAATGGTAAAATTCCCCAGGCGCTTTATCGGCTCACCTAAGAGTATTTTTTTCTTGTCAATCTCAAATCCATGCTCCTCCAGAGCCTCCTTTATATCAGACGCACTGACTGAGCCAAAAATCACATCCTTCTCACCGGCTTTCCTCTCGAACCGCAGCCTTACTTCATTAAGTTTGCTTATAAGCTCTTGGTAAGAAAGCCGCTCCTGTTCGATTCTTTTCTTGAGAGCCTGCTGTTCAATCTCAATCATTTTCAGGTTTGAGGAGGTGACTTCAAGAGCCAGTTTCCTGGGGACAAGATAATTCCGTCCGTAGCCTGCAGCCACCTCGACAATATCCCCTTTTCTTCCCAGGTTTTCGACATCCTCTTTGAGTATGACTTTCATTTTCTCACCATCAATAATTTCAGTCTTCAACAAAAGGAAGAAGAGCCATGATTCTCGCTCTTTTGACTGCCGCGGCCAACTTCCGCTGGTGGAAAGAGCAGGTGCCGGTTATCCGTCGGGGCGAAATTTTTCCCCTTTCAGGAACATACTTTTTTAGAATATCAACATTCTTGTAGTCTATCTCTCTCACATTTGCCTGGCAGAACCGGCAATATTTCTTCCTGGGGATAAAATAGCGCCGAACATGTGCCTTATCCTTCTTCTCTTCTCTGGCCATTTACTCCTCCTTCTTCTCTTCATCTTCAGAGGATTTTTCCTCTCCTGCGAACTCTTCTTCCACTGTTTCGGATGGCAATGGCTCAACAACCTCCTCTTTTACCTCTGCTTTACTGGACGCTTCCTCTGCCGATCCCTTCTCCACCTCTTCTTGAATTCCGGGCTTCTTTTCCTTCCCGTGTTCCTTCTCATCCTTTTTTACTGTTAGATAGCGGAGTACTCCATCTGTCTGCTTGAAAAGCCGCTCAAGCTCAGAAGGCACATCAGGCTCTGATTCGTAAAGGAAGAAAACGTAAAACCCTTCTTCAAATTTCCGGATGGGGTAGGCGAGCTTCCGTCTTCCCCACCTGTTCTCATTGAGCATCTTCCCCCCTTTTTTTGCCACAACATCTGCCATTTGTTGGATGAAGTTATCCCGCTCTTCATCCGATATTTTGGGGGAAATTACAAATCCTGTCTCGTATAATCTCATTAAAACCTCCTTATGGATTAACATCTCCTTCTCTTCTGGAAGGAAAAAGGAGATACTTCAATCACACCGATTTTGCTCTTTTAATCTCCTAAAGACTCTCCTCTAGTATTGTACATGTTCATTGCCTTGTCAATCTCGCCGGCAAAAATCATCTCTAACGCTTCTTTTGCTTTCTCCAGGCTTTTATGGAAAAGGGGCCTTTCTTCCTTCTCGAATGAGGAGAGAACAAACTGAGTAGCATCTTCTCCTGCCGGAAGGGGGCCGATACCGAGACGAAGTCTCGGAAACTCCTCTGTTTCTAACTCCTGGATGACTGAATGCATACCCTTATGTGTGCCTGCGCCTCCCTCCTTCCTAATCCTTATCGTACCAAGAGGAATATCCAGGTCATCGTAAACAACGACAAGTCTTTCAGGTGGGAGACCGTATCTTTCAAGAATTTCCCTCACCGCATAGCCACTTCTGTTCATGTAGGTAAGAGGGATAGCAAGGACGATACTCTTATCCCCTCTTCTTTGCTCTCCGCTCTTGAAATAACTGCTTCTTCTCTTGAGCCTTAAATCCCACTCCTTAGAGAGTCTGCGGATGAAACTGGCACCAGCATTGTGGCGCGTGTCTTTATATCTCAGTCCGGGATTCCCCAGCCCGACCACAACCCACAACTACTTTTCCTCCCCAGCCTCCTTCTTCTCTTTCTCCTCTTCGGCTTCCTCAGCTTCTTTCTCCTTTCGGATTACTTCGGGTTCCTCTTCCTCTCCGATAACTTCCTCTTCCTTCTCCTCTTCAAAAACCTCCTCTTTGTGTGGTACATCAATGAGGGCAATGACCGTCTCCTTGTCGGCTAAGATTTCAACACCCTCAAGAGGTGTGAGGTCTCCTACTTTTAGGGATTGATGGACATGGAGGCGGCTAATATCTGCTTCTATCTGCTCAGGAATATTTTTTGGCAGACACTCAATCTCTAGCTCTCTGGTGATGAGTTCTACAAATCCTCCCTCTGATTTCACTCCCACAGCTTCACCGACCGGAACTACAGGGACAAAGACACGAATTGTCTTATGTTCCAGAATCTGGATTAGATCAACATGGAGAATTTCGTCTGTATTAGGACTGATTTGAATTTCCTTAATCATCACGTCCCTATTTTCTCCATCCCAGCTTAAGCTGAAAATTGTGTTCTCTCCACTCTCTGACTTGAGAATCCTGATGATATCCTTCTTCTCGACTATGAGAGGAACACTGCTCGTTTCATGGCCGTAGAGGATGGCAGGGACCTTGCCTTCATTCCTCAGGCGATGACACGCATTCTTGCCAAAAATTTCTCTCTTCTTGCCTTTAATTTTAACTCTCATCTATCTTCCTCCTCAAACAAAAAGAGAACTCACAGAGCTTCCCTCATTTATCCGTCTGATGGCCTCTCCAAAGAGCTCCGCTACAGAGAGAACCACCATCTTATCGCTTTTTTTCTTCTCCTCAGAGAGAGAAATTGTATTGGTGACAATAAGTTGTTCTAGCTCTGAGTTCTCGATTTTATCCACTGCCTGACCGGAGAGAACTGGATGGGTACAAGCAGCGTAAACCCTCCTCGCACCTTCTCTTTTCAGGGCTCCCACACTCTGGATAAGGGTTCCTCCTGTATCAACCATGTCATCCAGGATCACAACATCCCTTCCCCTGACGGCACCGATGACATGGAGTACCTGCGCCTCGTTTGGAGCTGGCCGCCGCTTGTCTATGATGGCCAGGGAGGCTCCCATCCTCTTGGCAAAGGCCCTTGCCCGGCCAACCCCGCCCGCATCAGGAGAGACAATGGCCATCTTCTCCAGCTCTAGCTTTTCGATATATCGGGCAAGCACAGGCGCAGCTCTTAAGTTATCCACAGGGATGGAGAAGAAACCCTGTATCTGGGGTGAATGGAGGTCCATGGTGAGAACACGGCTTGCGCCCGAAGCTTCGAGCAAATCTGCCACAAGCCGGGCTGAGATGGGGACACGCGGGCGATCCTTCCAGTCCTGGCGAGCATAACAATAGTAGGGAATGACAGCAGTTATTCTCTCGGCAGAGGCCCGTTTGAAAGCGTCTATCATCAGAAAAAGCTCCATCATGTGAAAATTTGCATCAAAAGAGCCTGTCTGGATAACAAAAACATCCGCACTCCGTACATTCTCGTCAATATAGAAATAAATCTCTCCATCACTGAATCTTCTGAGGATACATTCTCCCAGCTCAATCTTCAGGTAGCTTACTATCTCTTCGGCCAGTTCCCTATTCGACGAACCTGAAAAAACTTTCATTGAATTCAACTTCTTCACTCTTCCTCCTCATCCTCTCCCTGGAGGAGAGAAATCAAGACCATGTGGCTGGGGTGGGAGGATTCGAACCTCCGCATGGCGGATCCAAAGTCCGCTGCCTTACCGCTTGGCTACACCCCAACTATGAGCTTACTCCAGTAGCTCTCCTTTGATAGGCTCCTAACAAGGAGAGCAGGCTGCAGTTTTTTCACCTCTGACAGGCTTTCCAGCGCTTTCTCCTCTTCGGAAAACAAGCCAAAAACTGCTGACCCAGTTCCACTCAGTAGCGATAATTCTGAACTCAGTCTGTCAAGAAGGTCTTTTATTTCTTTTAGCTGAGGATATAGTCGGAAAACTGTCTTTTCTAAACTATTCTCTAAAGAACTAAGATTTTTATCTTTTAAAAACCTGATAATTTTACTTTCTTTGTCCTCTGAAGTCAAGGAGAGCTGGCGGTAAACAGAGGCCGTGGAGACAGGAAAAGTGGGTAAGACAAGGAGACAGTAAAAAGAAGGAAGGGAAGGGAGGGGAGATAGTTTCTCTCCCCGTCCTTCTCCAAGGCAGAATCCACCTTCAAAGAAAAAAGGTACATCAGACCCTAGCAAAGAACCAATCTTCTTAAGTACTTCTCTCTCCAGTCGAAGGTCCCAGAGCTTGTCCAGAACGTAAAGTGCTACGGCAGCGTTGCTGCTTCCTCCTCCCAGTCCCCTTCCCGCAGGAATGTTCTTTTTAACTCTGACTTCCACTCCATCGGAAACTTTGTGCTTTTCTTTAAGAAGAAGAGCTGCTCTGAAAATAAGATTCTCCTCTCCCCAGGGAATCGAGAGGTCGTCTCCATTTACCAGAATCCGACCGTCTTCCCGAAGGGAAAAATCCAGAGTGTCGAAAAAATCAACAGTATGAAAGAGAGTCCGGATTTCATGATAGCCGTCCTTACGTTTCCCGATTACTTCCAGACCGAGGTTGATTTTAGCGAAGGACCTTGCTTTCATTTTCCACTCAACATTTTCTCTATCTCAGCCCACGTTTTCGGCTCATAATTTTTAAGTAAGGAAAGGGAGAAGGCCTTCTCTTTTAGCGGCCTGTTGAATTCAACCGAAAAAATTTTTATCAGACCATTTCCTCCCTGGTGAAAAAAATGAACCCGGCGGGCAAAATTAGAATCAGGAAAGAACTCTTCTATCATAAAGCGAAATGTGTCCTTTTCTCCACTGACAATCCTTCCTTTCGCATCTCTTCCAAAATTCCATGTCTTTAATTTTACGCTTCCGAGGGTCTCGCTATCTCCCTCCCATTTTCCTCTTAAAAGACTCATTACCTCCTGCTGGTTGAGCTCAAAACCGATGAACCTGGCCAGAACTTCTTTTGACTCTCCTGACCAGTACACCTTTCGGGAGGGAAGGATTAAATAAGCCTCTCTTCCTCTGAAGAGAATGATAGATAGTGTCCTTCCCAGCATATCAAAGGACTCTATCCGGCCTTCATCTGGAAAAGAAAAAAGGAATGAAAACCTGAACCTGCTAGTACCTTCTTCCCCTTCAAACCGGAGAGAACCAAATCCCTCCATTGTCCTTAAAGCTTCCGAAGGTGGCAAATTAATTTTTTGAGGTAAACATGATGGGTGCAAGAGGAAAAGGAGAAGAGAACTCCCCGCCCAGAGCACCCCATGCCAAGCGAAGCGGTTCTTATTTTTTAAGAGCCTTCTCAATTTTCTTCTTCACTGCATCCGCATCTTCAATCCCAGCCACCAAAGCTTTTTTCCAGTAGCTCAGAGCTTTATCTCTTTTTCCCAGCCTGAAGTAAAGATCTCCCAGGTGGTCATTAATAACCGGGTCATCTTTCAGCTTCTGGATTGCTTGTCTCAGATAGATTTCTGCTCCTTTAAAATTGCCTATCTTGTAATAAGCCCAGCCGAGACTATCAAGGTAGGCTCCGTTATCGGGCTCAACGGCCAGGGCTCTCTTGATGAAATTAATTGCCTCTTTCAGTTTATTCCCTCTCTCCACGAGCATGTAGCCAAGATAGTTGAGGGCCTCTCCGCTTTCAGGGTCTATCTCGACAGCTTTCCTCAGATAATCTTCGGCCTTGTCGAAATTCTTCAGCCTTTCGTGAAGAACACCTATCCGAAAATGATAGAAGTACCTCCTCTCAAGGGGGGGATTTTTCTCCATTCTGAGAAGTTCAATGTATTCAGCCAGTGCACCTTCTCTGTCGCCTTTGTTCTCGAGCAGAATGGCAAGGTTAAGATGAACTTCCACGCTCTTTGCTTTCTGTTTGAGCAGGCGGCGGTAGAGGATTTCTGCTTCCTTTAGCTTACCTGTTCTCTGGAATATTTTAGCTCTGGTGAGAAGAGCATAATAATTTGAGGGGTCTTGCTCTAAAACTTGCTCCAGTGCTTGGAGCGCTCCACTGTAGTCTTCAATAAAGTAAAGACAAAAGCCAAGCCTGTTAAGAAGGATAGGGTCACGGGGGAAATATCTCAGCGCTCTCCTGTAGAGTTCTGCTGCCTTGAACCAATCTTCCTTATGTTCATAAACCCTCCCCAGGAGAATATAGCCATTGAAGCTCCGGGGGTTTAGACTTAAGGCCTTTTCCAGGCTGTGCTCAGCATCGCTGAATTTGCTCAGTTCAAGTTGTATCTCTCCCAGGTTTAGAAACCCCTTTTCAGAAAATGGATTGAGCTCAGTGAAGCGGGAAAAGTACTTTTCAGCCTCTCTAAGATCAGAGAGAGCAAGACTTATTTTCCCGAGTGAGCTGTAAGCTTCTTCGTCATCGGCCGAGATGCTGATAATCTTCAGGAATTCCTCCTTTGCCTGTTGGAGTAAGTCACGCATTATGGGTTCATCAGCCCTGAAGGAAAGAGCTCTTGACATGAATATTCTTCCTAGCACTCGGTGGGCAGAGATGTTTTCTAAGTCTAGAGAGAGAGCTTTGCGAGCAGCATCCTCGCTTTTATCCCACTCCCACATCTCAAAATAAAGACTGGCGAGGGCAGAATAGACAAAAGCAGGGTCTTCACTTCCCTTTAAGGCATTCATCATTTCGGCTGCAGCTTCTTCCAACAAGCCTTCTGCCCAGAGCTGGCTTCCGCGGAGAAAATGAAAGTATGAGTCAGCCCTTCCTCCTTCCTTCTGGGAAAGCAAGAAGGAAGCAGCAAGAGGAAAGATAAGTAAAAAAGCAAATGTTTTTTTTATCACGGGCTAATCTAAGTGGAATCCATAGCCATCGGTTTTCTTTATTTTTGTCTTTCCTGCGTCTGAGGGCTTTATCTGCTTTCTTACTCTTGATGAAGGTTGGTCAACCAGCTTAAAGCCATAATCATGGGTTTTAATCTTGCGCTTTCTCTTTCTCAAAAGGGGATAAAGAGGTGAGGTTATCCGCCTTCCAAAACAGGAGAGATTGGGATTAAGAATCATAAGGATGATGAAAAGAGCAAAAATAATGATGGCCAGAACGCTGTACATTCCCCAGTTCATTTTAAAACCTCTTTATTTAAACATTGCAGGCTTTTTAGTAAAAAGATTTTTTCTACTAACATTATATGTCTGGCTCGACTGATAGTCAACTTCAGCCCCAGTTCCGGGGCACCGTATCCTGTGAAGAAGACAAGGTACTACCTCTCTACCTCTTCGCTTCTTGGCAAGCATAAAGGCACTAATAATCACTGGTCGGCAAGCGATTAAAAAAAATTGAAGAGGGGGAAATTTAAAGCAAGAGTTGGAAGTTTATCTCCCTCCTCAGCTCTCTTTTTCTTCCTGGAAGTCTGGAATCTCAGACCTTACTTTTTCCTCGCCAAGGTAATATCCGACTAAAAAAGCTGAGGCAACGATAAACATGGTAAAAAGCGTTTTAAAGAAATCTTTCATTTCTCAACCTTCCCCCACAATTTTTGTATAAAGCACGAAAAATGTCAATAAAACCGAACAAAATAGCACCTCCCTCTCTAAAAGCACTCATAATCAAGGAATCCGAGAAGCCCTCTTTCGGCGTTTGAAATTTTCACTCTTTAATATTATATTTAAAATTAATGAAAAAAATCACTCTACTTTTTTCCCTCACTTTCCTCCTCTCCCTTTCCGCCTTTCCAGCCCAGAAAATCAGGAATCCAGCTAAAGCCGGACAATGGTATTCAGACAACGGAAAAATCCTCTCTGCCCAGCTCGAGAAATATCTTAAAAACGTGAAAGAAGACATAACCTTGCCTGGTGACGTAATTGCTGTTATCTCTCCTCATGCAGGTTACCCCTGTTCTGGACAGGTCGCTGCCTACAGTTACAGGCTCGTTAAAGGAAAAGGCTACAAAACAGTCATCATCATTGCCCCTAGCCACACCCTCTACTTTAATGGCTGTTCAATCTACCCTCAAGGTGGTTACAGAACTCCGCTAGGTATTGCTGAAATAGACAGTGCTCTTGCCACTGACCTGATTAAAGCCTCGGGCTTTTCCTTTATCCCTCAAGCTCACCATGAAGAACATGCGGTTGAAATACAGGTGCCCTTTATCCAGCTTGTTCTTCCCGAGGCAAAAATAGTTCCAGTCGTTATGGGAACTCCAGAGGAAAAGACAATAAGGACCCTGGCCACAGCTCTTGATAAAGTCATAAAGGATAAGAAAGTACTCATCGTCGCCTCCACTGACATGAGCCATTATCTCCCTCAGAAAAAAGCAAACAGCACTGACCGGAACACAATTTCCCTGATAAGCGCTTTCAAAATCGAGACGCTCATCAGGAAAGTGGAAAAACATGAGAACATCATGTGCGGCGGTGGCCCGGTAGTGGCAACTCTTCTTTACGCCCTGAAAAGAGGTAAGCCAAAAGTGACCATTCTTAAGTACGGCGACTCCTCGGTGTGTGCTAAACCATCCAGAGTTGTAGGGTATCTCTCGGCTGCCATTTCTCTGGAAAAAAAACCTGAGTTTGTCCTTACCGATGAAGATAAGAAGGAACTCCTCTCTCTAGCCAGGGCAGCTATTGCCACCTATGCCAGGAAGAGAAAAATCTTAGACTACAATAATAATAACCCGAGATTCGAGGTAAAAAAAGGGGCTTTTGTCACTCTCAGGTCAGGCGACGCTTTCAGAGGATGCATCGGATTAATCGAGCCCATCTTTCCCCTCTATCAGGCTGTAATTCGTGCCGCTATCTCAGCCGCCTATGCTGACCCCCGAACCCCCCCTGTTTCTCCTGAGGAAGTTGAGAACCTGGAAATAGAAATATCCGTCTTAACTCCGCCGAAGAAAATCACTGACCCCCAGCTGGTGAAGGTGGGCAAACATGGTCTTATTATCTCCAAGAGAGGTAAAAAAGGTCTCCTTCTCCCCCAAGTTGCGGTAGAAAACCACTGGACAAGAAAACAGTTTCTTGAAGCCTGCTGCCTTAAGGCGGGACTGGCAAAGAATGAATGGAGAAAAGGTGCAGAAATTTCTATCTTCGAGGCAATCGTCTTCCATTAGCCCTTTGCGTGAAATAGAAGCCTGCATCGTTTTCTGGTATAATGGATGGTTAAAATCCCAGAGGTAAAAATGCCCATTTACGAATACAAATGTCAGCGATGCGGTGCAATCTTTGAAATTCTCCAGCGGCTGAATGATGAACCAGCCAAAAGATGCATCAAATGCGGTGGGAGAGTGAGGAAACTAATCTCTCCCCCTACTCTTCAGTTCAAAGGAGAAGGCTGGTACGTCACCGATTACGCCAAGAAAACAGAAAAGAAAGAATCAAAGGTTGGAGAAAAACCGCAAAAAGAAAAAAAGACAGAAAAAGATTAAGAGAAAAGATTCCCTTTCCCTCAAGGGGGAAATTTATACATTACTCTTTTCCAACCACAAGAGAGCCAGGAGAGAGAAAAAAACAGATGAAGAAAAGAGCTGTCTTTCTCGACAGGGATGGAACAATAAACGTTGATGTGGGCTATCCAAATGATTACAACCAGATAGATATCTATCCTTACAGCTTCGAGGCAATAAAAAAATTAAATAAGGCCGGCTTACTTGTGGTCATCATCACCAATCAGTCTGGAGTAGGAAGAGGCCTCATCAGAGAAAGCGACCTACAGAGCATTCATCAGAAAATGAAAGAAGTCTTTGCCTCCCATCATGCCTACATTGATGGTATTTATTACTGCCCCCACTACGTCTCCTCCACACATCCAGCCTACGGTAAGGATTGTACATGCCGCAAGCCCCGCCCAGGAATGGCTTTCCAAGCAGCAACTGAGCTGGAGATTGACCTTAAGAGCTCCTACATGGTGGGAGATAAGGTGGAGGACATACTCTTCGGGAGGAATATAGGAGCTTCCCCTCTTCTAGTCCTCACTGGGTATGGGCAAAAATCCCTGTCTGAACTCAGAGAAAAAAATATCGAACCTGCACACGTAGCACCAACTCTTAAGGAAGCAGTAGAATGGATTCTCGAGAAAGAAAAAGACTCCATCAGAGGCGAATCCGGGCCAGCCTTCGAGTAGACGGTCAACATCATGATAAGATTTAACGACATTCTAGAAAAAATATCATCTTCTTACAGTGAAAATGACATCACCCTTCTCCAGAAAGCATATGTATTTGCAGCCAGAGCTCACCGTGGTCAGGTGCGCCGTTCAGGAGAGCCTTACCTGAGTCATCCTCTCGAAGTCTCGAACATGCTCGCCGACATGAAACTCGATGCGACCACAATCGCAGCCGGTCTTCTTCACGATGTGCTCGAGGACACGGACACAACCGCTCCAGACATCCAGGAAGCTTTTGGCCCGGAGATAACGCACCTCGTTGATGGGGTTACCAAAATCAGCCGCATCGAAGAATCCTCCCCTGAAGTACGCCAGGCTGAAAGTATTCGTAAAATCATCCTGGCCATGACAGACGACCTGAGGATTATTT
This sequence comes from Candidatus Aminicenantales bacterium, assembly GCA_046760305.1. Classification (GTDB taxonomy): domain Bacteria; phylum Acidobacteriota; class Aminicenantia; order Aminicenantales; family Aminicenantaceae; genus JBHIDX01. The sequence goes on from JBHIDX010000010.1 coordinate 24,769, forward strand.
TTATAAAACTTGCTGACAGGATTCATAATCTAAAAACGCTCAGATTCCTGAGCGAGGACAAGCAAAAACAGATTGCTAGGGAAACACTCGAAATTTATGCTCCTATTGCCAACAGACTGGGTATGGGAAGAATAAAAGCCGAGCTAGAAGACTTCTCTTTTAGATATGTATCCCCCGAAGATTATTTCAGAATAATCTCCCTTGTTGAGCCGGAGCGGAAAAAAGCGGAAAGAGAGCTGAGAGAAATGAAAAAATCCCTCGAGCAGATAATGAAGGAAAACCAAATCCCGGCTGAAATCTATTACCGCATCAAAAGGCCCTACAGTATCTATAACAAAATGAAAAAAAGAAATGTAGACTTCGACCAGGTCTATGATTTTAAAGCCCTGCGGATAATTACCGACACGGTGAGGAATTGCTACGCAACCCTTGGAATTCTCCACCAGAGATGGACCCATCTTCCCCACCGCTTCAGAGATTTTATCGCCATGCCCAAGCAGAACCTTTACCAGGCTCTTCACACAACAATCATCACCGAGAAGAAACAGACTTTTGAAATTCAGATAAGAACAAAAGACATGCACAACCTGGCAGTAAATGGTATTGCTGCCCACTGGAAGTACAAGGATACCGACTCTCAGCACATCATGAAAGAGGACAGGAGGCTTCAATGGCTTAGGGAAATGGTCGAGCTCTACCAAGAACAGAAAAGTCCTAGAGAATTTCTGAAGAATCTGAAAACAGACCTTATTCCCGAAGATGTATACGTCTTCACACCAAAGGGGAAAGTTATAACTCTTCCTCTCGGAAGCTCTGCCCTCGATTTTGCCTTTAAAATCCACACTGAAATCGGTTACCATGCTGCAAAAGCCCGTATAAACGGTAAGATATCCCCAACGAAAACAATCTTAAAAACAGGAGATATCGTTGAAATCATCACCTCTGAGGAAACATTCCCCAGGCGAGATTGGTTGAACAAAGTTTTTTCTTCCTCTTCAAGGCATCACATCAAAAGATGGCTGAAAGCACAGGAAAAAAAGAAAAACATCGCTCTCGGGAAAAAATTATGGGAAAGAAAAAGCCTAAAACACGGCGAGCTGCGTACCGATATACTTAAGAAAAAGAAGACTCTGGAAACAATCTCTGCTCTTACAAATTTTAAGCTTTCTAGCCCGGAAGACTTTTTCTTTTATCTCGGAAGCGGAAAGCTCCTTCTCAGGAAGGAATTCATGGAAAAGATACTGAGCGGAGAAAAATTAAGGAAGAAAAAAGAGCCTCTTGTGGCCAGGGTGGTGAAAAAAGCGGTTAAAAAGCCTTCAACAGTAATCCGTATCACCGTAAAAAAGGATTCGCTGGCGAACCTTGCTAAATGCTGTTCACCCATCAAAGGAGAGCCAATTATCGGCTACATGACTTCTGGAAAAGGAGTAACCATCCATTCTCAACTCTGCCCCCTAGTGAAAAGGGAATTACTTAAGAGGGAGAGAATAGTTGAGGCTGCCTGGGATCCCTCGGTTAAAGGTATTTTCACCGCAAAACTTCTCATTGCTTCCGAGGATTCACCAGGCGTCCTGGCCAAGGTAGCCTCAGCCATAGCAGGTCTCGGAGGGAATATTTCAAGAGCAGAAGTGAAGACAACGGGCGATTTAAAAGCCCAGCTTAAACTCAAACTTTCAATAAAGGACATCCAGCAACTGGAACAGATAATTAAAAAGATTACAAGAATAAAAGAAATATTCACTGCCAGAAGAATTTGAGCATCGTTGCTGCAAGAAAGGAGGGAAATTATATAGCTTTAATAACTTTCCCGGAACGCAGGCATCGGGTGCAAATCCATATCATCTTTACGCCCCCGTCAGTCTTGGCTCTGACTCTCTGCAGGTTGGGTTTCCACTTTTTCTTGGTGGCTCTGTGGGAATGACTAAGGCTTTGACCGAAGTGGGGTCCTTTACCACAAATCTCACATGTTTTGGGCATCTCTTCCTTCCTTCAAGGTTAATCTTTATACCACAATCTTTAAAAAAAGCCAACAAAGGTCCTTCAGATTAAATTTTATCTTTCTCGTTTGTGATGCAAATCGAGCAGGGGCTGTTCTGAAAACTTTTTCTGCCTCAGGGCGTATTACATAATGTCCCCCATGACTAAAATTTGAAGCCCGAAAACTGAATAACGGCTGAAATCCTTTCTCGCACAGATCGAATGCCCGTGGGATTAAAAAATAAGTCTATGCACACGGCAAGGGAGGATTTAATATGAGAACCATCGGTTTTATAGGAGGCATAACCTGGGAATCGACTCTAGAGTACTACAGGATCATGAATGAGGCCGTCAAGAGGAAACTCGGCGGCTTTCATTCGGCGAGAATGATCCTCTACTCTGTTGATTTCTATGAAATAGTGAGGCTCCAGCAGCTGGGTGATGATAAGAGACTTACGGAAATAATGGTCAGGACATCTCAAAAATTGGAGGAGGCAGGAGCGGATTTCATCGTCATCGGGGCAAACACCATGCACCGAATGGCAGACAAGATAGAAAAAAGCGTGAAAATTCCTATCCTGCACATCGCTGATGCAACAGCAGAGAAGATAAAGAAAAAGGGACTTAGAAAAGTAGGCCTTCTGGGGACGAAGTTCACTATGGAGGAGGAATTTTACAGACGAAGGCTGAAGGAGAGACACGGCATTGAAACCATAATTCCAGCAGAAAGAGACCGGGAGACAGTCAACAAGATCATCTTTAAGGAGCTGGCACTTGGAATCTTCAAAGAGAGCTCGCGGGGAAAATATGTGGAGATCATAAAAAGGCTGGTTGACAGCGGCGCAGAAGGGGTCATACTGGGATGCACAGAGATTCCTCTTTTGGTAAAGCAGAAGCATACCGAAGTTCCAGTATTCGACACCACAGAGATTCACGCAAGAGCTGCTGTGGATTTTGCTTTGAAGCCAAACGTCCCTTCCTCTGAAAAGCCGGAGGGAGTTTGAAACAGACAGATGTCACTTTTTTTTAGCTCTGTCCTCTTTTCGCTACAAAAATGGCTTAAAGAGTATAAATCTACCCCTGGATAAAATTGGTATAAAAATTGCAGAATACTTCTTGTTTAGCCTGACTTATTGCAAAAAGGATCCTTATCATCAATAATAATACTATGAGAATAACACCAAACTTATTGCTTGCTTTACTTGCTCTCATTATTGCCTCCAGCCTTTTTCAATCCTGCGCCCGCGATTTAATCGACCAGCAGCTCCACTTTGGAATCAAAGCAGCTCAGAGTGACCTCTGGGAAGAAGCCATTTTCCGCTGGAAAAAAGTGGTCGAAGCCAATCCTGATTCAGCCGCAGCCCACAACAACCTCGCTGTAGCTTACGAGAAAAAAGGCCTCTGGGAAGAAGCGAAAAAAGAGTACGAAAGAGCACTCAAGCTCAGCCCGAATAACTCTTACATAAAATCAAATTACGAAAACTTCAAGAAATATTACGAGCAGAAAAAGGAAAAAAAAGATGAGGAAGAAAAAGAGAAAAAGGGGAGAAAATGAGAAAAGCAATCATCATCGTCATGAGCTTGATCTTCCTCTGCTTCGCCTGTAAATCAAACAATTACCTAAAAATAAAGGTTGAAGTTCCTGGTATAACTCGAGTGAGAATAAACAATTTCAGCGAAATACTGATAACAAATTTTTTAATAAAGAAAGAGAGCAACGAGTTTAATCTTAACAAGGAACTTGTTGATTTTTTCTCCGCTGAACTCGGAATGCATTTCAACGGAAAAATTGAATCCAGAGAAATCCAACTTAAGAAAAAAGACACTTTCTCTGACCAGGAGTTCTGGAAAAACCTTATTTCGGATTCAGAAAATGTCCTTATCTTTACCGGAAGCGCCGAATATTCACAGGAAATCAGAAAGGCCATCCTAAAAGAATATTCTCGCCGCTCTGAGGAATTCACTCCTCAAAAAAAGGGACTGGCTGAACGCAAATTCTACACTCTCCAGCTCTCCATCTTCCTAATCGATGGCGCTACAGGAAAGGCTCTCTACGAAAAAAATTTCAAAGAATCAAGAGGGTACGAGAATAAAAATCAAACCGCTTACTTTGCCTTCTTTGACCTTGCTGAACAAATACGTGTTAAACTTTTCCGGAATATCTTGGGACTGGAAAGAGTTCAGCAGAGATATTTAATTTCTAAATGAAAAGGAGTCAGCATGAGAGCCCTTATGAAATACTTTCTCTTCCTTTTCCTCTTTCCTCTCCTCTCTCTCTTAGCCTTTTCCCAGTTCATCTACTATCCTTATTACGGTAAAAATAAAGTACTTTATTCAAAATTTAACTGGCAGCACTACAGCACTGACCACTTCAACATTTATTATTACACCCATAACACTCAGGACTTAAAAAACATTGCAGAGCTGTCAGAAAGCGCCTACCAGAGAATAAGCAACAAGCTTAAGTATCAGCTCCCGAAGAAGATACCAATTATTTATTACATCACCCATACCGACTTTGAACAGACAAACATCTATCCGGGCCCGGTGCCGGAAGGAGCGCTGGCTTTTGCCGAAAGTGTACTTTATCGAATCGTCCTTAACGGAGACCTTCCCCTTGACAAACTCCAGGACCTGGTGGAACACGAGTTAACTCACATTTTTGAATATTTTATTCTCTACGGAACCCAGGCCGGGCCTATCTATGATGTCAGACAGCCTCCCCTGTGGGTGATGGAGGGCTTTGCTGAGTACAACACAGAAAGTTGGGCTCCCATCTCCCTTATGATACTCAGAGACGCTGTTTTCAATGATAGAATGCCTCAGCTCACTTCTTCGGGAAATCTGGTTACCCAATACCCTTCACTTCGTGACCCGGGTTATGATTTCGGCCACGCAATCTACGAGTTCATCGAGCACAAACACGGAGAAACCGGTATTCGCCAGCTCTGGATGTCGCTCAAGCATACGCCTCTTATGGGAAAAAAAGACCCCATAAACAGGACTTTTAGCTATAAGCCAAAGGAATTCAATTACGAGTTTAAAAAATATCTCCGTCAGCGCTTCAAAGACTTTCTAACCAGGGAAAACCCTGAAAACTACAGTTTCCCTCTCGGACCTGAATTTCCTGCCAATCCTTATTTCTTTGTCTTCTCCCACGCTCTTTCACCCTCTGGAGACATCGTAGCCGTACTAACTTACAACGCCAGAGATTACGATATTGATCTCCTTCTTATTTCAACCAAAGACGGCTCTGTCATTAACAACCTCACCAAAGGATACACTCTGAAGTACGAGCAAATAAAGTTCGAAATCGACCCCTCAGCCGGCAGAGAAATCGCCTGGTCATCTGATGGCGACAGGATTGCCTTCTTCGCTCGACAGGGTCGCAAGCATCCCCTCTTCATCATCAATGCACTCAACGGAAAAATCATAAAAAAAATTAAAATACCCATCGACCAACCTTCTGGCCCCTGGTTTTTCCCTAACAAGAACGAACTTGTCTTTGCCGGATTTCAGGGAGGAGTGCGCGATATCTTCAGCATCAACCTAGAAACAGAAAAAATCACCAATCTCACCCAAGATGACCTCTACGAAAAGGCCCCCTGCGTTTCACCCGATGGGAAGATGGTCGCTTACACCATTCGCATCGACACCTATGACAAACTCTTCCTCTCGCCGGCTCATAACCTTAAGCAGAAAACCCAACTCACATTCGGACGGGGAAATACGATTGCGCCCCAGTTTTCTCCAGACTCCAAGCTGCTCTACTTCTCGGGCGATATGAGAGGAGCCTTTAACCTCTATTCTCTTCACCTCGAAAGCGGAAAACTTGTCAGGTATACTGATGTGAGAACAGGAAACTTTTTCCCCTCACCTCTACCCCATGACTCAAAAACAATCATCTTTTCTTCTTTTAACAAAGGAGCTTTCCAGCTTTTTAAAGCCAGGTTCGAAGGCGAGGAAGAAAAATCTGTCCACTTTGAAGAAAAAAGTGATGACGAAACCTACAAGAAATTTGAACCCATCGTTACTCTCGACATAAATGAAGAAAAAATTTCTCCTTATAAGGGACTTTCAGAGCTCTACATCACCTCCAGGCCCCCAGTTGATGCTATAGTTTCCACTGACGGCTCTATCTACGGAGGCTCAGCTCTTTCCTTCTCTGACCTTATGGGCGACCATACTTTCTATTTTATGGCCTACCAGGTTCGTAGCTTTCGTTCTTACTACCTTGCCTACATAAATCAGCGCCGAAGATTTCAGTACATGGTAAATGCTTACCAGTACACCCTTTTCTACTATCCTCAGTATGCCTACTGGGACCCTTCCCTCTATTCTTATCTTTCTTATCGCGACGCAATTGCCACCCGCAAAATATCAGGTATTAACCTAAGTACATATTATCCACTCAGCAAGTACGTTCGCTTCCAGGCCGGGCTTTTCTTCCAGCGTTATGAGGAAGAATTTCTCGACCCCTTCGTCAGACAATCCACTCACATGCCCGGAAGATCCTACAATATGCTCTGGAACGGGAATTGGCTCGTCAGTTCCTTCTCAATTGTCGGTGAGACAACTCGCTTCAAGCTCTACGGCCCGGCCTCAGGAAATACTTTTAACATCACGTTTTTCCAGTCTATACCTCTAGCTGCTAGCTTTTTCAGAAATACCAACTTCCAGCTCGACTTAAGACAGTATTTTTACCTAGGCTCGGACATTATTCTCGCTTTCCGCTTTGAAGGATTTGCTAGTATGGGGAAGAATCCTTATATCTTTTATTGGGGAGGCAATAACCAGGTTCGCTCGACATACTATTTAAACATAATCGGCAACATGGGCTGGTTTGGAAACATCGAACTCAGAGTTCCTCTTGTCAATTCTGCCTCCACAATAATCGGAAATATTGGCCCAGTAAGAGGTGTCTTCTTCTTCGACATCACCCAGTCAAAGCTAAAAGGTTATCCTGCGGGATTTCCTTTCTGGGACGAGCAGCTCAACAAGATAGTTTGGGCAGATGCCATCGGTTCTTACGGCTATGGGTTTGAGTTCTTCTTTCTTGGTATCCCTATTCACCTTGACTTTACAAGGATGCTTGAATTTGTTGAAATAACTCGATTTCTTGAGGCAAAATCAATCGGTAAATTTCAACTTAAATTTTGGGTCGGCTACGATTTTTAGAATTCTGTATTTTTTTCTAACAAACTGCTTGAATTTGTAAAATCAGAATGCTATCATAACTGCGCTTTTTACCCACTGTCAGCCTGGATGAGCTTTTCCACAGCTGTGGAAATATCTGTGGAAATCTCTTAATAAATCATGGAACCCAAAGATAACTCAATTGTTTGGCGGAAAATACTTAATTCTGTCAAGAAAAAAATTGACAAAAAAAGCTTCGACACTTGGTTCGAACCCACTTCTCACATCGGGCAGGATGGAGATTCAATCTACGTTAAAGTGCCTAATTCCTACTTCAAGGACTGGCTTACCTATAACTATTCAGAGCTTATTAACACCTGCAGCCAGGAAAATTTTAACAAGGTTTACAGAATTAAATACATTTTTGACGACACACCAACATCATTCAGGAGAAAATCTCCTCAGGAGAGGCGACTAAAAAATGAGCTCTTGCTTAATCCTGATTTAAATCCTAATTATACCTTCGAGAATTTTGTCGTCGGCTCCTGCAACCAGTTTGCCCATGCCGCTTCCACTGCCGTGGCCAAAAATCCGGCAAAATCTTACAATCCACTTTATATCTACGGAGGCGCAGGGCTTGGAAAAACCCACCTCATGAATGCCATCGGCCACTATACTCTAAAAAACCACCGTTCTCTTAAAATCCTTTACATAACGACTGAGAAATTCATGAATGATCTCATCAATCATCTTCAGTACGGAAAAATACTTGATTTCCGTCAGAAATATCGCAGTGTCGATGTGTTGCTCATGGATGACATTCACTTTCTCTCTGGAAGAGAAAGAACAAAAGAGGAATTTTTCCATACCTTCAACCATCTCTATGAAAGCCAGAAACAGATTGTCATTTCCAGTGACTGCCCACCAAAAGAAATCCCTCAGCTTGAAGATAGATTCCGTTCTCGATTTGAGTGGGGATTAATAGCTGACCTCAAGCCACCCGATATCGAAACCAGGATTGCTATCCTTAAGAAGAAAGCAGAGATAGAAAACATAAATCTTCCTGAAAGTGTTGCTCTTTTTATCGCTGACAAAGTGAGTTCAAATATACGCGAGCTTGAAGGCTACCTCCATCGCCTAATAGCCTATGCATCACTCAAAGGCCAAAGAATAGACCTCGACCTTGCCCGGGAAGCCTTAAAAAGTCTTATTGATTCCACAGCCAGCATGGTTACTGTGGAAAAAATACAGAAAATTATAAGTCATCATTTCAAGATAAAAATTTCTCAGTTGAAATCCAAAAATAATTCCCCAAAGATTGCTTTCCCCCGTCAGGTTGCTATGTATCTTGCTAAAGAACTAACCAAAGCTTCCCTGCCTGAAATTGGGAAAAAATTCGGGGGCAAACACCACACTACTGTTCTTCACAGTATAAGGAAAATTGAAAAAATGCGGGAGGAGAATTCAGAATTCAACAGAGAAATCAACAGACTTATAAGCTGTATAAAATAACTTTATCAAAACTTTATGGACAAAATTAACATTTTCAACGATTATAATTGTTATATTATTAGTAATAGTATAAATTAAAAATATTATTAATTAAGAAAGAAAGGTGAAAAAATGAAATTCTCTATTAAAAAAGAAGATGTCCTAGAAGAACTTCAGCTGCTCCAGGGAATTGTTGAGAAAAGAAACACAATGCCCATCCTGGCAAATGTACTGATTACAGTTTCGGAAAATGAAGTTGAGATGGTTGGTACAGACCTCGAAGTTGGACTTAAAACTCATTTTCCCGCCCATACCGAAGAGCCGGGAGCTGTCACTGTATCTGGGAAGAAACTTTTTGAAATAGTAAAATCTCTGGGTGAGGAGAAAACAGTAATTTTTGAAGAAAAATCTGATAACATGATAGAAGTTACGGCCGAGGAGAGCCAGTTCAAAATTCTCTGTCTTCCCAGAGAAGACTATCCTCAAGTCCCTGAACCGAGGTTTGAGAGAAAAATAAGAATTCCCCTTGCAATTCTTAAAGAGATGATAGACAGGGTTTACTATGCTATTACTCAGGAACACAGATATTACCTCAGTGGGGCCCTCTTGATCTTGAAAGATAAATCTATTGAGCTCGTAAGCACAGATGGTCATAGGCTGGCTTACACCCAAAAAGCTGTTGATGATATTTCACCAGAGAAGGAGATAAGAGTAATTGTGGCCAAAAAAACACTGGGTGAGTTAAGAAAAATGAATGATGAGCTGGTGGAGTTTGACCTGGATGAGAGCAATCTTTTCTTCAGAGTAAAAAACAGAACTTTAATTTCAAGGATAATAGAGGGAAAATTTCCACACTTTGAAGAAGTTATTCCCAAGGACAATCCACATCTGGCAGTAGTTGGTAAGGAAGAAATTATGAATGCTATAAGAAGAGTTTCACTCCTTTCAACAGAGAGATCAAGAGGAGTTGTGTTTTCTTTTGGAAAAAACCAGATAAGGTTATTCTCATCTAATCCAGAGATGGGAGAAGCAAGGGATAGGGTCAAAGCAGAGTACACAGGAGTGGAGATGGAAATGGGCTTCAATTCACAATATGTCCTTGATTTTCTTTCAGCTGTGAAATCAGAAAAAATTCAGCTTTCCTTGAAAGACGACAACAGTGCTACTCTAATGAAGCCTGATGTTGAGGAAGAGATAAATTTTCTTTATGTCCTGATGCCGATGAAGATATAGAAAGTTACTTCAACTTGAAGTCAAAATCTTTTCCGAGCTTTTCTACCTTCCCCTCAGAATCAACAATAATAGCACCATAATCCGGATATCTAGCGATTATTTTATCCGGACAAGGGCTGGCGAAGATTGCTGTTGAGAGAGCATCGCACCAGGTAGCTGAAGGGCCGACAACAGTCACGCTTTGTTTGCCCCAGGCTGGATATCCAGTGAAAGGATTTAAAACATGATGATAGCGGATGTGGTCAAGTTCAAAGTAACGCTGGTAATCTCCACTAGTGGCTACTGCTGTGTCTGAAACAGAGAGAACTCCCAAAAACCCGGCTCGGCGTGGATGTTTTATTCCTATTTTCCACAAACTTTTTGAGGGGTTTTTCCCCCAGCAGTAAAGATCTCCTCCGGCATTGATAAAGCCCCGGCGCAGACCATTATCAATAAGCGCTCTGGCGGCAAGCTCAACACCAAAGCCCTTGGCAATACTCCCCCAGTCAAGTTTCATTCCTGGAGGAAGAAGAAGAGAACTATCTCTGATTTTGATTTTTTCCAAGCCAACATACTGGAGAAGGTTTTCTATTTCTTCTGCTGAAGGGAGAAGTTTTCTTTTCCGGGCAGTATTCCAGAGATCGGTTAAACTTCCGACTGATATATCAAAATACCCCTCAGAATCTTCATAAAAACGAAGTGCCTCTTTAAAGAGAGAGACGACAGAGGACGAGGATAGGTCTTCTGATTGGGGGGAAAAAGATTTTTCAATTTGAGCGAAGATGTCTTGAATTTTTTGGAGAGAGGAATCAAACTCTTCAGGTTGACAGTAAAGTTTAACTTCGCACAGGGTATCGAAATAGAGAATAGTGCTTGTGAACCATTTTTCTCTCTGGCTGCAGTTATTGAGGACTAAAACAACAGTCAAGATTAAAAGAAAGATTTTTTTACCTTCTGGGCACATTTTAATCGCCGAAAAAGTTCTCCTCTTTTCCGGAAACTTTCCTTTTTTCGACGGAAATTACTTGAGGGTAGAGTGCATATTCCTTCTTCTTTTTTGAAGCGGTGTAAAGAAATAATCCGGTGAGAAGAATGCCGATTATGAGCCCGGCAGCACTTGTGAAAGAGGGATGGAGGTGAAGAGCAAAAGAGACAAGGTAGCCGAAAGCTAGTCCGACTAATGCTCCAGCCAGGAGAGAGGCAAAGACCCTGATGAGCGTCTTAGTGTATCTTGATTCAGGAACTTCGATCACAACCTTATCCCCGGGCCTGGCGGCTGCATGATTCTCGGCAAGTATAGTTCCCTCTTTCTCTTTCTGTCCGACACAGAAGCTTCGGGCAGGACACGATTCGCAGGCCTCGCTCTCCCTTACTTTAATCCGGGCGTATTTCCCCTCAGTGGAGATGACAATGGCCTTTTCTATCATTCTTCAGCTTTTTATTATGCGTCCGATGGAATCGGTGGGACACCTTTCAATCTCTGGGATTTTTTCAGGGTCAATTTTTCTGAAGTCTTTGATGACAGCAAGATTATTTTCGAGGATAATCGCTTCTGGACATGCTCTGACACAGATCCCACAGGCAATACAGGCATTCTTACAAACTTTTCTTGCCACAGCTCCACGGTCTTCCGAGCGGCAGAAGACGATAATATTCTGCTCAGCTGGATGAAGCTCCATGATGTTCCGCGGACAGACATCTACGCATATGCCGCAAGCAGTACATTTCTCCTCGATGACCACTGGCAGGCCTTCCTCGCTCATGTACATGGCTTCGAAAGGACAGGCCTTGACGCAGTCGCCAAAACCGAGACATCCGTAAGAGCATTTTTTATTGCCGCCCACGAGGTGGGAGGCGTAGCAGGTTGTTATTCCTAAATAATTACCTCGCTGGGGAGCTGCCTGGTTGTTACCCCTGCAGTGGACGCGTGCAATTTTTTTAACAAATTCGGCCGGTTTGAGCCCCATTATATCTGTAATTTGAGAAGCAGTATCTTCCCCTCCAACCGGACAGCCATTGGGTTCAACTATGCCCCTCACCAAGGATTCAGCAAAAGCGCGGCATCCTGAGTAGCCGCAAGCGCCGCAATTAGCTTGGGGGAGGAGTTCAGAAATCTGCTCAATTCTCGGGTCTTCCTCAACCTTAAGTTTGCGATAAGCAAACACCAGTCCCAGGGAAAAAACAAGGCCCAGGAAGGCCATGGTCGCGACAGGGATAAAAACTTCCATTTTCTTACTTAATCATTCCTGAAAAGCCCAGGAAAGAAAGAGCCATTATGCCGGCTACGATGAGGGCAATGCCCGCACCTTTAAGAGGTTCTGGAACATCAGCCAGGTCAAGCTCTTCCCTTATTCCTGCCATGAGAATGATGGCTAGTGTAAAGCCTATGCCTGAGCCGAAACCGAATATGACCGTCTCCACAAAATCATAGTTTTTTAGAGCAGCCAGGAGTGCTAAGCCCATGATAGAGCAGTTGGTGGTGATAAGCGGGAGGTAGATGCCAAGAGCCTGGTAAAGTGGAGGGCTTATTTTTCTGATAAACATCTCAACAAGCTGGACGAGAGAGGCAATAACGAGGATGAAGGAGACAATCTGGAGATAATCCAGGCCATAGGGAAGGAGAATGAGGTGGTTTATAAGCCAGGAAACGACAGCCGTGATGGTCATGACAAAGGTTACGGCCAAGCCCATGGAAAGAGCAGAGTCGAGCTTTTTAGAGACACCGAGAAAGGGGCAGATGCCGAGGAAATAGTGGAGGACAAAGTTGTTAATAATTATGGCTGCGATGAAAATAGTTAGAATCTCCACTTTCAACTCCTGGCCCTGGTGGCTTTTTCTATTTTATTGGCAAGCCCCAGGAGAAAGCCGAGAGCAATGAATGCTCCGGGAGGAAGAATCATGATAATCCAGGGCTCAAACCAGGTTCCGAGCACTCTGTAGCCCAGAAATGTGCCGCTTCCAAGAATTTCCCTTACCGTGCTGAGGACAAAGAGGGCAATGATAAAGCCAAGACTCATTCCCAGAGCATCTATGAGAGAACGGCCGACAGAATTTTTAGAGGAAAAAGCTTCCTGGCGACCGAGGATAATGCAGTTAACAACAATGAGCGGTACATATGGCCCGAGTTCTTTCGAAATCGGGTAGAAAAAAGCTTCGAGAAAGCGGTGGGCAACAGTGACAAAGGTAGCGATGATTACGATATAAGAGGCAATCCTTACCTGGGATGGTATGAGCTTTTTTATCATCGAAACAACGAATGAGCTGAGGATAAGCACAAAGGCTGTGGCCAGTCCCATGGCAAAACCGTTAATGACAGCATTGGTTACGGCAAGCACAGGACACATCCCTAGTAGCTGCCGAAGGACAGGGTTTTCGTTCCACAGTCCTTTGAGGAATTCTTCTCTCATGCTCCTTTTAGATTTGGGTGCCATTTTATTCACTTATACTTTCAAGCTTACCCTCTCCTTTTAAAAGCTTCAGCTTTTCGAGGGAATCACTGACGATATGAAGAACAGATTCTGATGAGATTGTCGCTCCAGTAATCGTGTTCACTTCGGATGGAGAAAGTTCTTCAGGAGAAGCAGCGGGGGGTGAACGAAGACTGAGCGGAGACGTGCAATCCCTGTTTTCCCAGAAGACAAGAAAGGAGTCTTTATCTGTAATTTTTGCTCCGAGACCCGGAGTTTCTTTCTGCTCGAGTATGGTAAGGCTTGTGATTTTTGTAATTTCAGGGTTTGTCCCGTACATAAGAGTAATTTTATCCTGAAAACCAACGCCGGAAGCAAGGATGGCATAGCCAATTAACTTCCCCTCCTCATCCCTGTCAATGAAAACCGAAAGGTCTTTCTCCTCATAAATCTTTTCTGAGGAATGCGTACCTGGCACCACAATAGCTATGGCTTTTTCAATTTCCTTCTGCTTGTTAAGGGCAATCTGTTCTTTGGTGTATATACCCACACTGGCCAGGAAGGCGCCAGCTATTATCCCTACTCCAGTAAGGACAATGACCATCCTCGAGGAGAGATTCACTTTTTCCTCCTCTCGCCCAGAATTCTGGGCCTGGTGACTCTGTTGAGAAGGGGTACAAAGGCATTCATGAAGAGGATGGCGTACATCACTCCTTCAGGGTAACCGCCGAAGAGTCGGATGAGGCCGATTACAATTCCGATGCCCAAAGCGTATATCCATGTTCCTCTTGGTGTAATGGGAGAGGTAACAATATCTGTGGCCATGAAGAAAGCACCAATCATCAATCCTCCGGAAAGCAAATGGAAAAGCGGTGAGGCGTATTTTCCAGGGTTTGCAAGCCAGAAAATGCCGGTAAAGGAGCTTAAGGAGATAATGATGCCGAGTGGAATGCGCCAGTCAATAACACGGCGCAAAAGGAGGAAGATCCCACCAATAAGAAGAGCGAGAGCAGACGTTTCCCCCAGACATCCTCCTGTATTGCCCCAGAAAAGTTCCTTGAGAGGAGTGAGGGTGCCATGGACAACTGCCTCCTGGAATTTAAGGTTTGCCAGAGGTGTGGCAAAAGTGGCTGTGTCTATTTTCTGGAGAGCGGTAGGCATCCATCTGGTCATGGCCACTGGGAAAGCGGTTGAGAGGAATGCTCTTCCCACCAGAGCCGGGTTAAAAATGTTATGACCAAGACCTCCGAAGACCTGCTTTCCGATTCCTACCGCAGCCACCGCCCCTATGACAGCCAATCCAGTCGGGAGTGTGGGGGGGAGGACAAGGGCTAGAAGGATGCCGGTGATGATAACCGAGCCGTCCCAGAGCGAGTACAAAGGTTTTTTTCGCAGAAGCAGAAAAAGTGCTTCGGTGGCCACTGAGGCCGCGAGGCAGGAGAGGAGGAGGAGAAGAGCCCTGAGTCGGAAGAAGTATACAGAGGCAAAAATTGCTGGAACAAGGCTGAGGACAACAGCATACATTATCTTGGGGACAGAATCTCTATCTCTAAGATGAGGAGATGATTGAAGGATGAACCTGTTATTTTCCATCACGCACCCTTTTTTCGCTTCTCACTGGCAATTTTATTCTTGCCTACCCGAATCCAGTGTACAAGAGGAATTTTTGCCGGACATGAATACTGACAGCATCCGCATTCAACACAATCGAGTATTCCCCATTTCTCAGCCTGTTCAAGATTGTCGTATTTCACGTATTTCATCAACCTGGTAGGAAGGAGTCTCATGGGGCAATGTTCGATGCATCGAGCGCAGCGGACACATTCGTGCTCTCGCGCAACCGGTGGAGAGGACCAGGCAACAATTCCTGAAGTACCCTTTATCAACGGAACTTCGAGGGAAGTCTGAGCGATGCCCATCAACGGCCCTCCCATGACGAGTGTATCCACGTCCTCGTTGAGGCCACCGCAGAAGGTTATAATGTCTTTGAAAGGCGTGCCTATTCTTACCATGACATTTTTTGGCTCTTTTATTCCCGGCCCAGAGACAGTGATTACTCTCTGATAAAGAGGTCTACCCCTGCGAACTGCATCCCAGACTGCTTTAGCAGTGCCTACGTTCTGGACGACTACCCCCACGTCAAATGGCAGTCCTCCTCTCGGAACCTCTCTGTCGAGCAAGGCCTGGATGAGGTTTTTTTCCGCACCCTGCGGGTACTTGGTTTTGAGAAGAGAAATCTTGGTGGTTTTATTCCTGAGACGCGCTTTCAGGGTATCAAAGGCTTTCATTTTGTTGTTCTCGATGCCGATAATTATGCGCTCTGCGCCTGTTACGAGGCGAATAGTTTCTGCACCCTGGAAGATGTCTTCTGGATACTCAAGCATGAGCCTATAATCGGCGGTTAAGACAGGCTCGCATTCGCAGCCGTTAATAATAATTGTATCTATGGGTTTATCCTGGGGGGGATTGAGCTTGACCGCAGTGGGGAAGGCAGCTCCTCCCAGTCCCACGATGCCGGCTTCTTTTACTCTTTTCAGTATATCTTGCCGCGAGAGGGAGAAAGGATTCTCGCTTTCTTTAATCTCTGGCCAGAGGCGGTCTTCACCGTCGTTGGCAATGGTCACGGTGAGTACAGATGAGCTGGCCGGATGAGGGTAGTTGTCTACGGCGAGGACTTTGCCTGAAACACTTGAATGAACAGAAGCTGAGAAGAGAATTTTTGCCTCTCCTATTTTCTGTCCGAGATAGACATCATCTCCTTTGCTGACGAGAGGCTCGGCCGGGGCGCCAAAGTGCTGGAGGAGAGGGACAAAGACTTTCTCAGGAGGAGGCATGGACTCGATAGGCTTTTCTGCACTCCATTCCTTGTACTCTGGAGGATGAATGCCGTGAGGGAATGTGTAAAGTTTCATTGATTCGTGAGTATTTCAGGTTAATGTCTGTCTCTTCCTAACCCGAAAAAAGAACAGATAAGTTTATAAGCAGAGTCTGGATTTTGTCAACCCAGAAAATCAGACGACTTTTATTTGTCGTTGATTTTTTTCTATTTTGTATGATAAAGCCATATCATGAGGATCAAAATATTGATAATTATGAATAATTCAGGTTAAATTAAAAGGCTGGAGGTGAAAATGGACATTCAGGTTAAAGAAGTAAAGAGGAGGAGAGATTTAAAAGAATTCATTTATCTTCCTGAGAAGATACACAAGGGCCATAAAAACTGGGTTCCTCCTCTTTACATTGATGAATGGAAGTATTTCAATCCTAAAAAGAACAAGTCTTTCTCCTATTGCAACACCATTCTACTCCTGGCCTGGAGAGGGAAGAAACCTGTCGGTCGCATCATGGGCATCATTAATAATCGTTACAATAAATTGAAAGGGGAGAAAGTAGCTCGGTTTTGCTACCTTGAGACCTGGGAAGAAAGGGAAGTTGCCCATACTCTTATCCATCAAATTGAAGATTGGGCCCGCAAAAAAGGGATGGAGCGGATTGTTGGACCTTATGGTTTCTCTGACCAAGACCCAGAAGGGTTTCTTATTGAGGGTTTTGAGAATAGAGCTACTATCGCCACCTATTATAATTATGAATGGATGCCGAAATTCGTAGAGGAGGCTGGGTATACGAAAGATATTGACTATTTTACCTACAAGGTGGAGGTGCCCAAAAAAATGCCGGAGTTCTATATGAAAATTTTCGAGCGGGTAAAGAGGAGGGGACAGTTCGAGGTGATGGAATTCAGGAAAAGAAAGGAGCTTAAATACTGGATACGTCCTGTTCTCAGTCTTATGAATGAGTGTTATACAGAGAGTAATATCTACGGTTATACGCCTCTCGATGAAAAAGAGATGGACGACCTGGCCAACCGCTACCTACCCGTGATAGACCCGAGATTTGTTAAGGTTGCTATCAAAGATGGAGAGGTGGTGGGCTTCGTCGTCGGCATTCCTGATATGACTAAGGGTATTCAGAAGGCGAAAGGGCACCTTCTGCCCTTCGGGTTCTTATGGATAATCAGGGCTGCCAAAAAAGCCAAACAGCTAGACCTCCTTCTAGGGGCTATCAAGGCTAAGTACCGGGGACTAGGCATTGATGTCCTGATGGGAGTTCGGATGCTGGCTTCTGCTATTGAGGCAGGTTTTGAGGTCATAGATTCTCACCATGAAATGGAAGAGAACGTGAAGATGCGGGCCGAGATGGAGAAGATGGGGGGAAAAGTATATAAAAAATACAGGGTTTTTCAGAAAAAACTCTGAAAAGCCTTCAATTCAGGCTATTTTGCTTCTGCCCAGTTTATTCCCCAGCCGAGATGGACTTTGAGGGGAGCTTTTAAGGGGAACACGTTTTCCATTTTTTCCCTGACTAGGGTTTCCATTTCATCCCGCTCTCTGTCAGGGACTTCGAAGACTAGTTCGTCGTGGACCTGAAGTATCATCTTTGACTTTAGCGAGCGTTTCTTGAGTTCTCTCCAGATATCAACCATGGCTTTTTTCATCAGGTCGGCAGCAGTTCCCTGGATAGGAGTGTTGAGAGCGATGCGGCGTCCTGCTTGCTGAGTGAGTTTATCAGCATGTTTAAGCTCTGGCACTTGTCGTTTTCTGCCAAAGAGAGTTTGGGAGAAACCCTTCTCCCTCGCTTCATTTACAATTTTTTCAAGAAAATCGGATACTTTTGTGTGCTTTTCGAAGTAGCGGTCGATAAAAGCCTGGGCTTCAGCAACAGAAGTGCCGAGTTCGCGGGAGAGAGAATAAGCAGAGGCTCCGTAGATGATGCTGAAATTTATGATTTTTGCCCTCCTTCGCTGTTCCTCTTTAAAAAGAAGGGAGTCTTCTCCGAAAACTCGTAGAGCTGTGTCTTGGTGCACGTCATGGTCCTGTTTGAATGTTTCCAGGAGAGCAGGGTCTTCAGAAAAATGGGCTAATACTCTGAGTTCTATCTGGGAATAATCAGCAGAGAGGAGGAGGTGTCCTTTCTCCGGAATAAATGCCTGGCGGAAGCGCCTGCCGAGTTCTCCTCTTGCCGGGATGTTCTGAAGGTTGGGGTCGCTGCTCGAAAGACGGCCGGTTGCAGTCACAGTCTGGTTGTATGAGGTGTGGATTCTTCCTGTTTCGGGATTGATGAGAAGGGGGAGGGAGTCTGCATAGGAGGATTTGAGCTTGGATAGCTGCCTGTATTCAAGCAGGTACTCGGCTATGGGATGAATTCGAGCCAGCTCTTTGAGTACTGTAACCGAAGTTGAGTATCCCTTTGAGGTCTTAGTTCGCTTGGATGCTGGAAGTTTCATCTTGTTAAAAAGCACATCTGCAAGCTGCTGGGGAGAGTTGATGTTGAATTCTTCGCCGCTTGTTTCATATATTTTCTTGGTCAGGTAATTTAGTTCTTGTTCGAATTCTGTGGAAAGGTCTTTGAGTGACGATGCATCGACCTTGACCCCCCATATCTCCATCTCAGCAAGAACTCTGATGAGAGGGAGCTCAATTTCCCTGTAAAGCCTGTCCAGTCCCTCGTCTCTGACCCGTTCCCAGAGGATAGTGCTGAGCTGGAGAGCAAAATCAGCATCCTGGCAGGCGTAAGGTGCAACCTTTTCCACTGCAACACGGTTGAGCGTGAGCTCTGACTTCCCCTTACCGGCGATTTCCTCGTAAGGAGTGGCTTGAGTATGAAGGTAGTGGAGTGCAAGACGTCCCAGGTTATGCTTCCCCCAGTTTGGTTCGATGAGGTAGGAGAGCACCATGGAGTCGAAATCCAGACCATCAAGTTTTACTCCTTCCCTTTTAAGGACGATATAATCATATTTTATGTTTTGACCGGCCTTGCTGACACGAGTATCAGAGAGGATTTCTTCAAGAAGATGAAGAGCTCTTTTTTTAGAGATTTGAGCTGGAGCATTCCTGTAGTCGTGGCCAAGAGGAAGGTAGTAGGCGTGATGAGGCTTGAGCGAGAATGACATCCCTACCAGACGGGCTCTGGTGGGGAAAGGGCTGTCGGTTTCAGTGTCAAGGGAAACAAGTCCAGCTTTTTTTATGGCTGCAATTAGTTCTTTAAGCTCTGTTTCTTCGAGAATAATCTTGTAATTTTTTTCTTTTGATTCTTTCTTTTTTAAATATTCTGCCATCAGAGAGTTAAATTCAAGCTCATGGAAAAGCCGCGTTACTTCTTCGTAATCTGGTTCCTCGAGGCGAAACTCCTCAAGGTTGAATTCTACATTGAGCTCCTTTTCGATCGTTACCAGTTGCCTGCTCATTTTTAGCTCATCAAGGTGGTGGGTGATTTTTTCCTTAAGCCGCTGATTTTTTATCTTCTCCAGATTCTTAAGGAGATTATCGAGAGAACCGAATTCAGAAATGAGGGTTTTTGAAGTTTTCTCGCCTATGCCGGGAACTCCGGGTACATTATCTGAAGCGTCTCCCCATAGGGCAAGGACATCGATCACCTGGTGAGGATAAACACCAAAGACCTCTCTCACTTTTTCTTCGTTGAAATAGAGCTCCTTTGTCGGGTTATAAACTGAGGTGTTCTTGTTCACAAGCTGAAAGAGGTCTTTATCAGCAGAGACAATAACGGTCTGTAGCTTTTCTTCCTGGGCTTTTTGAGCCAGGCTTCCGAGAACATCATCTGCCTCGTACTTCTCGAATTCAAAGAGAGGAATTTTCATGGCTTTGAGAATGTTTTTTAGCACAGAAATCTGCACCTGGAGGTCTTCTGGCATCGGCTTGCGTTGAGCCTTATATTCCTTGTAAGCCTCATGGCGTACAGTTGGCCCTCTTGTGTCAAAGACTACCCCAAGATACTCTGGCTTATGTTCTTGGATTAGTTTTCTGAGAGTGTTTATAAAACCATAGACAGCATTGGTAGGGAATCCCTTCGAGGTCGATAGGCGCTGGATGGCATAGAAGGAGCGGTAGAGGAGAGAATAACCGTCGATTAGAAAAAGCTTTTTTTCTTCCACTGGGGTCAGTCTTTTTTGAGGTAAATTTTTAGTTCGTCGGATGCCATCCCTTCCTTTTCCCCTTTAACAGAAAGAAAGAAGCGGGGAGAGGTGAATTCGGGAAGCATGAGCCCGAGGACGAGCCTTCCCTTTTCGTCAGTCAGTCCCTCGAACATCGGGAACTCTTGACCGTACTCGGTTATGGCCAGGATGGTGATTTTAAGGAATGATGCTGGCGCAGGAGGTGTGCCTTCTTCAGCCTGGAGGGAAAGGCTGATAGGGACAGAGGGAGAGGAATAGGAAAAGTCTTCCAGCTTTACCTCGATTTTTCTTATTCTATCAGAGATGCTTTTAAGGGGATGGGGAATGGATTTCGTTTTTGTTTCAGGTTCTGAGGGCTTTTTTTCTAGTCCGAGTTTGTGGTCGAGTCTTCCCTCCCTGATGTCGTTTATGACAGTCTCATGCTGCTCTTTCATGAGCTTGATTATTTTTTCCTCAGAAACCGGAGAGCCGACCAGGGAAGCGTAAGGAGTTTTTCTCGAAACTAGTATTTTCCCGGATTTATAGATGAGAGTCTCTATGAGCTTTGTCTTCATCCCTTGGTCTTGGGTCTGGATATGGAAAGAATGGCCTCTATGATTGATGGCGGTGTTAATCCCTCCCATTTTTTCTTCAGCTCTTTTCTTCATTATTATACATCTCTCTGTCCAGATATCAAGCAAAGTCGACTCAAAATGAAGTCATTCATCACCAAGGATTTTGAGATACTTCCCCTGATACTATGTTTATTGACAAAGGGATGCAAGATGCTATAATAGTGAGAATTAATTTTGGAGACGAAGATGCTGATATTAGTTAATAAATTACCAGATGAGGGTTTTGTAATTTCGCGAGATTTTGAGTTCTCGAGTAACGAGCTGGTGGAGGAAAGCGCTGTTTTCCTTCTCCCGGTTCATACTGAGGTGAAGGTGAAAAAAATCGGAGAGGAAGTATTCATAAAGGGAAATTTGCATACTTCCCTCAATCTTATCTGCAGTCGCTGTATGATGCCTTATAAATTCCAGGTCGACCTCAATTTTGATCTCGTTTACCTTCCCGAAGAACTCGATGCTCTCAAGGAAGAGCTCGAGGAAAGCGACATGGAAAATTTTTTCTACAGAGACCAAAGGATTGACCTTAGAGAGGTTGTGCTCGAGCAGCTAAACCTTTCTTTTCCTCTGAAACCTCTCTGTGCGGAGGACTGCCAAGGTATCTGTCCTGTTTGCGGGAAAAACCAGAAAATTGGCAGGTGCGATTGTTCTGTTGAGGAGAAAGACCCTAGGCTTCAGAAACTTAAATCTCTGATAAAAGACAGGTAAAAAATGGCAAATCCAAAAAGAAGACATTCTCACTCGAGAAAAGGGAAGAGGCGTGCCCATCATGCTCTTTCCCTTCCATCTCTTTCTCTCTGTTCCAACTGTGGAACCCCTAAGTTACCACATAGGGCATGTCCTGAGTGTGGATTCTACAAGGGAAGACAGGTTATCGAAGGGAGAGAGGAATAAGTGAGGACCGAATGAGAATTGCGGTTGATGCCATGGGGGGAGATTACGGTCCTCCTGTAACAGTGGAAGGAGCCATGAAGGCTTCTGAGGAGTACAGGATTGAAGTAATTATGGTCGGAGGGGAAGATATGCTCAGGGATGAATTCCTGAAGCACAAAAATTCGAAGGCCAGGGTAACGATTGTTAATGCCCCTGAAGCGATTGGCATGGGAGAAGGGCTTCTTTCTTTCAGAAAGAAGAAAAATTCTTCTATCCGTGTTGGGACCCAGCTTGTGAAAGATGGAGAGGCAGATGCCTTTGTCAGCACCGGAAATACCGCTGCTGTGGTTTATATTTCGAAGAAAATCCTTGGTGCTTTAAAGGGAGTTGATAAACCGGCTCTGGCGCTTATCGTTCCTTCCCTAAGTGGGCTCACTCTTCTCATAGATGTAGGAGCAAATGTTGATTGTCGACCCGAGCATCTCGAACAATTCGCTGTCATGGGGCACATCTTTATGGAAAATGTGCTCGGGATATCCAATCCCCGAGTAGGATTGATGAGTATCGGGGAAGAACAGTCAAAAGGGAATGAATTGACACGGCAGGTATTTGAGAGACTTCAGGCTTCATCCCTGAATTTTATCGGCAATGTTGAGGGAAAAGACTTATATTCAGGGAAAGCCCATGTCATTGTCAGCGATGGTTTTGCCGGAAATGTAGCGCTCAAAGCCAGCGAAGGGCTGGTGGAGACTTTCACCTACATGGTGCGTAATGAGATAATGAAGAGTATGTTCTCCAAGATCGGCTATTTTCTTATGAAGAGGAATTTGAAAAAGGCTTTCAGGAAAGTCGATTATTCAGAATATGGCGGAGCACTTCTACTCGGTCTGAACGGAATATGCATAGTTGGCCACGGCCGTTCAAATCCCAATGCTGTTAAAAATGCAGTTAGACTCGCCAGAGATTTTGTGAAGAGTAAGGTCCAGGAGAGGATAAAGCATGAGATGGCAAGGGTTTTCCAGGCAACGAGTGAGGTAAAAGTATAGATGAGCTTTGAGGGAAAAATAGCAATTATTACCGGAGCCTCCCGAGGAATAGGGGAGGAAATTTCCAGGCAGCTTGCAGGAGAAGGGGCAGTAGTTATCCTCGTCGATGTTCTTGAGGAAGAAGTAAAGATGGTTGCCGATGAAATTGTGAAAAATGGAGGTAAAGCCTTCCCCTATAGGGCCGACGTAACGAGTTCAACAGAGATAGAGGAGATGGTAGGAAAAGTCTTGAAAGAACATAAAAAAATTGACCATGTTGTAAATAATGCTGGTATAACCAGAGATACTCTCTTGATGCGCATGAGTGAGGATGATTGGGACCGGGTTCTTGAGGTTAATCTTAAAGGAATTTTCAATCTAACCAGAGCGGTGATAAGGGAAATGATTGCCAGCCGATACGGCCGCATTGTTAACATTTCATCAGTTGTGGGTGTGATGGGAAATCCAGGACAGGTTAACTACGCCGCTTCAAAAGCAGGAGTGATTGGTTTTACCAAATCCCTGGCCAGGGAGGTCTCTTCCCGCGGCATTACCGTTAATGCTGTTGCGCCAGGCTACATTGATACCCCGATGACCAGGAGTCTCTCAGAGGAGGTTAAAAAAGCCTTCCTCGGGTTGATCCCCATGAAAAGATTCGGGATGCCGGAAGAGGTAGCGAAGGTGGTAAAGTTTCTCCTCTCTGATGAGGCCTCTTACATCACCGGTCAAGTCATTCATGTGAATGGCGGATTGTACATGTAGTTTTGCTTCCGGTGTAAAATCTTTAATAGAGGAGGATTTTTAATGGAAAGAGAAGAACTGTTGAAAAAAATAAGATCAATCGTTGCCGATAAGCTGAGCATAAGTGAGGATCAGATTACAGAAGCAGCTTCCTTTGTAGACGACCTGGGAGCAGATTCTCTCGATACCGTTGAGCTCGTGATGGCTCTTGAGGATGAGTTCGGGATGAACATTCCAGATGAGGAGGCTGAAAAGCTGACCACGGTTGGCAAGGCAATCGACTACATACTTGAACATCTGAAAAAGTAAACCTTTCCAGGAAGATATGAGCATCTCCCCTATTCGTTCAAGGTCTATTTCTCTGAGGCGAGTGGCAATTACAGGCATAGGATTGTGTTCCCCGCTCGGTATTGGAACCAGAGAGACCTGGGAAGCTATGCTGGAAGGAAAAAGTGGGGTGCGAACCATCACCAAGTTCGACGCTTCAGAATATTCCTCCAGGATTGCCGCCGAAGTAAAGGATTTTGATCCTCTTAAATTTATTGAAGCCAGAGAGGTTAAGAAGATGGATCTCTTTATCCAGTATGCTCTGGCTGCAGCGCAGATGGCGGTGGAGGATGCAGAGCTCAAACCATCAAGCCTGGAAGGAGACCAGTGCGGTGTGTACATTGGCTCTGGGATAGGAGGACTGGGGTCTATAGAGGAGAATCACATCATTCTTTTGGAGAAAGGCCCCAAGCGCGTCTCTCCTTTCTTTTTAATCGCAGGTATCATCAACGAGGCGGCGGGGCAGATTTCAATCCGCTACCGGTCGCGCGGTCCAAATTCAGCTACAGCCACTGCCTGTACAACCAGCACTCACGCCTTGGGTGATGCTTTCAGGATTATAGCCCGGGGGGATGCTGATATCATGATTGCAGGCGGAGCAGAAGCGCCCATAACCCCGCTCGGTGTAGCTGGTTTTTGCGCCATGCGTGCTCTCTCCACCAGAAACGAGGAACCCCAGAAAGCTTCAAGGCCATTTGACAGGGATAGAGATGGTTTCGTCATTGGAGAAGGGGCAGGAGTTTTGATTCTTGAAGAGTTAGGCAAGGCCTTGAAGCGGGGAGCAAAAATATATGCTGAGATTGTGGGCTACGGCATGACTGCCGATGCCTATCATGTCTCTGCTCCTTGTCTTGATGGAGACGGTGCCTTCCGGGTGATAAGGAGAGCCCTTGATGATGGAGGTGTTCACCCTGATGAGGTGAATTACATTAACGCCCATGGAACTTCAACTCCTTACAATGATAAGGTTGAAACCTTGGCTATCAAAAGATTTTTTGGGGAACATGCTTATAAAATCGGGGTGAATTCAACAAAATCCATGACCGGGCATCTCCTGGGAGCTGCGGGAGCAGTTGAAGCAGGAGTGACTGCTCTGGCTATTAAAAACCAGGTCATGCCTCCCACCATTAACTATGAAAACTTTGATCCTGAATGTGACCTGGATTATGTGCCTAACAAAGCTCGACCGGCTGAAATTGAGTATGGCCTCTCAACTTCCTACGGTTTTGGTGGAACAAACGGAGCCATCCTGATGAAAAGATTTGAAGAATAATAATCAGTAGCGGATAAATATTTAGTTTAATATAAGGAGGCTTGATTGAACATATATGTGTTTGTGAAGAGAGTACCTGACACAGAATCGAAAATTAGAATCGACCGGGAAAAGAAGGAAGTAATCGAAGAGGGATTGAATTTTATCATCAGTCCCTACGATGAATATGCAGTCGAGGAAGCATTGAGGTTGAAGGAAGCCCGAGGCGGCAAGGTGACCGCTGTTTCTGTGGGTCCGGAGGAGGCGAAAATAATTTTGAAAAAATGTCTGGCAATGGGAGCAGATGAGGCCCTGCTTATCAGAGATGATACCCCTGAAACATATACTTCCCTGAGAGTTGCCAGGATTATCTCTCAAGCTGTAAGGAAAAAATTCGCTGATTTTGACCTTCTCTTTTTCGGCAAGCAATCTGTTGGAGCTGATAACAGCCAGGTGCCAGCCATGGTGGCAGAGCTTCTCGACCTTCCCCAGGTTAATGTGGTCACCAAGCTGGAGATAGAAAATGGAAAAGGAATTGCTCACCGGGAAATAGAAGGTGCTCTGGAGAAGTTTGAATTTGCACTTCCTGCTGTCCTTAGCGCCCAGAAAGGTCTGAATGAACCTCGCTATGAAACACTCAAGGGAATTATGATGGCTAAGAAGAAGGAAATCCCGGCTGTTTCGCTGGAGGAACTTGAGCTTTCAGAAAGTGATCTCACTCCCCTATTGGAGGTGGTAAAAATGGAAACTCCACCACCGCGTAAGGCGGGCAGAATTGTTGAGGGGGAACCTGAAGAAGCGGCCAGAAAGCTAGTAGAACTTCTTCATGAAGAAGCAAAGGTTATTTGAGAGGAGAAGAAAATGATTCTTGTTTATGTAGAAGTCCGAGAGGGGAAAATAAAAAAGTTTTCACTCGAGGCCCTTTCTGAGGCTAAGAGAAGAGCAGCAGAGATGAACGTGGAAGCAGCGGCTGTTCTGGTCGGACACAACCTAGAAAAGCTTGCTTCAGAGATATTTCCTTACGGTACCAGCCAAGTTTACGTGCTCGAAAACCCTCTTCTCAGCCACTATTCACCCCAGGGATATGCAAAAGCACTTTTAATGCTTATTGAGGAAATAAAGCCCGTGGCGGTCTTCTTTGCTGCAAGCTCCCTGGGTAGAGATCTGGCTCCAAGATTAGCTGCCGCGCTTGGCGTTGACCTTGCTTCTGACTGCACCAGGACTGCAATCAGAAACGGAAAGCTCGAAGTAACGAGGCCTATTTTTGCCGGAAAGGCATTTGTCACCCTTACCTTTGGCACCACTCCCCATATGGCCACGCTGCGGCCAAATGTTTTTCCTCTCGCAGAGAAGTCTGAGACAGAGGGAAAGGTTGAAAAAAAGGAAGTGGATATTGCTGAAGGCCTGATAAAGAGCAGGGCAGTTGAGATTCTCAGAGAGGAGGGTGCTGAGTTAGATGTTACAGAGGCAGAAATAGTAGTTTCAGGGGGAAGAGGGATGAAAGGTCCTGAGAACTTTGAGCTGCTGAGAGAGCTGGCGAGCATCCTTCCCTATGCAGCAGTTGGCGCTTCTCGTTCGGCTGTGGATTCAGGATGGATTGACCATCAACATCAGGTTGGCCAGACAGGAAAGACTGTCTCCCCTAACCTGTACATAGCCTTTGGTATTTCAGGAGCGATCCAGCATTTGGCCGGCATGTCTTCGTCAAAATACATCGTAGCCGTAAACAAAGACCCAGAGGCGCCGATTTTTAAGGTGGCGGATTACGGTATTGTGGCTGATCTTTTTCAGGTCATTCCTCCCCTGAAGGAAGAGTTGAGGAAGAGACTTTCAGAGTGACCCTATCAACAGTTAAAGTTAATTATCACCTTTATTTATGAAGGGGCAAACATTTCTTAAAGAAATAAGACATCATGGCTATCTGTGAGGTTCTGTGAATGATGGTTCCTGAGGCTCTTTGAGTTCGTAGTCTCTTTCCCATCCCTGCACCGAAGTTGTAGACCTTATTCGCCCACTCTTCGAAAGAGGTGTCGTGAGTACGACGCCGCACAAGAGTAAGAGGTTCGTAGATGGTCAATCCTGGAGACCTGCGGA
>JBHIDX010000011.1:0-50435 GCA_046760305.1 Candidatus Aminicenantales bacterium
TGCATCTATCTTACTGATAACACTGAAATTAGTGAGGCCCGTCCCCTCTTATTCTTACTCTTATTCTCTTATTTTACTTATTATCTCATTACTCTTATCATCTCATCATACCCTCTTATCATACTCTTATAACCTTCTTATAATTATCAAGGAAAAAAAGATGCTTCCTCTGTAAACCAGAGGTGATGGGGAGAAGGCTCTCTAAAGTCGCTTTCTGTAGAAGTGTCTGTTTGTCTCGGCCACGATTACACCGCTGAGGCCGATGAGTCCGATGAGGTTGGGGAAAGCCATGAGACCATTCATCACATCAGCCGCTCTCCACACAATCTCTAGCTTTAGTGTTGCTCCTATGCCGACAAAAATGACAAAGATTATTCTGTACGGTTTCACCGCTTTTTCGCTCAGAAGGTACTCGAGTGACTTTTCACCGTAGTAGCACCAGCCAAGGATGGTGGAATAGGCAAAGAGGATAAGACCGAGAGTAACGATAAATTCTCCCGTTCCTCCTGGAAGTGCGCTCTTGAAGGAGAGAGCGGTGAGTTCAGCTCCTTTACGGCCAGAGGTCCAGAGGCCGGTGGAGAGGATGACGAGGCCGGTCATGGTGCACACCACCAGGGTATCGATGAAAGTCTGGGTCATGGAAACGAGCGCCTGTTTTACCGGGTTGGGAGTTTTGGCCGCTGCAGCCGCAATGGGCGCTGAACCAAGACCTGATTCGTTGGAGAAAATTCCTCTGGCGACACCCTCCCTAACGGTTATCATGACCGTGGAGCCCAGAAATCCACCCATGGTTGCTGTGGGTGTGAAGGCTGACATAAATATGGTGTAAAAAAGATGAGGGATGACAGAGATTTTAAGGACGATGACCACGAGTGCACCAAGGAAATAAACGACAATCATGAGCGGAACCAGGACCTGGGTTACTCGGGCAATGCTTTTGATGCCTCCCAGGGTGACGAGAGCAGTTAAGATGGCCAGGAGTATTCCTGTTGCCCAGCTGGGTATTCCGAACGATGTGTTTACCGCGTCAGCAACAGAGTTGGACTGAACCATGTTTCCTATGCCAAAGGCGGCAATGGAAGCGAAGAGAGCAAACAGAGTTCCGAGCCATTTCCAGCCCAATCCCTTTGAGATGTAGTACATCGGCCCCCCGCACATGGTGCCAAATTTATCCACTTCTCTGTATTTTATGGCCAGAACAGCTTCTGCATATTTTGTCGCCATGCCGAAAATGCCTGTTACCCACATCCAGAAAAGGGCCCCAGGACCGCCTGCAGCTATAGCCAGGGCAACGCCTGCAATATTACCTGTTCCTACAGTAGCGGCCAGGGCTGTCATCAGAGCCTGAAAATGAGAGATATCTCCTTTTTCACTGTTATCTTCCTTCCTCTTAATCAGTCCCAGGTAAAGAGAATACAGAAGTCCCCTGAGCTGGAGTCCTCTCAGGCGGAGAGTTAGGAAAATTCCAGTCCCGACGAGCAGAACTATAAGGGGAATACCCCAGACAGCATCCCTCATGGAAGTGATTATTTCGAAGAGCGTGGGAGTCGAATTTTCCATTTTTCCAGGGCTTCATATTATATGCAAATAAAAACAAAAGAGTAAACATCTATTCTTTTCCCGCTTTCACCCTTTCTCGCCCTCTTTTATCCTTCCCCTTTTCTTGCTTTCTTTGGAAAGGGGGGTGAGAAGAGAGAAAAAATTCACCCCCTGAATCACCCCTTGATTCTATTGACTTTTCCTCTTAATTTACTCACTATTCTATTAAAAGAAGAAGGAATATCGAGAGAAACGCAGGTCGCTACATGCCGTTGGCCGGAATTTGGACAAGGTTGATTTATGATAGCTCTCTGTCTATAATTAATATAGAGTAAAGAAACAGAGAAAAAAGGGCATATGAGCAGAAAAAAAGGAAAGTACACTCGACCCCGGATCTTTACCTACTCCTCTGATAATATCCTTGAGGAGCTAGGCCCTGCTCAGGCCTGTTCTCCATACTGGGGCAGCTCAAAACCAGAAGATTATAATGGTTATGCTCCAGGACTTCCTCCCTTCTATGAGCCTCCAGCAGAGAAGGAAAAAAAGAAAGATAGATTGTTTTAGTGACAAAAGCTCAAAGGGACAGTAAAAGCTCTCCCCCTCCAGATTCTCCTCCTTTCAGCATCCTCCGTGAAGAAGATTTCTACATCCTTGTCCACAAGCAAAAACCCTCCTGGCTGGTCACTAACGAAGAAGGAAAAGAGATTGCCCTGAAGTACTTTCAGGAAAACAGCCGGATAGAAATTGCAGCCTCACTCAAAGCTCAATATCCAGAGGCAGAAGAAATAGAAGAGGATGTGGAAAAGTTCATCCAGAGGATGGAAGAAATTGGGTTTGCAGGAAAGAAAGAGACAGATACCGTAGAGGTTGAGGACAAATTAAGAGGGCTTCTTTTCCTGGTGACCACAACCTGCAATCTCGGCTGTCATCACTGTTCTGTAGAGAGTGAGGCTCCTCTGTCCACAGAAGTCTCTTCTTCTCTCTTCTTCAGGATTGTGGACGAAGCCTGTTCACTCGGAGCCTCTGAGCTTCTTATCAGCGGAGGAGAACCTCTTATGAGGAGGGACATATTCCATCTGATTGATTATGCTTCGCACAAGCAGAAAGTGAACCTTCTTACCAATGGAACATTAATCAGGAAAGAAGAAGCTGAGAAGCTCAAAATCTCCGGGGTTTCAAACATCGTCATCAGCCTGGATGGCGCCAGTCCTCAGACTCATGATAGAATCAGAGGAAAGGGTAGTTTTGAGCGGGTGTTGAGGGGAATTGATTCTCTCAGAAAAGAGGGACTTTCTCAGAGAATAACTCTTAACTGCTGCCTTTCAAAAGTCAACCTTGGTGAAGCACTGGACTTTCTTTCCTTTGCAGAAAAGCTTGGTATCAGGAAAGTGACCTTCCTTCCTGTAAAAAAGCTGGGAAGGGCTTCAGGTGAGTGGCAGGATTTGAGACTAGAGAAAGGGGAGTTTGAGGAGTTTTTGTTAGCACTCTACGAGAGATTTTTTCAACCCGATTTCTCCCTTGAAGTTAATTTTCCCTTAAGCGGTTTTCATCCCGTTATCAAACCTGGCGAGCGTGTTTCTACCTGTCCTTTTGGAAGTCAGTTGATTATCAACGGCAAAGGAGATATTTACACCTGCCCCGCTCTTTTCATCCCTGAATTTCATCTGGGGAATGTCCTTGAGATGACCATCGAGGAAGCACTCAACTCGACCAAAATGAAAAAATTGATTAAAAAATACCGCGCCAGAGTTGAGAAGATTCTTCGCTGCAAAAACTGCGCCTGGCGCAGCTTCTGCAGGGCTGCATGTGCGAGTACTGTCTTTTTGGAAAAAGGAACATTGTGGCAGACTGATGACCTCTGCGAGATGCGTGACAGGCTATACAGGAGAGCGATTGTTGCCGCGGTTAGAAAAAAGAGAAGGGAAGAAGGGGTCGTTCATGCCGAGGGCTGTTCAGCGTAACTACAGGATTTTTGATTTCTCGTTTTCTATTGCTGCGCGATCTTCCCGCCCTCTTCGCCTTTTTGACATCGTATACAGAAATTTCAGAGAGAAAGATGACTATCAGCCTGGCCTGCGTTACGAAGTTGTGAGCAGCAAAACCAGGAGGAAAGCACTTTTTCTAAAATCAGAGGAGAGAGTTTTTCCATTTCACCATTTCAGATCTGAAGAAAGCCAGCTCTTCAAGCTTTTGACTGACGAGCTGTACAGGAAGGTTAGCTCTCATTTTCTCATTCACGGTGGTGGTGTTTGCTCCCAGGGGAAAGGAGTGATTGTAAGCGGTGAATCGGGGACTGGGAAGTCGTCTCTGGTGGTTAAGCTTCTTGCCCATGGATTTGAATTCCTATCGGATGAGATTGTACCTGTGAATAAAAAAACAGGGATGATGGAGTGTTTTCCGCGTTCAGTCGGCCTCAGGCGCGAAGTGCAGCCCTGGCTCAAGAGCGGGCTTGACCTCTTCGGGAAAGAAGAGTTTGATTTCTCAACCGGCCATAAATATTTCCTCAACCCTCTCCAGCTTGAGCCTGAGAAAAGAGGAGAACCATGTCCTCCAGCATATTTCCTCTATCTGGCACGGCCCAGGTCAGGCCCTGAGGAAAAAATTGTTGTTCATCTTGTCATCGAAAGCAGTGGCCAAGCGTTTGTTAATTCGCTGGACAAGCTAGAGGAGGTGAAGATCATCGGGTATCGAAAGAAAGCAAATCAGATTTACCTCAAGGTTGAGGTATCTAGGAAAGCTTCGGTGCTGAAAGAGTATCTTGACCTCTATCGTAAGTACAGAGAAAATATCATTCATTCAGAGAGAAGCAAAGAAGGGGAAGTAAGCTTTAGCCAAGAACCGGAAATTGTTCCCCTTCCCCTGAACGAGATGAGTCTTTTAATCTTGAAGCAGCTAAAAGAAGAAACTGTAATCAGCCGACTCAGAGAAAATAAGTTCAGGACATCCGGTGCCTACTGGCTTTCACTTGTTGAAACGATGAACTTGGCGAAAGTGAAAGGGTATAAAATACACGTGGGCAGGATTGAGGAGACAACAGGCTTTATCCAGAGTCTTTTTACCTGAATCATCCGCCATCGCAAAAAAAATGCTCCATTAATTCACCTCTAAGGGCTATTGACTGAATTCTTGAGTGGAAAGATAGTTAGGATGCTAAAGAATAATAACAACTTACATATGCATGAGAAAAAAATCCGCAGCTCAACAGAAAAAATCAGGAAGAGAAAGGAAATGGGAAAGATGAGCAGGAAGATATTTGCTTTTTTCACCCTTCTCACTCTGTTGCTCATTTCGGGGGCAGGAAGTGTTTCCTCTGAAAAAAAAGGAGAGCTATCCTTCCTTATTTCTGACAGTTATGGTCTGATATTCGAGATTAAATTTCCTTCTTTTGGTGTAAGTCAGAGGTTTTTTTCCACCGGAATTTTCGAAGAGCTGGAAACAAGAGGTTTGGGAACAACTTCTGAGGTAGGGAAGCCCATGCTGCCTTTTAAGGGATTTTTGGTCGAGATTCCTTCCACTGGAAAGGTTGAGGTGAGAGTTCTTGAAACAGAGACAGATACTTATTCAAATGTCCATCTTCCCTTGTCTCCAGAGTATCAAATAGTGGAAGACGAGGCAGGCATTCAAAGAGTGGAAAAGTCTATTCCCTTGAACTCTTTTTCACCTTCTTCTGGCTTCTACCCAGAGAAGGTAGCCGAGTTGGGATTTACGGGTTTTATCCGCAACAGGCGGGTAGCTCAGTTGAAGGTATATCCTTTCCAGTATGACCAGGGATCCTGTATCCTCAAGCACCACAAGAAAGTTCTTGTGCAGATGATTTTCGAAAATCCTGCCATTCGAGACAGGAGTACGCCTCCTGACCCCTATTTTGACCATATGTTCAAGGATATTATCCTTAATTTTGATGAAAAGCCATTTCTTAAGTCTGGAGAAACCTCTTTCTTTCACCTCGCCTCTTCTGAGCCGAATTCGCGGCCTTCTGATTACAGAATACCGGTGAGGGAAAACGGAATCTACAGAATTACCTACAGCGATCTGGTGAATGCTGGAATATCGCCGAGTACCATTGATGCTAAAACCTTGAAAATTTTCTGCCAGGGAGAAGAAGTAGCGATCTATGTCAGCAGCCAGGATTCAGATTTTGGTGAGTCTGATTATGTTCTTTTTTACGGGGAAGGACTTGACACAGAATACACGGATACAAATATCTACTGGCTAAGCTGGGGAGGTGTGCTGGGGAAGAGGATGGCCGAGGTCGATGGCACACCTGGTTCAGAACCCCTGCTGGAGACTCATTTCCGTACCGACCACTTTGAAGAGAACACTAATTACTGGATTCCCATGCCCTATGGAGAAGGGAAGGACCACTGGTTCTGGGAGCGGATTAATGCAGGGGAGAAGAAGAGCTATGATTTCAACCTCAACAGGCCAGCTTCAGCTCCTTATACAGGAAAAATAAGAGTGAGCGTTTACGGCCGCACAAGTATCGGCCTCAATCCTGACCATCATCTGCGAATCTACCTCAATGGGGATTATCTGGGAGAAGGATATTTTGACGGTCAGGTAGGCTATGAGTGTTCAGTGGAGGTAGACCAAGCTCTTTTTATTCCCGGCACCAACACGCTGGAAGTGGAACTCGTGAATGACACAGGATCGCCGAACAGTATATTTCTGAACTATTTTGAGGTTGACTACTATGATGAATTCTACGCTTCAGATAACAGCTTTTCTTTTAGGGCTCAAAGGCAGGGAATCAACAGAGTAAAAATTTCCAACTTTACCGAGAATACGGTGCAGATTTTTGATATTACAGACCATAACAACGTTAAAAGAGTGGTGAATGTACCTGTCATGGCTGAATCAAACAGTATGGAACATGGTAGATTCCAGAATGCGTTCAGCTCCTCTATTCTTAAGCGAAGCATCCAGCTGGATTTCAAAAGAGGCTCAGCCGCTTCTTTTAATGCTGTTTTTTCTTGCAGTTTTCTTGGAAGTGAAAAGTTCATTGCTCTCACAGAAAGTACTATGAAAAATGCCCGAGTGGAACTTGCTCAAACAGGAGGCATTCCCCAGAGAAGACATGTTGATTACATCATCGTCACCCATCCTGATTTTTTAAACGAAGCTAACTTTCTGGCCAATTACAGAATGAAAGTCGGTTTTGATGTCGAGGTGGTAACAACCCAGGATATTTATGATGCTTTCAATTTCGGAATCGAAGATCCACAGGCCATAAAAGATTTTCTAAACTATGCCTACCAGAACTGGCAGATGCCGTCCTTTGTCCTCTTCCTCGGAGATGCTACGGCTGATCCCCGTGACTACATGGGGACAGGAAGGATAAACTATGTACCTGCTTACCTTGATAACGTGGGCGGAGATTTAGGCTACCAGGTGCCATGTGATAACTGGTATTTCTGCATCTCTGGAGAGGGAGATTTGCTCCCCGACTTTTTCGGAGGAAGGCTGACTGTAAAGTCACGACAGGAAGCACGAGCTGTACTTCATAAGATCAGAGTTCATGAAACATACCTTAAAGGAATGAGAAGCGGCAACTGGAGAGGAGTGGAGAACAGGATTGATAGGATTAGAGACAGAGAAAGATTTTTCAGGACTCCTCCTGCTCAGACAAGGAGAGCTGTATTTGTTGCCGATGATAACAGCACAAGCTTTTCAGAGCTTAACGATGAACTGTCCAGGGATTATTTTCCCTCAAATTTTGAAAAAATAAAGATTTATCTCCAGAACTATTCCGGAGTCGGTGAAGCGAAAGGCGACCTTATTTCCAGTATCAACCTTGGCGTGCTGACTGTTACATACGTTGGTCATGGTGCTTACGACAACTGGAGTGGAGAGAATTTATTCACAGCTTCAGACGTTGATTCTTTAAACAACATCAAATTTCCTTTTGTCCTCTCTTTGAGCTGTCTGAACGGCTATTTTGCCGGATGGCCACGGGAGCTGTGGGGAAGACTAATCGACGACTGTCTTGCCGAGAAATTTATGAATGCACCCAATAAAGGGGCAATTGCTGTCTACGCCCCTTCTGGACTGGGTTATACCTGGGAACATTCTTTACTGGCCAAAAGTCTTTACCAGATAATATTCACTCCTGGAGAAGTTTCCCTAGGAGAAGCAGTGACAAGGGCAAAAATCACGGCTTACTACTCAGGTGCAACTCCTGACCTTGTTCAAACTTATATGTTATTTGGAGATCCGGCCTCCATTTTAGCTCTCATCGAGGAGGAATAGAGAAAGATGAGTCGAATACTTTCGCGTATGGAAAAGCCGCTTATGTATAATATGTGGAAGAATAGGTCCCCTCTGGTGTCGATTCCTGTCAAGGGGAAGAGCATGTTTCCTCTTATTGATGAACTCGACCTGGTTACTGTGGCACAAACTTCTCCAGAGGAAATTCATCCCGGTGATATAGTTGCTTTTCTCAGCAACGGGGGTTTCATTGTCCATCGAGTTATCCGGCGCAAAGATAATGATGGAGATATCGTTGTCTGCCAGAAAGGAGACTCGAGTCCATTTTACACCTGGATAAAAGGCAGCCATGTCATGGGTAGGGTGGTAGAAATAAAGAGCAACGGCAGGAATATAAGTCTCACCACCTTTCCCTGGAAACTCTACAATCGCTACCTGGCTCTGGTTGGTTCGTTATGGGTTTTTATTTCAGGGAAGAGAAGAGGAGAAACAGGATTTAAGGGAAATGCATTTTTTGGAAGGATGAAGAGAGCTGTCTTTCTTGGGCTGAAATTTATGAATTCTTCCTTTACCCGCCTCCTCGTTCGTCGATATTAACCAGCCTGCTTTTTTTAAAATAAAAAATTAGGTAAAGTAATGAATGTCATTCATGGAGAGGAAATTTATGGCCCCTGAAAGATTTATAGTCAAGAATGCCGGGGAGGAGGGAGTTGTAGTTTATGATACCAAGCAGGATACAGTTCACTTTCTCAACCGGGTAGCATTCCATATCTGGACTTGTCTGCAAGAAGGGAAATCATACCAGGAGATAGAGAGGGAGCTGCGAAAAAATTTTGAACCAGAGTCAGAGGAAGATATTCCTTCCGATATTGAAAAGTGTGTGAAAGAGCTTAAACAAAAAGAACTTATCTAGCCTGACTTTCTTTATTTTACTGCTTTTCCTGTTCGATAAACTGGCCGAGGTTGTCCAAGGTTATACGCACGTTTTTGACAACTGCTCCTGATGTCCCCAGTGATTTTCCCTCTTTTCCGTTCAAGGAGTAGGAGAATCCGCCGGCATTTCCAAGATGGAGAATAATCTCCCGGGAAGCTCTGATCAGCTCTTCTTCTCCTGGTTTTTTTATTCCCTCCAGCGCAAGTCTGCCATCAGCATAGACCTGAAGCCAGGTGTCTTCTGTAAAAGTGAAACCAAGGACTATTTCTTCTCTCTCCTCTTCTTTTTCTTTTATTCCGCTTTCAACGGCAGGCAGCTCTACGACTTTTTCTTTAGAGGCTTGAGGAGTAATTTCTTTTATCGGGGTAGGAGAAGCTTGCCTCTGGGGCCTTGAAATAAGGTAGATAGAGGCAACGATCAGAGCAGCCAGGATGACAAAAAATAGTATATTAAGCACATTTTCTCTCCCCGGGAAGAATGTTCTCTGTTTTTTCTCTTTTTCTTTCTCGAACTCATGCAATTCTGCTTGTGTTTTTAAGAGAGAATCTTCGTAGTACTTATTCAGTACATAGTCTTCCTCCAGCCCAATGGCCCGGGCATAGGAGCGGATGATAGCTTTAATAAAAAATTCGCCTGGAAGGATTTCCAAGTTGTCGTCTTCAAGAGCCTGGAGAAATTTGAGGTTTATTTTGGTAGAATTGGCGATTTCTTTCAGGGTTATTCCCCTTAGCTCCCTTTCCCTCTGTAGAAACTGTCCGAGTGAGGCCATCGCCTTGAATTTTAAGCCAATTGCTCTGAGGTGTCAACGAATCGGACCTTAATCTCACCAGGTGTAAGATGGATTTGTCCTTTATCAATCATAGAATGTATAATGATATTGCGCGCAACTGCATGGAGGTGGCTGTATTATTTTCATCGTTCGCGGATGTGATTTTTGCCGTGGGAAATTCGTGAGTTCTGACAGATATTAAGCTCTCAGGAAGGAAAAGCTGAAGATGAATCTCGAGAAACTGGCAAAAGAGCAGGAGAGGCTAGCTGCGAATTTATCACTCGAGTGGGACGGGAGGGAGGTAGAGCTTGTTGGTGGTGCTGATTTTGCCTATGATAGAAAAAGGGACTTGATAGGAGCCTGCCTTGTCCTTCTCCGGTTTCCCGGACTCGAGCCCGAAGAGGTATTTTTTAAGAAGAAAGAAATTAATTTTCCCTACCTTCCCGGCTTTCTTTCCTTTCGGGAAGGGCCTGTTTTTGTAGAGCTTTTTAGAGGGGTGAAAAGAAAGCCCGATGTCCTCCTTATCGACGGAAACGGCATCGCTCACCCGAGGAGAATGGGGCTTGCTTCCTATCTTGGAGTGGTGCTTGATATGGCCACTATCGGCTGTGCTAAGAGCGCATTTTATCCTTTTGAATCTCCTGGAGAGAGGAGAGGTGCTTATACTTACTTTAGGAATGAAAAAGGCGAGAAAGTTGGAGTTTGCCTCAGGACAAGGGGAGGTGTAAAGCCTGTTTTCATCTCGCCCGGACATAAAATTGATTTTGAAAAATCGCGCTACCTTGCGCTCAGGCTTTCTAAATTCAGAGTACCTGAGCCGATTCGCCTGGCACATAGCTTTTCCCGGGAGATGTTCAAAGAGAAGCCGTGATAATTATATTTTGAGAAAGCGGCTCATTGAGCTCATGCTTCCCACGAGTCCGATCAAGGCCCCACCTCCAATTATGTAGGCGCTCTGAGTCGGGGTGAGATAGCGAAATTTAATTAATTCGTTTAGAACTCCGAGCGAAGAGCCAAGGTAGAGGGGGAAGAGTTTAGTCAGCAGAAAAAGAAAAAAGAGGGAGAGCAACCCGCCAAGAATGCCTAAAATGGCTCCCTCCAGGAGAAAGGGAGTCCTGATAAAGGTGTTTGTCGCACCGACCATACGGAGGATGGTTATCTCTTCTTTGCGGGCGAGAACGTTGAGCTTGATAGCATTTGAGATGATGAAAAAAGAGGCGAGGATGAGCACTCCGCCAAAAAGAAGCCCCACTGCCCTCGCCAGTCTGCTCAGAGAATACATTTTTTCTATCCACTCCCGGTTAAAATAGATATCTTCTATTCCAGCTGTGTTTTTCATTCTTTCGATTAAGTTCAGGACTTCATCCGAATGGAGGCTCTTATCCTTTAAAGAAGCTTCAAAGGAAGGGGGAAAAGGATTAATTTCCAGATTCTTTATTATCTCCCTTAGCTGGGGGAAATTTTCGTTGAATCTTTTCAGTGCCTGTCCTGAGCTTACGTAGTGGACTTCAGAAATAAGGGGCGATTTTTTTATGTTCTCTTCAATCTTCTGTTTCTCTTCTGCTGACAGGTTTTTCTTAAGGAAAAAGACAATAGCCAGATTTCTTGAGAGCTCCTTTGCCGTAAACTGGAGATTATTAGAAAGGGAGATAAAGCTCCCCAGGATAAGAAGGGAAAGGCAGATAATGATGACAGAAAATGTGTTCCTTACCCTGTGCTGCCACAGATTGTTGAGCGTGTCTTTAATCAGATATCTGAGCTTTTGTATAATTGGAGTTAATCCTTTCCGATTAATTTTCCCTGCTGAAGGTGTAAGATTTTATAACCGAAATGCCGGATGAGCTCTCTGTCATGAGTGGCTACGATTACTGTTGTGCCCTGTTTGTTTATTTCCTTGAAGAGACTCATGATTTCAAAGGCAAGTTCAGGGTCAAGGTTTCCTGTCGGTTCGTCAGCGAGAAGTATTTTTGGCCGGTTAACAACTGCTCTGGCAATTGCTACCCGCTGCTGTTCACCATAGGAAAGGCGGGAAGGGTAGTCCCAGATTTTATGGTGGAGGTTGACCATCTTTAGAGCGTTGAATGCTTTTTTCCTCACTTCCCTGCGTGGCCTGCCCAGTACCTGGAGCACAATTCCAACATTGTCAAAAACTCTTCGATGGAAAAGAAGTCGAAAGTCCTGAAAGACAATACCCATGTTCCTTCTTAGGGTGTAAATCTTATGGTCAGGAATTCTGAGAGCATTTCTGCCGTCAACTATTATCTGGCCCCGAGTGGGAAAGATTTCTCTGTAAATGATGCTGAGCAGGGTTGTTTTCCCCGAACCGCTCGGTCCGGTGATGAAGTAAAATTCTTTCTCCTCGATTTTAAGAGTTATGTCAGACAGGGCCCAGTTAGGCTTCTGGTACTGCTTCCAGATGTGATAGAGCTCTATCATTTTTCCTGCTTCAGTGCCTGGATTTATTCCGAGAAAAAGACTTTTTGTTTTTTGCCCACTCTCTTTTTGAGGAAAAAATTATATCAAAGAGATTTTTTTAGATAAAGAAAAAAAGATACAAAGATTTAAATTTGAGAGAGGGAGGTTAGACGTTCATGAAAAAAGGTACATGAACCAGCCAAAGAGGAGGGCACCAACAACCATGATTATAAAGAGAAAAAGACCGTACTTTATCTGCTGCTTTGTCTCTCTCTTTCTGAGAAGGGCGAGTACAATGCAGACAAAAAGAGAGTAGATAATCATCGATATGAGGTGACTTCTGAGTATCATTTTTTCTTCCCCAGGGCAATGTCAAAAGCATCCAGTGCTACTAGATAATTGAGGAGTCCTGCTCCGGCTAGGTAGGCAGTTCCGAATTCAAAGGTCACACTTCTCATGTTGCCAAGGGCAAAATTCAAGGTGCGAGAAACAAGGTAGACAAAGCCGTTTCCGATATCAGCCAGAAAAGCAAGGACTGTGAGCGGATTCTCGGCTTGAAGTCCATAGATTTTGCCTCCCATGATAAGGCCGAGTGCAGTCATAGCTCCGATGCAGATAAAGAAGATGATTCCCCGTGTGTATTTTTTCTGATAAACATGTCCTAGGCCAGGTATTAGCCATCCGAGAAAAAGAGAAGTTACGCTTCTAGTATTCATTTTAAGATTTTCAATCATAAAAAAAAACTTGGAGCAAATCAAGAAGAAGTTGAAAATGAGGTAAAGTGAGGCTTTTACTTTATTGGTCACCTTGAGTAAAATTGAAAAATGCCCGAGCTTCCAGAAGTTGAAACAATTGTCAACAGACTTTCTTCAAAGCTTCGTGGTCTCGAGGTTTCTTCATTCAATGTTTTGTTCGCCGGGATTTTAAGGTGTGATGAGAAATGCCTGGAAAGACTTGAAGGCAAAAAAATAATTCGCGTCCGGCGCCGGGGCAAGCTTGTTATCTTCGATTTTGAGAACGGCTTCTCTCTTCTCTTCCATCTCAAGATGACGGGTCAGCTTATCCTTAGCCACCCCGATGAACCCAGGGACAGGCATACTCACTTCATCATCACCTTCAGGAATTGCTCCCAGGAGCTCAGATTCAGGAATGTGAGAAAGTTTGGCTTTGTGTGCTGTCTTCAGAGCTCTGAGATAGAGGATTTTTTTGAGCTAGGAGCCGAACCGCTGAGCATAAATTTTTCTCTTTTTAAAGGCCTTTTTGAAGGAAGGCGTGCTCGGCTAAAAAGCCTGCTCACCAACCAAGGTTTTATCGCTGGCATTGGTAATATTTATGCAGATGAAATTCTTTTTGAAGCCCAGCTTCATCCTCTCCTTGCCGCATCCTCTCTTGACGAGGAGGAGCTAAGAAAGCTCTGGAGGTCGACGAGAAAGGTGCTTAGAAAGGCAATCCAGCACCGGGGTTCATCGATTCGGGATTACAGGGATGCTGATGGCGAACAGGGAGATTTTCAGAGCTACCATAAGGTTTACGGCAAAGAATCATCTCTCTGCCCACGATGTGGTGGGAAAATCGAGCGCCTTCGTCTCGGAGGGAGAAGCAGTTATTACTGCCCTTCTTGCCAGATGAGAAAGGGAAAAAATTGAAGCCAGACTTTTCAGGGGAATATTCCCCGATAACGGTAGACTTCCCCGATTCTTTCAAGGGCTACTGAATAGGCAGCGCAGCGGAAGGAAACGTTTTTTATCTGCTTTCTTTCCCATACCTCTTTAAAAGATTTAGCCATCTTTCGCTCCAGTTCAGCGTTTACTCTTTCTTCTTCCCAGTAGAGACCGCTCAGCGCCTGAACCCACTCCAGGTGGCTGACCACAACTCCTCCCGCATTGGCCAGAATATCGGGGAGAACGTCAATTCCTTTTTTCTCGAGAATTTCATCTGCTTCAGGAGTGGTTGGACCATTTGCTCCCTCAACAATGATACTCGCTTTTATTTTTTCAGCGTTTTTTGTGTGAATCTGGTCTTCAAGTGCAGCCGGGATAAGAACATCCACTTCCTGATAAAGAAGAGAGTCTCTGTCTATTTTTTTCCCTGCACAGTTTACAATCCAGCCTTTATTTTCTAGACATTCGATAACGCTTTTAACCTCAATCCCGTCGGGGTCGATGATTGCTCCTGATTCGTCTGAGACGGCTACTATTCTTGCTCCCATTTGAGAGAGAAAAAGGGCGGCATGGCTTCCCACGTTGCCGAAGCCCTGGACAGCAATTTTCGCTCCCTCAAGGCTTTTCTTTTTCACCCTGAAATATTCTCTTACGGTTAGAGCCACACCTTTACCCGTTGCTTCTTTTCTCCCCTTAGAACCACCCAGTACCTCAGGTTTTCCAGTGACGATACTCGGCTCTGTGTATCCTTTGAACATGGAAAAGGTATCCATTATCCAGGCCATAATCTTGGAAGTGGTGTAGACATCAGGGGCAGGAATATCTATATGAGGCCCGAGAAAAGGCATGATTTCAGTTGTGTATCTTCTTGTCAGCCTCTCGAGTTCGGGTTGAGATAGTTTTGTTGGGTCGCAGATAATACCCCCCTTTGCTCCGCCATAAGGGAGGTCAAGAAGTGAACATTTCCAGGTCATCCAGGCAGCAAGAGCGGTTATTTCATCCTCTGAGACATTGGGGTGGTATCTCACCCCTCCTTTTGTCGGTCCTCTTGCATCATTATACTGACAGCGGAATCCTGTGAAGACTTCAACCCTGCCGCTGTCCATTTTTATCGGGATCGACACTTTGAGCATCCGCATCGGCTTTGAGAGTATATCTAGAATGTCAGGATCAAGATTTATTTCTTGGGCAGCTTTGAAAAGCTGCTTCTGTGCTTTTCTGGCCAGCGAGTCTTTTATCATCTTTTCCCTCCTTTGAGGTTTCAGACTTTAGATAAACACCTCTGGTCTTTGCTGCTTTGTTGACATCCAGGTGGCTTTCATTATAATTATAACTTCTTTTAAATTGCAAATTTCCGGTAAAGACTTCGTTAACAGATGGGTAAAATTATCGTTGTCGATGGAAGCAAGAAGGGTTTAATTTGAATTAAAGGAAAAGAATGAGATTAAAAAATTTTGAAGATGTTGTGAACTTTGGCATCAAAAGAGAAGAAGGGGCCATAAAATCATACACCGACATGATGGGCATGGCTGAGAATCGGGCTGTAAAAGAGCTTCTACAGGAATTACGCAAAGAGGAGCGCAATCACAAGAAGCTGCTTCAAGAGTTGACAGAGGGAAAAGTTAAATCATACCAGCCTCGGAGGGTACTCAACCTCAAAATAAGCGATTACACCGAGGAAGAGAAACTCAGTGTTGATATGGATTTTCAAGACCTGCTTATCGTTGCTGCCAGGAAAGAACAGCAGGCAGTTGATCTTTATTCTTGCCTTGCCCGGGAATCTCAGAGCGATGAGTTAAAAAAGCTTTTTCAATTTTTGATCGAGCAGGAAAAATCGCACAAGTTAAAATTGGAAGTTGAGTACGAAAAATACGTTCTTCAGGAAGACTAGGAAGAAAGGGCAGCCCGGGCAGGGAATTATGCCTTGTCTCCCTTGAACGCTTTATCAGAGGAGGGGATAAATGGAAAAGTGGGAATGCACTGCGTGCGGTTACATCTATGATCCAGAAAAGGGAGATCCTGAGAATGGTATAAGCCCGGGGACTCCTTTCGAGGATTTGCCCGAGGATTGGGTATGTCCTCAATGTGGAGTGAGCAAGGACTTTTTCCAGAAAATTGTCTGAGAAAAAGTTGGTAAAGGTTTTCAGATGAGAGTAATAGTTGTTGGTAATGGTCTGGCAGGCACAATTTTCTCCAAAACACTCCGCGAGCTGGATAAGGATATCGAGATTGATATCTTTGCTGCTGAAAAATATCATTACTATCCCCGTCCCAACCTGATTGAGTATGTTGCCGGGAACCTGGCTCTGAACAAGATGTTTGCCTACCCTGAAGATTGGTATCGGGAGCAGAAAATAAGCGTGCATCTCAATCGTCCCGTTAAAGTCATTCATCATCGTACGAAGGAAGTAGAGCTTGAGGGAGAGCGGAGGGAAAAGTATGATTATCTCTTTCTGGCCAGCGGTTCCTTTGCCTTTCTTCCTCCATTCAAGGGAGTTGAGAAAAAGGGTGTTTTTACCCTCAGAACCCTTGATGATGCCCTGGCCATCATGGACTACGTGAAGAATCATAAGAAGGTGGCTGTGATAGGAGGAGGACTCCTTGGATTGGAGATTGCCCGGGCAGTAAAATCCCGGGGAGCAGAGGTAGAGGTGGTTGAATATTTCGGCCGCCTTCTTCCCCGCCAGCTTGATACTCAATGTTCTTCCCTGCTCAAGAACCAGATGGAGAAAATGGGGATAAAGGTTCATCTTGGCCTGACAACTGAGGAGGTAAAAGGCCAGGAAGAAGCAGCAGGGCTACGTTTCAGGGGAGGAGAAGAGTTAAGAGTGGAGATGGTTATAATTGCGGCAGGAATAAGACCGGATATTGGTCTGGCCCGGAAGGCAGGGCTTGAGGTTGACCGCGGCCTTGTTGTTGATGATTATCTGCAAACGAGCTCTCCATTTATTTTTGCTGCCGGCGACCTCATCCAGCACAGGGGCAGGATGTATGGAATTATCCCTGCCACTTTTGAACAGGCAAGACTTGCTGCTCCCAACATTCTCGGAGAAAAGAGGAAATACGGGGGAACAGTTCCCTGGAATACCCTGAAAGTGGCCGGAATCTATCTTACTTCTGTCGGTTTGGTCGAGGCTGAAAAAGAAACTCAACAGGAACTTGTTTTTGAGGACAGAGAGAAAGGAATATACAAAAAAATTATTCTCGAAGATGGTTTTCCTCTGGGAGCGATATGGATGGGGACAAAAAAGGGGGCAGGAAACATTAGTCGGGCAGTGACACAGAGGAAGAATATTGAAAAGTGGAAAGACTCAATCTTAAAGGATGAGTTTGATTTCTCAGTCATATGAAAAAAATTATTGTTCTATTTTTATTCGTTTTTTTTCTCTCGGCGAGCGGGGGAGCTACCGATTTAAAAGGTTATCTTTCTTTTGATTATTCAAGCAATTCCAACCAGAGTGAGAAAATTCCGGCAGCGTTCAAGAACGTGGGGGTCGGGCTGGAGATAGCGGGAAATCTTGGCAGGGGGTTCAGCTACAGGGCTGAATTAAGGCTCTGGGAGACAGAGGTCAGGATTGAGCAAGCTCTTGTTTCCTTTTCTCTCTCGGAAAAGATTTCGGTCAGTGCCGGTCTTTTCCTCGTTCCTTTTGGAAGCTACAACAGGTGGAGCCGTCCTCACGAGACTCTGCTCGTTGACCTTCCTCTTCATGTAGGCGAGATATTTCCTTCGAGCTGGCGGGATATTGGACTTGTGGTTGAAGGTGACTTTGGTTTCTTTTTTTTCCAGACTTATCTCGGAAATGGACTGGCAGAAGCAGCTGATTTGGGTTCAGCTCAGCAATTTGAGGATAACAAC
Organism: Candidatus Aminicenantales bacterium; assembly: GCA_046760305.1. Taxonomy (GTDB): domain Bacteria; phylum Acidobacteriota; class Aminicenantia; order Aminicenantales; family Aminicenantaceae; genus JBHIDX01. Next base: position 17,382 of record JBHIDX010000011.1, read on the forward strand.
AGGAATAAGGCCAGGGGGGGAAGGGTTGGCTTTTTACTCCAGGAAAATTTTTCCGCCTCTTTCTCTTATTACCGCGGGAAGTACGATGAGGAAGCACAGAGAAAGCTGGTTCTTAGAGGAACAGACATCAGGTGGGAACCCGGGGTTTTTCAATTCAGGTATGAGTATACCCGGGCTGAACTGGAAAATCCCGACCCCTTTGCTGCTGGAAAAGCTACGGCCCATTTTTTTCAGGTTTCATTCCTCATCTGGAATCTGCGCCCTGTAGCCAGCTACCAGGAGCTTGAGTACGAAGATCCCTTTCATGGTCCTGGATACAGCCTACCACTTCTACCGAGTGGTATGAGCGAAAAAAGGAAGCGCTGGACTGGAGGTGTTGTTTATTTTCCTCACCCCAATCTTCTTATCAAGCTTGAGTACGATTTCGATCATGATGTCCTCCTTGCTCTGAAAAATAACGTCTTTAAGGTTCAGGTGGCCCTTAGCTTTTAGGCTTGTCGGGTTGCTGAGGTTCTGGTACAATGCACTCTTCCTCAAGCGTTTCCTCCTGAATTTGAGAAATTGAGGAAATACTTTCTGAAGGTTATTTATGGCGAATTTGCTTGTCTTAGGAACACAATGGGGGGATGAGGGTAAAGGAAAAATCATAGACCTCCTTGCACCTGCTTTTGATGTCGTGGCACGCTATCAGGGTGGTCATAATGCCGGACATACTGTGTGCGTGAAGGGGGAAAGGATAATTCTTCATCTGCTCCCTTCCGGAATCTTACATCCGGGCAAGCTATGCGTTATCGGGAACGGTGTTGTCATCGACCCAAGAGCTTTCCTCCAGGAGGTTGAGGAGCTCGGAAAGCATGGAGTCAAGGTTGATGATAACCTTGTTATCAGCCGCGGAGCACATCTCATCCTTCCCTATCATAGACTTGTGGAGAAGTTGAGCGAGGAAAGGAGAGGAGCCAAGAAGATAGGCACCACCTGTAGAGGGATAGGGCCGAGTTATGAGGACAAGGCCGCTCGTCGGGGTTTAAGAGTCGGTGACTTTCTTAATCTTTCTCTCCTTGAAGAGAAAATCAGAGAAAATGTAGAGGAAAAAAACGCTTATCTTGCCTTCCACGGGATGAAGAGTCTCAACCCTGAAAAAGTAGTACGCGATTACTGTGAATACGCCTCCAGACTGAAAAAATATATTGGCGATGTTTCTCTTCTCCTGGATGAAAAAATAAGAAGGGGGAAGTCCATTCTTTTTGAAGGAGCTCAGGGGACTCTCCTTGACATCGACCATGGAACATATCCCTACGTAACTTCTTCCAACGCTACAGCAGGAGGAGTGTGCACAGGCCTGGGCATCGGGCCTGATAAAATAGATGCCATTCTGGGAGTAACAAAGGCTTACACGACTAGAGTCGGGGGAGGACCCTTTCCGACCGAGATCAAGGACGGAAGAGGAAAAGTACTGCTCAGGAGAGGCAACGAGTTTGGAGCAACAACAGGAAGGCCGCGGAGGTGTGGTTGGTTCGATGCTGTGGCTGTCTCATATTCATGCCGGATAAACGGAATAAAAAGAATTTCTCTGACAAAACCGGATGTGTTGGATGGATTTGATGTAGTTAAAGTCTGTACAGGCTATAAATATAAAGGTTCTCTTATGAGGGATTTTCCTCAAGAGAGCTGGGTGCTCGAAGAAGTTAACCCCCAGTACATTGAAGTCCAGGGTTGGAAAGAACCCACCAAACGAGTAACAGATTACGCCTCGCTTCCAGAAGCTTTTAAAGACTTCCTGAAACTGCTGGGAGACCTTTTAGAGGTGGAAGTCTCAATTATATCAACAGGAATAGAGAGGAAGGATACCATCCTGAGAGAGGAGGGGTTAGTGGGAATTGTAGACTTGGAGAAAGTAAAGTCAGAAATTTAGGGAAGAAATTTTTTTTCTTGACATAATGATACTAAAAAAGTATCATTATATGGGGATTATCAAAGTGAATCTCATTAACAGGGATACTGATTATGCAATAAAGGCTCTTATGTATATTGCTAAGGAGCGTCCTGAGAGAGTTTCTGTTTCCGAATTAGCTAAAGAATCGGAAATTCCCCATCCCTTTTTAAGAAAAATCCTTCAGATTTTAAATAAAAAAGGTGTACTTAACTCATACAAAGGTAAAAGTGGCGGATTTCTCTTGGCTCTACGACCGGATCAGATATTCTTAGCTGATTTAATAAAAATATTTCAGGGTCCAGTAAAAATGAGCAAGTGCATTTTTAAAGAGGAGATTTGTCCACATATTGGAACCTGCGCGCTTAAGAAGAAAATAGATGCATTAGAAAAACATGTGGTTTCAGAACTAAAATCCATCACTCTCGCAAGTTTACTGGATGAAGAATCATCTTTTCTTACTAATACAAACGCATTAAATGAAGTGTCATTGCGAGGAACGAAGTGACGAAGCAATCTCGTTATAATAGGATGAGATTGCCACGCTCCCTTCGGTCGCTCGCAATGACTATGTAACAGCTATAATTGCGTTTGTATTAGATGACTAGATAAAAGAGAAGAAATGAAATAATTTAGATTTTGCCCATAATATAACTATTTTTTTTCTTTTCAGCAGGTTAAAATAATAATCTGAAAAAAATAAAGATGACATAGATATTACCTTATATAAATGAGTAAGAATATTAACTTTGAATAAGAGTATGCGATAAGGGAGAAGAGTTCTTTGCGCCCCATTCAAGACATTTCTGTAATGATAGCTGGAATAGCAGGGGATGGTGTGCTATTTACAGGAAATGTGCTGGCAAAAATATTAAAGATGTCTGGGTGGGAAATTGTAACTTACAGGGATTTTCCTTCAAACATAAGAGGCGAAGAAACCAGTTACACCATCCGCGCCAGCCTTGAAGAGATACACGGCCGATCAGACAAAGTAGATGTCCTCATTGCTTTTGACTGTAAATCCATTTTTAAACACCTGGATAAGATATCAGAGAGAGGGCTCATCATCTGTGATGGAGAAGACCTGGCTGGGGTTCCAGGCGGAGGAGATAGAGCCATTACCCATTATGTTTTGTTGCTCAGGAAGCTGGCCAGAGATTATTTCCGCAGCGAGCTTTACAAAAACATGATTGTTCTTGGAGTTTTGTGTTTTATTCTCGACCTTGATTCCACTAAGGTCAAAAAGGTAGTTTCAGAGATTTTTCTGAAAACAAAAGGTAAAGAAGCAGTGGAGAAAAATTGTCAGGCTCTGAACATTGGCTACAATGAGGCAGCCAGAATTGTTGACAGCAAGGAGCGTCATTCTCTTGAGGTGAGAGAGGATAGAGAAAGGCTGCTCATTTCAGGAGATGAGGCCATCGCACTTGGAGCACTGGCAGCAGGATGCAGATTTTTTGCTGCCTATCCAATCTGCCCTGCTTCTGAGATATGGCAGTACCTTGCGCTCCATATGGGGAAGTTTAACGGTCTGGTTGTCCAGGTTGAGGATGAACTGGCTGCGCTCAACATGGTGCTCGGAGCTTCATTTGCTGGTGTGCGCTCCATGACTTCAACCTCAGGGCCCGGTGCTTCGCTGATGATGGAGGCCTTCGGTCTTTCAGGAATGGCTGAAATTCCGGCTGTTATCGCCCATGTTCAGAGGGTGGGACCGAGCACAGGCATGCCCACTAAGACCGAGCAGGGAGATTTGCTCCAGTGGGTTTTCGGCTCGCACGGAGATTTTCCCCGCATTGTCCTCTCTCCAGGGAATGTTGAAGAATGCTTTGAGCTCACCTGGAGGGCTTTTAATCTGGCAGAGAAATATCAGTGTCCGGTTGTCATTCTTACTGAACAGGACTACGGACAGAATCTGCGCACAGTGAAAAAAATTGAGCTTTCTGAGGTAAAAATAGATAGAGGAAAGCTTTTGAGGCGCAAGAAGCTGGGAGGGTTTAAAGAATTCAGGAGGTATGCTTTTACTTCTGACGGGGTTTCGCCCCGTTCTGTACCTTCCCAGCCAGGGGGAATTTATGTCGCTGAGGGGAATGAACATGATGAGTGGGGCTACAGGAATGAGGATGCCGAAAACAGAAAGAGGATGATGGAGAAGAGAATGTTGAAGCTGAAAAGCGCCTTAAAAGATCTCATCCCGGCTCGAATCTGGGGAAAGAAAGATTCCTCGCTGGGCATAATAAGTTTTGGCTCCAATTTTGGGGCGATCCGGGAAGCAATGAAGCAGCTTGAAGAGAAGGGAATTCATACCAGGTTTCTCCAGTTGAGAACTATCTGGCCCCTCCAGATAGATGAAGTCATGGATTTTGTGAATTCCTGTCATAAGCTTTTTGTGGTTGAGAACAATTACTCCGGACAGTTAAGCACGCTGTTAAGAAGTCAGATTAGAGCCGAAGTTGAGATTTTTGACATAAACAAATATTCGAGCGACTCGTTTACTCCCCCAGAAATTTCGCTTCCGATTGAGAGGGAAGTTTAAATGAGAACAAGCGGAGATTATCATCTCACAGACCCTTCCTGGTGTCCGGGATGCGGTATTTATGCTGTTTTCAGCGCCCTAAAGAAATGTGCGGCAGAGCTTAACCTCTCTCCCGAAGAAATTGTGGTGGTGACGGGAATAGGTTGCCACGGGAGATTGAGCAATTATTTTTATGCCTATGGATTCCACGGTCTTCACGGCAGAGTGCTTCCGGTTGCTTCTGGAATCAAGCTTGCCAATCCCGCTCTAAGCGTCATCGGTGTGAGCGGGGACGGCGATGCTTATTCTATCGGCCTGAGTCACCTTGTCCATGCTCTAAGGCGCAATGTTTCACTTCTCTACATCGTTGTGGACAATCGTCTTTTTGCCCTCACTCAGGGTCAGACCTCGCCCACGAGCAGAATAGGCTTTGTTTCGAGGTCAACACCCTATGGTGCGAAGGAGAGGCCTCTTGATGGAATAAAAATTGCACTCGCTGCAGGGGGAACATTCATAGCCAGAGGATTTTCAGGGGAACCCTCCCATCTGGTAAAATTATTTCTCAGAGCCCTGAAACACAGGGGTTTTGCTTTTGTAGAAGTTTTAAGCCCCTGTGTAACGCAGAACAGGATGGATACCTATAAGTGGTTCAAGAATCATATTCTGAGAATCGATGCCGAACCGGGCTTTGATGCTTCTGACCGAGATAAAGCATGGGAGAAGCTCGGTTCAGGGGAAAAGATACCGATTGGATTGTTCTATGAGGAAGAAAGGCCTTCTTTTGAGGAGATCGTTCTTCCCGATCTGAAAAAACCGATTGCTTCCCATCGATTAGAGATAAGCGAGAGAAAATTTGAAAAACTCCTCAAGGAGTTCGAATAGGAAAAAATGGAGGAATTAAAAATGAAAGAAAGAGTCGAGAAGGCGCTCGATAAAGTAAAGCTCAGGGCTTCACTTGTGTTTAGCCTCATAGAGGGGACAACTTCCGAAGATATAAGGTATGTGCTCGATGTATTCCCGCCCGTAGTCGATAGATTGAGGAAGATGTCGCCTCTTTATACTGAATATTTAAAGGAGAGAGATAGATGATTTACAGCGAAAAAGTGATGGAACACTTCCAGAATCCAAGAAATGTGGGTGTAATTGAAGACGCAGATGGGGTTGGTGAGGTTGGCAACCCTATTTGCGGTGACATGATGACCTTTTACATAAAGGTCAAAGATAATCGTCTGGTGGATATCAAGTTTCAGACCTTCGGCTGTGGTGCAGCCATTGCGGTCTCGAGTATGATCAGTGAGATGGCCATGGGAAAAACACTCGAGGAAGCAAAAAAGATATCCAACAAGAGTGTTGCTGACGAGCTTGGTGGGCTACCCAAGAACAAGCTTCACTGTTCAAACCTGGGCGCTGATGCTCTCCGCAAGGCAATCGAGGATTACGAGGAAAAGCAAGCAGAGAAAAAGAAAGTGGAAAAGGTAGTTCATCCTCCTGATAAAAAAGAAGAAGAGTGTTACTGTCCTTTCTGTGAAGGTCCTCTTGAGGGCATGGAAAGTTACTGTGGACACTGTAATTTAAGCCTTGAGGAATGCCCTGAATGCGGAAAGTTAACTCGAAGCGATAAAGAAGAGTGTGTTCATTGTGGAGCCACTAGGCCGAGGGTTTGATATGTGTCGGAGAATAGAGGTGAAGAAAGAAGAAATATTAGAAAAAATTATTAAATTGAAAAAAGAAAGAAATGCCATCATCCTTGCTCATAATTATCAGGTGGGGGATGTCCAGGATGCGGCAGATTTTATAGGCGATTCATTGGGATTAAGCCAGAAAGCTGCCGAAGTTGAAGAGAAGGTGATAGTTTTTTGTGGAGTTCATTTTATGGCTGAAACAGCTTCAATCCTTGCTCCAGAAAAGACTGTGCTTATTCCTGATATAAGTGCCGGCTGTCCGATGGCCAGCATGATTACTGCTTCAGAGATGCGGGAATGGAAGGAGCGTCATCCTGGCAGAAAGGCTATCTGCTATGTTAACACCACTGCTGAGGTAAAGGCTGAATGTGACCTTTGCTGTACCTCTTCCAACGCCCTCAAAGTGGTTGAATCAATCGGAGGTGATGAAATACTTTTTGCCCCCGACAAAAATTTAGCTGCCTATGTTGCCCGGCATACCTCTAAGAGAATAATGCCCTGGGATGGATACTGTTATGTCCACCAGCACATAACCTCGGCTGATATCAAGGAGAAGAAACGAATACATCCAAAAGCAGAGGTTTGGGTCCATCCTGAGTGTACTCCTGAGGTAATTAATCTGGCAGACAAGGTTCTTTCCACCGGTGGCATGGTCAGGGAGGCGAGGAATACAGGGAAAAGAGAAGTTATTATTGGCACAGAAACAGGAATTGTGTATAGGCTTGCGAAAGAAAATCCCGGGAAAAATTTCTATCCTGCCAGGGAATTATCAATCTGTCGGAATATGAAAAAGATAACGCTTGAAAAAGTGCTGAAATCACTGGAAGAGATGATTTACCGGGTTGAGGTTCCCCCTGATATCAGCTTTAAGGCCAGGAAAGCTATTGAAAGAATGGTAGATTTATAAACCGGAAAAAATTCAAAGAGTTTTGATCGCTCAGGTCTTGCATTATCATATTTTTTAATGCTAACTTTTAATCGCTGATTGTCCATCATCTGAGAAAATGATTATTTACCTGAAGGAGACGACTAAAATTTTCCACAGGTGTTGGAATGAAAGACCTGACCCCGGAGGTGTGGTATGAAGCATTCTTGGCGCATCGGTAGGATATTGGGCATCGATATTTTTATTGACTCAAGCTGGCTGGTAATTTTTGTTCTTTTCACCTGGGTTTTAAGCGAAACCTACTTCCCCCAGAATTTTTCAGGATGGCAGAGGTCTGTTTACTGGCTGACTGGACTGTTGACCAGCCTTTTCGTTTTCGCCTCTGTTCTCTTTCACGAGCTTGCCCATTCGCTGGTCGCCATACAGCAGGGAGAAAAAGTGAGAAGCATTACTCTCTTCATCCTAGGGGGAGTTGCACAGATCACAGAGGAGCCAAAAGAACCCCTCAAAGAGTTTACCATGGCTCTCCTCGGCCCTCTCTCGAGCCTCTTTCTCGCTTTTGTCTTTTTTATCTTCTCCCTTTTTCTCCGAACTACCAGTGAACCGCTTTTCGCTCTCACTTCCTACCTGGCTGTGATTAACACTGTGCTGGCAGTGTTTAATCTACTGCCAGGATTTCCCATGGATGGGGGAAGGGTGTTGAGGTCAATCATATGGAAACTCACCGGAGACTTGCGGAGGGCAACAAAAATTGCCTCAGTCACAGGACAGGTTTTTTCTTTTTTATTAATCGGTATCGGTATTCTCCACATTCTCAGGGGAAACCTTTCAGGTCTGTGGCTTATATTCATCGGTTGGTTTCTCCACAGCGCAGCCGTAAGGGGTTATGAGCAGGTAATAGTAGAATCAATGCTCAAAGGTGTTAGAGCCGAGGACTTAATGACAGAGAACTTCAAGACTGTTCCCACGAGCCTTTCAGTGAAAGAGCTTGTTGAGAATTTTATCCTCAGGGAAAGAGAGCGTGTTTTTCTTGTCGCGGATGAAGAAAGGCTGAAAGGAATTGTCTGCCTGGAAGATGTGAAAAAGCTTCCCCAGGAAAGGTGGGCGACAACCACTGTTGGCGAAATAATGACTCCCAGAGAGAAGCTGGAGGCAGTTTCTTTCGATACAGACGGAAGAAGCATACTTACCAGCCTGACTTCGAAAGATGTCAACCAAGTTCCGGTCATGGAGGGGGATAGGATTGCGGGCATTATCTGCCGCAACGATATTCTTCGCTTCATCCAGCTTCGCTCAGAACTGGGAGTATAGAGGGAGAGAAAAATGAAGAGCGCTAAACAGAGAATAGGAGAAATCATAAACATTCTCCGCCATACATATCCCAACAGCCGGACCGCCCTTGAATTTGAAACTCCCCTTCAGATTCTTATCGCCACCATACTCGCCGCCCAGTGTACCGATGAGAGAGTAAATCAGATAACACCTTCCTTATTCAAAAAATACCCGACTGCAGCTGATTTTGCCCGTGCTGACCAGAGGGAGCTGGAAGAGGAAATAAGACCTACGGGCTTTTTCAGAAACAAGGCAAAAAGTATCATCGGAGCTACCCGAAAAATTTGTGAAGATTTTAAGGGGAATGTTCCTCAGAAGATGGAAGAGCTGTTGACTCTTCCTGGCGTGGCTCGAAAAACGGCTAACATAGTCCTCTCGAGTGCTTTTCGGAAAGCAGAGGGAATTGCTGTTGATGTCCATGTCAAGCGTCTCTCAGCCAGGCTGGGGTTGAGCAAAGAGAAGGACGCGGATAAAATTGAGATAGAGCTGATGACTCTAGTTCCCAAAAAAGACTGGCTTGATTTCAATTACATGCTCGTCAATCACGGCAGGAAAGTATGTCAGGCTCGAAAGCCAAGATGCCAGGAATGTGTGCTGAACCATCTGTGTCCATCTGCAGAATCCTTTTTCCCTTCATCACCTTAGAAGGGAAAAAAGGGGGGTAAAAATTGCATTTAAGGCCCAATAATAGGGGTGAAAATAAGCTTATCTAACAGATAATAAATACAATATTGAGGCCCGTCCCCTATATACCACTATATACCCCATATAATACCTATATACATATACTATAGAATGTATAGAAAATTTTTGGGAGGCATGATAAATTAGAAGAATCATGGACAATCCAGGGAGGAAATTCCGGATTACAGATTTAATTTCAATATGTTAAAAGAAGCGCTGCTTTACGAGACTCTTGCTGAGGGCAGGGTTAGATGTAATCTCTGCAGCCATCGATGCACGATTGCCTCTTCAAAGTTCGGTGTATGCGGGGTCAAACAGAATAAAGAAGGGAAATTGTATACACATGTTTATGGGAGTGTCATCGCTGCCCACGTTGACCCCATCGAGAAGAAGCCTCTTTACCATTTTCTTCCCGGTTCCTCTTCTTTTTCGATTGCCACTATCGGCTGTAATTTCCGCTGTCCTTACTGCCAGAACTGGCAGATCTCCCAGACATCGGTTATAAAAGGAGAAAAGGACACCGGCCATCGCCTTTCTCCTGAAGAAGTTGTTTATCAGGCAAAGCTTTACAGGTGTAAAAGCATATCCTACACCTACACCGAGCCCACCATATTTTTTGAATATGCTTACGACTGCGCTCGACTGGCCAAGGAAGAAGGGCTGGCTAACGTCTTTGTCACCAACGCCTACATGACACCAGAAGCGATTCAGCTCATCAAGCCCCATCTTGATGCTTGCAATGTCGATTTGAAATCTTTTCGTGAAGAGTTCTACACACACTTCTGTAGGGCTCATCTTCAGCCTGTCCTTGATGCTATCAGGCTGATGAAGGAATCGAGTATTTGGGTGGAGCTCACCACGCTGGTAATTCCTGGCGAAAATGATAGTGAAGAGGAATTAAAAAGCATTGCCAGCTTCATTGCAGATCTTGATCCTGATATCCCCTGGCACATAAGTCGTTTCCATCCTGATTACAAGTATGATAGAAGTCAAGCAACACCGATTGCCACTCTCCGTCAGGCTGTTTCCATCGGAAGAGAAGAGGGACTTCATTATGTTTACATCGGAAACGTTCTTGGAGAATCAGAGGACACGCTCTGTCCCCACTGCGGTCGAGTCATCATCTCCAGATTTGGATACAACATCAAACCTCCCGCGTTGAAAAATTCCTCCTGTGCTCACTGCGGCCACAGGATAGCCGGTGTATTTTAGGAAAAATTGAAGCAGGGAAAATTCTCGGGGTTGGTCTTTATAGCTGTTCTTAATCTTTGTTGATATGGGTATAATAGTCTGACAGAAATGAGTGTCTCGAATCCTGGAAGGAAAAGCTCTGTTAATAATCTTGCCCTGCTTACTGATCTTTACGAATTGACGATGGCGGCTTCCTACTGGGAGAATGAAATGTTTCAACCCGCCACATTCAGCCTCATCATCAGAGAATACCCTTCTTCCCGTCGCTATTTTGTTTCAGCCGGACTGGCCGATGTCCTCGATTATGTTGAGAATTTCAGGTTTACTGCTGATGACCTTGATTATCTGGAGAAGACAGGTCTCTTCAAGCCAGGATTTCTTTCCTACCTTGAAAATCTTTGTTTTACCGGCGATGTGTATGCCATACCCGAAGGAAGACTCTTTTTCGTCAACGAGCCTGTGCTCGAGATTACCGCTCCTTTACCGCAGGCGCAGATAGTGGAGACATTCATCATCAACACTGTGAACCTCCAGGTGCTCATTGCTACCAAAGCCTCCAGGTGTGTCCATGCAGCCTGGCCGCGTAAAATTGTGGATTTTTCTCTCCGCCGCACCCAGGGAATTGATGCCGGTCTAAAGGTTGCCAGGGCTAGTTTTATCGGAGGTTTCATCGGTACGAGTAATGTTCTTGCCGGGAAGATTTATGGATTGCCCATCTACGGTACTATGGCCCATTCCTACATTACATGCTTCGAGAGAGAGATCGATGCTTTTCGTGCTTTTTCCCGATCATTTCCAGAAAACACAATCCTTCTTGTGGACACCTATGACACACTGGCCGGAGCAGAGAAAGCGTCTCAGGTGGGCAGAGAAATGGCTGATGAAGGCCGGTCGCTTAGGGGAGTAAGGTTGGACAGCGGAGACATAGCAAGATTGAGCAGGGAAGTAAGGAAAATACTCGAAAAAAGAGGATTAGAGGAAGCGATGATATTTGCCAGCGGCGGTTTTGATGAGTATAAAATTAGAGAAGTTTTGAGCCAGGGTGGAGAGGTTGACTCATTCGGGGTAGGAACTAAAATGGGCGTTTCTGCAGATGCCCCTTATACAGATATGGCCTACAAGATGGTCGAGTATGCTGGAAGACCGGTGATGAAGCTCAGTTCAGGCAAGGCAACCCTTCCTGGTAGAAAGCAGGTATTTCGCTTTTATGATGAAGGAGGAAAGCTGAGGAAAGATATTCTCGGAATGAGGAATGAGCAGTTCGACAACGCCCAACCTCTTCTCGAGAAGGTGATGGAAGGGGGAAAGGTTAAGGTCAAGCTGCCCTCCCTTCCTGAAATTCAAAAAAGTTTTTTTGAAGAATTCTCAAAGCTGGATAGAATTTATAAGGCAATCGAACCTGGAGAAAGGTTCTATCCTCTCCTGCTCTCTCCCCTATTGAAGAGACTCCAAGAGAAGACGGTTAGAGATTTAAAAGAAAAAGAGGCATTCGAAAAGGAAGGATGAATAAGTACAGATTCCTGAAACACACCGCAGATGCGAAATTTCAGGCTTTCGGGGAAACGCTCGAACAGGCCTTTGCCAATGCAGCTCTGGCTACAGCCTCGCTGATGTGGGACTGGAAAAAAATTGAAGACAACCACAAACAGAGGATAAGAGTAGAAGGAAATGACCTCATGCAGCTTCTGTGCACATTCCTGGAAGAGGTAGTGTATTTACTTGAGACAAAAAGTTTTCTTTTACATTCGGTGGAAAATGTTAAAATAGAGAAGGGAGAGAAGAAATACTTGCTCGAAGCTGTTTTTAAGGGTGATTTTTATTCCGAGAAGTACGAAATCTACGGAGATGTGAAGGCAATTACATACAACGAAATGAAGATAAAACAAGGTCGACCTGCAACCATACAGGTCGTTGTCGATATGTGAGGTGAAAGATGGAGCTTAGAAAAAAGAATGACTACAGCTGGGAAATTCCCAGGCATGGCCAGATGAGAGTCCCTGCTCTCATTTATGCCTCTTCCAAGCTCCTGGAGAATATAAGGCGTGATAGGACGCTCGAGCAGGCGAAGAATATGGCCTGTCTGAAAGGAATAATTCGTATGGCCTATGTCATGCCCGATGCGCATCAGGGCTACGGATTTCCGATAGGCGGTGTGGCTGCCTTTGATATTGAAGAGGGAATAATTTCACCTGGGGGTGTGGGTTACGACATTAACTGCGGGGTGCGATTGCTGAAGACGAATTTTACAGAGGAAGAAATTACGGATAAAAGAAACGAGCTGCTTTCGGGCATTTTCAGGGAGGTACCCGCTGGCGTAGGCAAAGGAGGTACTACCCGGCTTAGTGTGAAAGACCTGAAAGATGTGTGTCTCAAAGGAGCAGAGTGGGCTGTAGAGAACGGTTTTGGAAAAAAGGAAGATTTGGAAAGAACAGAGGAAAACGGAAGGATGAAGGATGCTGACCCTTCCTGTCTTTCGAAAAGGGCGGTTGAGAGAGGAATCCCTCAGCTCGGAACGTTAGGTGCTGGAAACCATTTTCTTGAGATTCAGAAAGTTGATGAAATATTTGACAGGAGAGTAGGAGAGGCATTCGGTATCCATTCTGAAGGCCAGATTCTGGTCATGATTCATTGCGGAAGTCGAGGTCTGGGACACCAGGTTGCCTCTGATTACATAAGGCTTATGGAAAACAAATACGGAACAAAAAGACTCCCTGATAGAGAGCTTGTACATGCTCCCATCAGCTCCCACTTGGGCCGTGAATATTACACTTCTATGGCTGCAGCAGTTAACTTTGCTTTTGCCAACAGGCAGATGATTGCTCACTGGGTGAGAGGAGTATTTTCCCACATCATGGGTAGCTCTGAGGGCATGGACCAGGTTTATGATGTCTGCCACAATGTGGCCAAGTTTGAAGAGCAGAATATAAACGGAGAAATGAAGGAAGTTTGTATTCACCGTAAGGGAGCTACAAGAAGTTTTGGGCCTGGACGCAAAGAGATCCCGGCGGTTTATCGCTCAGTCGGTCAGCCAGTAATCATTCCCGGGAGTATGGGCACTGCCTCCTATATTCTTGTCGGAACAAAGGAGGCAGAAAGGCTGAGCTTCGGTTCGACTGCCCATGGAGCGGGAAGGGTTATGTCCCGGCATGAAGCGCTTCGGCGCTTCAGGGGGGAGGAGATTAAAAGCGAGCTTGAGCGAAAAGGTGTTGAGCTGAAATCCACAAGCTGGAAAGGCGTGGCTGAGGAGGCTTCCCAGGCGTACAAGGACATTGACGAAGTTGTCCGCATCTCCCACAAGGCAGGCATAGGCAGGCTAGTGGCCAGGGTAGTACCACTCGGTGTGATGAAAGGATAAAGAGGCTGGATTACAGTAAATCATCCAGCAAGAAATCTTCTCAGCCAAGAGAGGATGGCTCCCTCAAATTTCCTCACCACCAGTACTGAAACAGGGGAAGAGCGTGTAAGTTTTTCAGGAATTGTCCCGAAGCGGAGCCTCTTCCATAGGCCTTCTTTGCTGGCCCCAATGATAACCAGCTCATAATCTTTACTCTCTTCAAGTATAGCCTCGAGAATATTGCTCGCACAGATAATTTTTTCCGTGATAATTTTTCCCTTTCGAGCTAGTTCTTTTTTCGTTTCAGCCAGACACCCTTCTGCTCTTTTTCTTTTTTTCTCATCCTGGATGACCGAAAAAAGAGTTATTTTTCCCTGGTTTTGTCTTGCCAGCCAGAAGGCCCACTTGAGAGCAAGCTTGGCATTCGGTCCCCCTGCAGTGGGAACGAGAATCCTTTTTATTTTCCCCTCACCTTTGATTTTCATAATCCCCACATCACACGGAGCTTGCTGGATGAGGGGATCGAGTACCCTTCCCAGTATTTTATTCCTTGCTGTTACCTTTCCGCTCCCGAGAAGGAGGATATCAGCCTCATTCTCGAGAACGCTGTCAAGTATTCCGAGATATATTTGGTGAGAGACACTGATGTTAATGCTTACCGGAACTCCATGCTTTTCACCGAGTTCATCGGCGATTTTCAGCAGTTTCCTCTTCTCCTCAATGAATTGTTTGCCTACATTCAGAGGAGTTTGGGGAGGAAGAAGAATGACGTGCGTCACGAATATCTCCGCTTCGGCTTCGCGCGCCATCAAGAGAGCGAGAGTGGTTAGAGGAGCCACTTCTTCCCTTGTTTCAATCCCGAGAACGATGTTGAACTCCCTGCGGGCGAGGTCCTTTTCTTCGATAAGCACCTTTGGCCCCTTTTCTGCTTTTTCTCTCTGTCTGGCATATCCGTAATAAATTGAGAGTCCTGTTCCTATCCACAGCAGGCTGATGAAGAATGAGCGGGGGCTGTAGGAAAACATGATAATGATGAGCACGCTCTGGGTGAGAATCCCCATTACAGGAAAAAGTGGAAAGAGAGGTGATTTATATCCTTTAAGCAAGTTTGGACTTTTTTTCCTTATGTGAATGAGGGCTAGATTGACAAAAATGAAGAGGAAGAGGAACATGATATCTGCGCTGGAAGCAATGTCCTCAATGGGGAGGAGGAGAATCATCGAAATTACGAGAACAGATGAGACATGGAGAGAGCCGTAAGGGGTTCTGAAAGTGGTGTGAATGCGGGAGAAAACAGGGGGCAGATTGTGGTCTCTGCCCATGGCAAATGAGACGCGAGAGGAGCTGTAAATTGTGGCGTTCAAGGCAGAGACTGTTGAGAGGAGGCCTCCTACAAGTAGAATGGCACTTCCCCAGGCACTTATGTTTCTAGCTGCCTCAACCATGGCCACTTCTTTTTTCGCTGCCAGGAAACTCCAGGCATTCATTGCGCCTGGGTTTACAACCCCGAGCGCGATAAAGGCAACAAAAACATAGATGGGAACCACAATAAGGAGCGAAATAAAGATCGCCCTCGGGATGTTTCTTTCAGGATTTTTCACTTCTTCACCGCTCTGAGCAATGATTTCGTAGCCTTCAAAAGCAATGTATGTCAGTCCCATGGCTGTCAATATGCCCAGGTAGCCCTCAGCAAAGAAGGGGGTGAAATGGCTGAGGCGGCTTGGTTCTGAAAAAATTATCTTGGCTCCCATGAGGACAAAAAGAAAGAGAATCAAGATTTTAAGAAGAGTAACAACATTACCTGCCTTTCCTGTCTCTTTTGCTCCTCTGTAATTTATGTAGCTGAAAATGATAACGATGAGAATAGCCAGTGACTTTTTAAGTATCTCAGGCGAAAGAAAAGGTGAAACGTTAAATTCTAAAAGCATTTCTCCAAAGTAAGCTCCAAACCCGACAGCATAGAGCGAGCAGGCAACCGAGTGGGCCATCCAGGACATCCATCCTGAGAGGAAGCCGGAAGGCTGGGGTAAACTTTTCTTGACCCACAAATAACCTCCTCCGGCCTCAGGAATGGAGCCCCCTAGCTCTGCATAAGCAGAAGCGGTAAAGAGGGCAACAATGCCGTTGAGGAGGAAAGCGACGAGGATAGCAGGGCCTGAAACTCCTGCTGCAATGCCAGTGAGGACAAAAATCCCGGCTCCGATCATGGCTCCCACTCCGATCATAGTCACGGAGAAGAGGCTTAAATCCCGGCTGAGGCTGAAAGACTTCTTTCTTATCGGGTGATAATAGGACTTTTTTTTGCTGGATGGGATTTTATTCCTGGACACTCTGGTCGACCTAGGTTTTTTTTAAATCATAGTCTAACAATCCAGGAGAAGTCAGTCAAAGGGAGAAAACACTACAAGAATGGAAATCAGGGACATGTACCGATTTTCCGAAATCGGTGACGTGTCCCTTGATTTCCAGGATAAAATAAATTTGAATTCTTTATTGATATTTTCTCAGGGTTCGAGTAAAAATATTAAATTCGAGTTGTTAGAAAAATCAATTTGAAACGTAAATCATAATTTTCAGGGCTTGTTTCTTGGAAGAAATTCGCTTTACCGGACTTACAAAGCTGGCAGCTGTTTCAGTTTTATTGACCTTTTTCTTACTCTCTGGGATGGTTGCCCTTCAGGCTGAGGAGAAAAAGGAAGAGAAAAACAAGAGGTTCAAGTATACTTCTTCCACAAGTTTTTCTTTTCTTCTCACAAGGGGAAATAACAACAACCAGACCTTCAGTTTTGATACTGACCAGAATTTCTTTTTCAACAAGAGCAGGTTAAAAGCAAGGCTGAGCGTCATTTATGCCCAGAAATTAGGGGAGGAGAGGTCAGAGATTTACAATGCCCAGTTTGAGTACAACCATCAGATTAAAAAAGGGACTTACATTCTTGCCCTTCTGGCAGGAGAGAGAAACCGGCTTGCCGGAAATGAATTCAGGTTCGCCTATTCAATCGGGGCTGGTTTCATTGTCCTTAAAACAGAGAAATTAGAGGTTACTTCTGAGATATCCGGAGGAAGAACATCCGAGAATTTAAGAAAGATTTCCCAGTTAAAATATTTCTCTTCCTACCTCTCTTTGATTGGAACAACGAGATTGATTTACACAATTTCTAAAACATCTCAACTCATCCACCAGAATAATTTCTTTTTTAACTTCAAGGAGATGAAAGACTGGAGGGTTGACTCCAACACTTCCCTTTCGGCTTCCATTAGCAAAAATTTTGCTCTTAAGACGAGCTTTCGGATAATATATGACAATCTACCTGTAGAAGGCTTTAAGGCTGCTGATTATTATTTCCTCACTTCAGTTGTGATTAAGTTTTAATACTCAATACTTAGAACAGGAGGGGAGAGAAGTGAGTAATTCTTTGATATTCATACAGTTAAGCACATCTTTTTTCTCTAGCCATCCTCTCCTTGCATTGCCAATTCCAAACCGCATCATCTGCAGCCCCTGAGCAGAATGGGCGTCTGTGCCGATTCCGATTCTGATTCCCCTTTCTTTGGCCTTTTTGAGATAGAACTCGTTAAGGTCGAGTCTGTCATAATAGGCGTTAAGCTCGAGCGCTGTACCTGTTTTTTGAGCTCCCTCAAGAATTTTTTCCAGGTCTACCTCATATCCTTCCCTCTTGGATATGAGTCGTCCTGAAGGGTGGGCGATGATGTCAACGTGTGGATTCTCCATCGCTTTGAGGATTCTCTCGGTTACATTTTTTTTAAATCCAGAGTGAATGGCAGCGATTACCAAATCCAATCTTTGGAGAATATTATCTGGATAATCAAGGCTGCAGTCAGGAAGAATATCCACTTCAGCCCCCTTGAGGATTTTTATGTTTGTCAATTCCTGGTTGAGCTTATCTATTTCCTTCACCTGTTGGAGGAGGCGTTCAGGGGAAAGGCCGTTTGCATATTTTGCAGACTGTGAATGGTCGCAGATGGCAATGTATTCATAACCCAGGGAGATGGCCTCTTCTGCCAGCTCTCTTAGTGATGAATTTCCATCGCTGTAGATAGAGTGAACATGGAGATCACCTCTGATATCCGAAATGTTGACCAGTTCAGGAAGCTCACCCTTGAGTGCGCTTTCAATTTCTCCCCTGTCTTCCCTTAGTTCGGGAGGAATGAGCGGTAACCCCAGGGCTGAATAGACCTCCTCCTCGTCATACCCTGCTGTTTTTTTTCCATCTGTTTGGAAAACACCGTATTCAGAGATTTTCAGTCCTTTTGTCTTGGCCATCCCTCTCAATTTTATGTTGTGGCTCTTAGAGCCGGTGAAATACTGGAGAGCTGCTCCATACTCAGACTCATTGACTATCCTCAGGTCTACCTGCTGCTCTCCTCTCCCGGTTGATATCATTACCGAACCCTTGGTTTTTCCTGCGGCAAGGACGCGGCTTACCCCAGGAAGGGTGGTGAAAAACTCAATTATCTCAGCTCCCTTTTTTCCGCTAGCCAGAATATCGATATCGCCAACGGTTTCCTTCATGCGGCGCAGAGAGCCTGCGGCAGAAATTCGTCTCACATAAGGGGATTTTTTAAGATGGCTGATAGCTTCCTCGCTGATAGCTAGTGCCTCGTGAATCGGAATTCGACCCAAGGCCTGTTCAAAAATTTCTATCCCCTTCCTGATGTTCTCAACTTTTTTTTCGCCCATCCCTTTTATTTTGGCCAGTGATCCGTCAGCTATTACTTTTTTCAGGTCATCGATGTCTTTCACTCCGAGCTCTTCATGAGCGAGGTGGATTGTCCGTGCCCCCAGGTTTTGAATTTCGAGAAGACCGAGAAGGCTTTCCGGAATTTCTGCCAGTGCTTCCTCATACTTCTTCATTTTCCCGGTTTCAAGATATTCCTCTATTTTTTTTGCGATACCGCTTCCGATGCCTGGAATCTGCTCCAGCCTCTTCTCCCTGGCCATGGTTTCAATGTCTTCGGTCAGGTCTTCGAGTGCCTTTACTGCTTTTCTGTAGGCTGCAACCTTAAACCACTGTTCTCCCTTGATTTCCAGGGCATCCCCGATACGGGAAAGGATTAAAGCCAGTTCTTTATTTTTCATCACAGGCAGGGATTAAACTCCTCATCATGGTTTAGGGTCTATTTCAATAATAATGGAGTTTATCGCTTATTTCAACCAGGAGCGTTATCACCTCGAATTCATCGAGGACTCAAGTTCAGTTGACTTTTTTAACATCTCTTTTTATTTTAAAGGCAGCAATGAAAGTACTGCTTGCTGGTTACAACCTGGACAGCGAGGTAATCGAGGAGCTGAAGAAGAAATCCCCTGGGCGGGGAGATGTAACTCCAGAAACACTTTCAGCTTCCTATGCCCGCATCTCTCGAGATCCGAGGCCGGTTGACGAGCTAAGGGCGATTGCTCGTAGAGAAGTGGAAAAGGCAAGACGCTCGAACAGAAATATTATTTTCAAGATGGGACATCATTCTGTGGCAGAGCATGCGGTCTTTAACTTTGACATCATCGGCGTGAGCAGGCTGGCCACAGAGGAGATAGAGAAGTTTCGGCTTGTTTCTTACACTGAAAAATCCCAGAGATACCAGAGGCTGAAAGATAATTTTATTGTCCCGGAAGAAATAAAAAGAGCGAGAAGAGAAAAAATATTCAGCCAGATAATTAGAGCCCAGAATGCTCTTTACCATTCTCTTTATGAAAAGATTAAGCCCTGTGTTTTTAAAGAACACAAGGAGCTTCGACAGGACGCAAAAGAAATTCCTTCCTTAGAAGGCAGGGCAAAAGAAGATGCTCGCTACATCCTGAGTCTTGCCACCTTGGGACAACTGGGCATGACCCTCAACGCCCGAAATCTGGAACTCCTCATTCGGCGGTTTGCCGCCAACAAGCTCGAGGAAATCAGGGAACTTAACAGAAAAATTTACTCCCTGGCTCAAAGAGTGGCACCATCTATTATTCTTTTTGTTGAGGCCAGTGAGTTCGACAAAAAGACTTATGGAGAACTCGAGGAAAAAGCGCAGAAATATATGGACCGCGATTATTCTGAGGGAGGAGACTCCGTCACCCTTGTGGACAGTACTCCTGAGGCTGATGAAAAGGTTGTCGCTTCCTTGCTTCATACTTCAACTCAGATGGCATATAAAAAGTGCCTTGAAAAAGCCAGAGGACTAAAGAAGGAAGAAAAGAAAGAGTTTATCAAGACTGCCTTTAAATACATGGAATTCTTTGATTCAACCCTCAGAGAGTTCGAGTACGTAAGTCTTACTTTTAACCTCGTAATCTCAGCCTCTTGTTTTGCCCAGCTCAAACGACACAGGATGGCGACCCTCACAGCTCAGCCATACAACCCCGATCTCGGCGTAACCGTTCCTCTCTCTATCGAGAAGGCGGGAGAAAAGAAGGCTTTCATGAAACTCATTGAGGAGACGAATCGTGTCCACAGGATTTTAAGGAACGAGGTCGGTCAAGCAGCAGATTACGTGCTCACCAACGCTCACCGCCGGCGGGTACTTCTCAAGGTGAATTTAAGGGAGCTTTATCACCTTTCGAGACTGAGGGAAGATGCTACAGCTCAGTGGGAAATAAGGAGTGTGGCCAGGAAGATGTCTCAACAGGCCTCTTCCACCATGCCCCTTGCTTCCCTGCTCCTGGGTGGAAAAGATGTTTATCCCTCTTTATACAGAAAGCTTTTTGGAAGGAATCCAAAACTCATTCCCTGACCTGAAAATGTCCTTTTTCTAGAATCCTGGCACAAAAGTGAACTGTAGGTACCAGCCTCTCTCAGGTCTTTCCAGGGGCCGGACATAATAGAGCCCAAAAATTAGCCCGAAAAGATTCGCCCTCACTCCAAAACCCACACTCGAAAGCGGCTTTCTGTCCCCTCCCAAAAACCATGCCCTCTCGTCTGTTTGAGGAGTATTAGGATTGTCGCTTTCCCAGGCAAGACCCACATCATAAAAGGCGTTGAAGTCGAGGGGGAAAACCCCGTAGAAGCCTTTGCCTATTCCGAGCAGCCCAAAAAGCGGAAAGCGGAGCTCAAAGTTTGCCACCAGTATCTTGCTTCCGAAGAGATTCTCATAGGGGAATTCCTTTCCGGGGAGGAATTCTTGTGCTTTAAAAGAGCCTAAGCTGTATCCTCTGATCAGCCCATCATAACCGATGAAAAGAGGCCAGAGGCGGGAGTCCTCGGCATCTCTTCCGTAGCGGCCGTAGTGAAGCATCCGGAAGGCAAAAGTGAAAGGCTTGACTGGCATGAAATACCGCCTGTAATCAGCGAGAATAGATGAATAATTTAGCGTGCCAAGAGTGGGAGAATACTCCAGGCGGTAGCTCTGGCCGAGAATGGGACTTGTGGCTCCAAAATATGAGCTGTCGTAAACAAGGGCAACCCCGGCAAAGGCCATATGGATTCCATCTGGTGCAGGAAGTTTTTCTATCTCGCGGTAGAGGAGCATGCGGTCAAACATCGAGTAGTATCTGGTTCTAATTTCCCTGTCAAAATCTAGATAACGGTAGCCGGCCGAAAGTTCGATCCGATTTACCTGGCTGAAGGGGTATGAGGCAAAACCTGAAACTTCATAGTTTATCTGGCGAAAAATATTCTCTATCTCGATGATGGCTGGCTCTCCCATAAAATCGCCGAGAACAGTGTAGTAGCCTCCTGTTACATAAGGAATTCTCTGCACGACTGCACCCCAGTTGAGACGGTACCTGGTATTCATGTAGCCGAAAAGAGCGGCTGAGTCTACGAGACGGTTGCTTACCTGGGCCATGGTAGCCACGGTGTGGTAACCTATCATATCACTCCAGAAAAGGGTCATGCCGCCTCCCCCGTATGTTCCCCATCTGTCCACTCCTATGGCCACATTTGGTGGGCTTACGTAGTCAAGGCTCAGCTTCGGCTGGTAGGGATGAACTTCAAACTCAACTTCTTCTGGAAGTCCAAAAAGAGGATTCCTGAGCAGCCCGATTAATGCCCCTTCCGGTTTTTTCCTTGGGGGAAGGACTGAAGGCATGAATTCTCCAAATCTTACTAGTTTTGGACTTCCCTTTATCGCTTCTTCTGATTCTATGGTGTAAATTGAGTTGTTTCCACTATCGTAGACAGAAAATGCAATCTTTCCAGATTTGGAGGCCACACTCATAGCAGGGCTGAGGGCTGTGATTCCGCTTACTCCTGTGTAAAAATTTGTAACCTGGAAAATTCTGTTCGTTTCGAGGTCTTTTCTGTAAACATTGGATATTCCGTTCACATCAGAAATGAAGTAGATACTTTTAGAATCTGGCGACCACTGGGGGTTAATGTGTTTTGCCCCAGTGAAGGCCTGGATTTTCTTTATTTCGCCAGATTCGGGGTTTAGAAGTGCAAGTTCATAATACCCGATATTAAGAATAGAAAAATCAGTCGAGAAACGGTCTGTGACGAAGACAATAAAGCGGCCATCAGGCGACCAGGCAGGGTAAAGGTCAGCATAGGCGTCTGCTGTCATCCTCCGCAGCTTTCCTTCATTAAGGTCGTAGATAAAGAGGTCTGTGAGTCCACCTGCCAGAGAAGAAAAGGCAATCCTTCGGCCGTCAGGCGACCAGGTAGGATTCAGGATTTCACCCAGTTCCTTGAACCTTATTTCTTTCTCTATTCTGTTTTTGTCCACGTTTAAAATAGAGAGCACTGGTTTTCCCCTTGAAATTGCTCCAAACACAAACCGTTTTCCCTCAGCGTCCCAAGAGCCGGACGACTTTATGAATTGAAGGCTTTCAAAGTGAGGGTTGAGTGCTGTTTTGGTAATTTTTCTTTTGATTTTTCCTGTCCTGGCATCCGCAAGGTACATTTCGATGGAAAAAAGGTCGCGCGATGAGAGAAAGACAAGTCTCTTTCCATCCGGACTGAAAGAGGGGGAAACATTCAACCTTTTCATCTCTGTGCCTTTTACAAGGAGGCGGCTCCTTTTATCTTGGAGAAAAGTTTTCTTCACCAGGGGCTCATATGCTTTTTTGGTTGCTTCTCGCCACTCCTTGGCCAGCTCTTCTTCTGAAACTCCGAGGACTTTTTTAAACGCTGTCCGGTAATCGCCGATTCTTCCCACGGCTTTCATCAGAGAAGCAATCTTTTCATCCCCATACTTTCCGGTGATATAGGCCCAGAGAGCCTGTCCGTACCTGTAAGGAAAATAGCGGTAAGTGTTGGCCAGCTTTTTTATTTGTTGAGGTATTTCTTGTCTGTAACTCGCATCACGCATCCACATTGAAGTGTTGGGGTCCACAGGACCTATAGAGAGATATTCAGCAAGTCCTTCTATAAACCAGAGGGGCACTCGCTCCATTGTGGGTGAGTTATTGGCATACTGAGAGCCTCTTTCTGAAGTGATGTCAAACTGAAAGGCATGAACAAGCTCGTGGCCTATGACGTGGTCTATTTCAGCTAAAGAAGCGCCCAGGGGAAGGACTATCCTCCGCTTGAGCATTTCTGTCACTCCACCTGTTCCTTCACCGATTACTCCAGGAATGGCTGTTGTCTGTTGGAAATCAGCAGAGCTTGCATACAGAATAAGAGGCTGCCTCCCTTTCAGTCGGTGGTTGAAAATCCTTGCCAGTCTTGCATACCAGCGTTCTGCCAGCCGGGCTGCTATCTCGGCAGCTTCTCTTTCTTTAGGATAGAAGTAGATGTCAAAGTGTTTCGATTTTAAGATCATAAATTTGAAGCTCTGATACTGTACTTTGTTGCGGCCGAAATACTGAGCTCCGAGGGTTGAAACTGTCACTGCTGTGCTCAGCAAGAGTGTAAGAAATAAAAGTATGTATCTAGACTTAAAAAGAGAGTTCATTTTCTCCCTCCTAGTCATTGCACTTATCTCAACCTGAAAAAAGTGTTAAAGCCTTTTTATCAATTATACACCTAAGCAAAAAATGTGCCAATACACTTCCCAGGAATAAGGCAACTTACTGTCCATAAAATAATACACATGGCTAAAAAAATAGTCATCCTCAATCAATGAGCCTGGATTATTCACGAGTCGAAGTTGCCGTAGAGGCTATGAATTTATCATCTTCAAACACACCAACTGGCGGGTCGATGTCATGACGAGGAGCAGAGGGACAAAGCAATCCCCCGTTGCGAGCGAAGCGTGGCAACCCCAAGCACTGGCGGCCTCTCGTCATTGCGAGCCCTGAAAGGGCGAAGCAATCTCCTACACTGGCGGATATGATGAGATTGCTTCGCTCCGCTCGCAATGACATAGGGCAATGACATGACGCATTTTCGAACTAATAATTCAGGTGAAAGTGGTTCTGTGCTCTTGAGAGGGAGAGGATAATTTATGGAGAACTCTTTAGCCTGAAGAATTTTCGTTTTCCTATTCTGAGAATAATTTCCTTCTTTTCTCCCAGCATAATCTTGTGGTTGATATCCGAAATCCTCTCATTGTCAAGATATATTCCTCCCTGACGAATCATCCTCTTTGCTTCGCCCCGAGAGGATAAAATATTTTTGCTGACCAGTAACTCAATAAGCTCAATCGTGGATTGTTTTACTTCTATCTCTTCAATTTCTTCAGGAATTTCTCTTAGCCTGAAAACTCTGTCGAATTCCTCAGCAGCTCTTCGGGCAGGAGCTTCTCCCCAGAAGTCAGAGACGATGGATTTTGCAAGTTTAGCCTTCAAATCTCTGGGGTTAACTTTTCCATCTCTGGCATCTCTCTTCCACTTTTCGATTTGAGCCAGCGAGGCATCGGTCAGGAGTTCGAAGTAGCGAAACATAAGTTCGTCTGAGATAGACATAACTTTACCGAAGATATCGGAAGGTGGTTCAGTAATGCCAACATAATTTCCGAGCGACTTGCTCATTTTCTCTTTTCCGTCCAATCCTTCAAGAAGGGGCATGGTCAAGATTACCTGTGGTTCCTGATTATACTCCCGCTGTATTTCTCTTCCTACCAGGAGGTTGAATTTCTGGTCTGTTCCTCCGAGCTCTACGTCCGCTTTAAGGGCGACAGAGTCGTAAGCCTGCATGAGAGGATAGAGAATTTCATGGGTGGAGATGGGCTGTCCTTTTCTCAGACGTTTTGAAAAATCGTCTCGCTCGAGAAGCCTGGCTATGGTGTATTTTGAAGTAAGATTGATAATCTCAATGCTTGTCATCTTTTCCAGCCATCGGGAATTGAAATCGATAATCGTTTTTTCAGGGTTGAGAATTTTAAATATCTGGGATTTGTAAGTTTCGGCATTTTCCAGGATTTCTTCCCTTGTCATCTGAGGTCGTGTGGCTGAGCGTCCCGAGGGGTCGCCGATGAGACCGGTGAAGTCACCGATAAGAAAAATTACTTCATGGCCTAAATCCTGGAAGTGTTTCATTTTTCGGAGAAGCACAGTATGCCCTAGGTGTATATCGGGAGCAGTGGGATCAAAGCCTGCTTTAACCCGGAGAGGTTTATTTTCTCTTACGGAGCGTGCCAGCTTTGCCCTCAGCTCATCCTCCTGGATTATTTCCACACATCCCTTTTTCAGATACTCAAATTGTTGTCTCACAGAGTTCATGTTCATCAGTTTTCTAAGCCTCTCTGATAAATACTCTCCTTCCTCTGACTTCCAGTCTTCCTTCAAAAAAAAGTTTTACAGCTTCAGGATATATTCTGTGTTCTTCTTTAAGGATTCTTTCACTCAGGGATTCTTCTGTATCCTCCTCAAGTACAGGTACTACAGCCTGGAGGATTATGGGTCCCATGTCCACATCTTCGGTAACAAAATGGACAGTCGCTCCTGAGTATCTTACTCCCCATTCTAGCGCTTTTTTCTGGACATGAAGACCGGGAAAAGCAGGAAGGAGCGCAGGGTGGATATTCATGATACGATGTTTAAATTCCTGGCAGAAATAAGGAGTAAGAATTCTCATGTAGCCTGCCAGACAGATTAAATCCGCACCTCTTTTTTTCACTTCATGAATGGCTGTCCGGTCGTATTCTTCTCTAGAAGAAAATACCCTAGGATTGAGGTAAAGGGTTTCCAGGTTGCGTTCCCGGGCAATGCCAAGCCCTGGAGCATCTTCTTTATTGCTAAAAACGAGAACAATCTCAGCATTTATCTCCCCCCTGAGAATTGTATCATGGATGGCTTTAAAATTAGAACCCCGTCCTGAGATAAAGACAGCGATTCTACCCTTTTTCTTCGGACTAACGAATACTTCTTCACCCATCTCATACTCTCTTTCTTTTAGGGTTATTCATATTTTAGCCCATGAGCGGTCTAAATCAACCTTGGGTTTTTTTTGCTTTGAAAATTTCCTGGATTGCTTCTTTCCAGAGGCGAAAGGCATCTTCGACCCTGATATTAACAACCTCTTGGCCGAGATGCCTGATGAGTATGATGTTTCCTCCTGTCTCTCCGATGACTGCAGCCGGTACTTTCATTTCGCCTGCCATGGAGAGCAGTCTGCTGAGGTTCTTTTTTTTGGTGCTGACCAGAATTCTCGATTGTGTTTCTCCGAAAAGGAGAGCATCTGTTCTTATTGAGTCATTCAGCTCTAAACTGCAGCCGATTCTATTCTCGGAGTTAAGGAAGCTGCTTTCTGCTGCACAGACTGCCAGGCCTCCTTCTGAGAGGTCGTGAGCTGACTCGAGCAGCCCGGCCTGAATCGCCTTTCGGCACAGCTCTTGCACTCTTTTTTCTTCCTCTAAATCAATTTGGGGTGGAAGTCCCTTCTCCTTTCCCCAAACCGATTTCAGAAACTCTGAGCCTCCGAGTTCCTCCTTGTTTCTTCCCAGAAGTACGATGATGCTTCCAGGGTGCTTAAATCCAGGTCCCAGAGATTGCGAGATATCTCCAATCTCGCCCACAATTCCCAGTACGGGAGAGGGATAGACTGGGTTACCTTGGGTTTCATTGTAGAAACTTACGTTTCCTCCTGTGATGGGAATCTCTAACGCCCTGCAGGCGTCGGCGATTCCATCGATGACCTCTTTGAACTGCCACATGATTTCCGGCTTTTCAGGGTTACCAAAGTTGAGGCAGTTGGTTGCTCCGGAGGGCTTTGCACCTACGCAGGCTAGGTTTCGGCAGGCTTCTGCTACAGCAATCTTCGCTCCTGTTTTTGGGTCAAGATAAGTGTAAAGGGGATTGCCGTCAAGAGTTATGGCCAGTGCCCTTTTGCTTCCCTTGAGCCTCAGTACTGCAGCATCAGCGCCAGGGAGAAGAGCGGTGTTGATGAGCACCATGTGGTCGTACTGGCGGTAGACCCATTCCTTGTGGGCAATAGTTGGAGATGAAAGTAGAGTTTTTAAAGCCGGCGTATAGTCATTTTCCAGGGGAGGGAGTTCAAGCTTCCAAGCCTGGGAGAGATAGGAAGGGAAGGCATGCTCTCTCTCGTAAACTGGGCAGAGGTCGATTATCGCTTTTACGGGGAGATCTACGACAGTCCTGCCCTGAAACTTAACGGTGAGCTTTTCGCTTTCCGTCACATGTCCGATGCAGACAGCGTCAAGGTCCCACTTTTCAAATATCTCTCTCACCTCCTCTACTTTTTCTTTCCTGGCCACGATGAGCATTCTTTCCTGGGATTCGGAGAGCATGATTTCGTAGGGAGTCATTCCTTCTTCTCTCTGGGGAACGAGATCCAGATCAATTTCAATTCCTGAATTCGCTTTTGCTGCCATCTCAGAAGTAGAGCAGGTGAGCCCTGCAGCTCCCATGTCCTGGATGCCCACGATAAGGTCTTTTTCCATTACTTCCAGACAGGCTTCTAGCAGCAGCTTTTCTCTAAAAGGGTCACCTACCTGTACGTTGGGCCTCTTTTGCTCAGAGTCAGGTCCGAACTCGTCAGAAGCCATGGTTGCCCCGTGAATTCCATCCCTCCCTGTTTTTGCCCCTACATACAGAACTGGATTCCCTTTTCCCTCAGCTCGGGCATAGAATATTTTTTCTTTTCTCACTATTCCCAGGCAGAAGACGTTGACAAGGGGATTGAGAGAGTAACATGGGTTAAAGTAGATATCTCCTCCCACAGTGGGAATTCCCATCGAATTTCCATAAGAAGATATTCCAGAGACGACGCCTTCCATGATGGCCT
The DNA here is from genome assembly GCA_046760305.1 of Candidatus Aminicenantales bacterium. Lineage (GTDB taxonomy): Bacteria > Acidobacteriota > Aminicenantia > Aminicenantales > Aminicenantaceae > JBHIDX01. Next base: position 44,996 of record JBHIDX010000011.1, read on the forward strand.
TGTTCTTGTGGTCGGTTAAGGGACCGAAGCGGAGTGAATCCATGAGAGCAATTGGCCTCGCTCCCATGGTAAAGATATCCCTGAGGATTCCCCCCACGCCTGTGGCTGCTCCCTGGAAGGGTTCGATAAATGAAGGATGGTTGTGTGATTCAATCTTAAAGACCGCTGCCAGCCCATCTCCGAGGTCAATAATTCCCGCATTCTCCCCAGGTCCCTGGATAACTTTTTTTCCACTGGTAGGAAGCCTTTTAAGATGGACTTTGGAGCTTTTATAGCTGCAGTGCTCAGACCACATAAGAGAAAAAATCCCGAGTTCGGTGATGTTCGGTTCTCTCCTGATGAGTTCTACTATACGCTTGTATTCCTCAAGGGTGAGGTTGTGTTCTTTGATTATTTTTTCGTCAATCATGGTTACCGTTCATATTGATTCTTGGATATTTGTGCCAATGAAGTAGGTCACTTCTTTATTTTACCCCTTGCCGTTTATTGATTCGATGATTGATCTGAAGATTAGGCGTCCGTCCTTACTCCCGAGAAGAGCCTCTGAAGCTCTTTCAGGATGAGGCATCATTCCCATCACATTTCCTCTTCTGTTGATTATGCCTGCAATGTTGTTGAGTGAGCCGTTGACGTTTGCCTCCTCGGTGACCCTCCCCTGGGCATCAGTGTAGCGAAACACAACCTGGTTGTTTTTCTCAATCTCATCAAGAGCAGGGGGAGGTACAAAAAAGTTGCCCTCATAGTGAGCAATGGGTACCTTCAACAACTGGCCAATTCTGCCTTTGAGAGTGAAGGGTGTGGAGTTATTTTCAATCCTTATATGAACGAACTGGCACAGAAATTTAAGGTTTTTGTTCCTCAGCATCGCTCCTGGAAGCAATCCGAGTTCCATCAGAATCTGGAAGCCATTACATATGCCAAGAACGAGTTTGCCTTTGAGGGCAAACTGTTTCACTTCCTGCATGAGAGGGGAGAATTTAGCGATGGCACCTGAACGAAGATAGTCACCGTAGGAGAAACCTCCTGGGAGAATGACACAGTCGACTTTTTTCAGGTCATGGTCTTTGTGCCACAGAAAAACAGCATCCTGGCGGAGTACATTTTTTAAGACGTAATAAGTATCATAATCACAGTTTGAGCCAGGGAAAACCACAACGCCAAATCTCATTGACCACATGCTCCTCGGGAGTTGAGTTTTTTCTTCAGAAAGGCAAGGCAGCAGGCCATATTATTTTTATCAGGAAAAGTCCGGGGGAAAAGAAAAGCGGACATTCCGCGCCCTTTACTCAAGAACCTGCCAGCTGAATTTTTCTATTATTGGATTTGCAAGAACCTTATCAGAAATTTCTGGAATGACCTCTTCAATCTTTTCCTGGCTGAGGCCTTCAATCTCTATTTCGAAAACTTTTCCCTGCCTGACGTCCTTCACAAACTCGTAGCCCAGAGTGTGCAGAGCATTCTTTACGGTCTGTCCCTGGGGATCAAGCACGCTATCTTTGTATGAAACAAGTACTCTAATCTTCATCCTTGAATACTCTTTCATAAATGTAGTCGATTTTATCCAGGAAGGGTTTCAACGAGAAACACTTCTCTATTTCTCCCCGGGAAAGATGTTTTTTAATTTCAGGGTCTTGAAGTATGAGCTGCTTCAAATTTCTCTCTTCTTCCATAGCCCGGAAACTGTTGGATTGGACGAGTTTATAAGCATTTTCCCGGGAAATGCCTTTTTCGGTCAGAGCGAGGAGAATACTCTGGGAGAAGATGAGGCCTTGAGTCAACTCGATGTTTTTGCTCATTTTCTGGCTGTTTATGCTCCAATTTCTTATGATATCATCCATTTCAGAAAGGAGGAAGTCTTCGATAATGAAAGAATCAGGGAGGATTATTCGTTCGCATGAAGAATGAGAAATGTCTCTCTCATGCCAGAGAGGAATACTTTCGAGAGCCACATGAAGGTTTGAACGGATGATGCGTGCCAGTCCTGAGACTCTTTCTGCCCTCACCGGGTTTCTCTTATGCGGCATTGATGAGGAACCTTTTTGTCCCTTTGTGAATGGTTCTTCAACCTCCAGTACCTCAGTCCGCTGAAGGTGACGTATTTCAGTGGCGAATTTATCCAGCGAGGAAGCGATGAGTGCAAGAACCGAGAGAACCTCCGCATGCCTGTCGCGTTGGAGAACCTGCGTAGAGACATTGGCTGGTTTAAGTCCGAGTTTTTTCAGGGCAATCGTCTCCACCCTGGGGTCTAAATGGATGTAGGTACCAACCGAGCCTGAAATTCTTCCCACACTGATAACTTCGATAGCTCTCTCCAACCTAAAAAGATGACGCTTCACTTCTTCAAACCAGACCAGAAGCTTCACCCCAAAGGTGATAGGCTCGGCATGAACGCCATGAGTTCTACCCATGATTACTGTTTTTTTATGACGCAAGGCCTGTTCCCTGAGGGCTTCTTTAAGCGAGATAAGGTCTTTCTTAATCTGATAAAGCGATTGTTTAACCAGAAGAGAGAGAGCAGTGTCAACAACATCATAGGAAGTAAGCCCGAGGTGAATGTAGCGGGAATCTTCACCTACATGTTCAGCTATTGAAGTAAGAAAAGCGATAACGTCGTGCTTTATGACCTTCTCTACTTGACTTATTCGCTTGAGAGAAAAACCAGCTTTTTTCTTGATGTTTTCAAGAGAGCGATGAGGTATCTTTCCCAGTTCTTTCCAGGCCTCGCAGACAGCCAACTCCACATCGAGCCATTTCTGAAATTTATTCTTTTCCGTCCATATCTTTCCCATCTGAGGACGGGTGTAACGCTCTATCATTAGACTCCCCAATAATAAAGAAGTAGAATCATATCAGTAACCATACACAGTGTCAAACATGAGGTGGCGTTTGAGTCAGAATCGAGTACCTCTTCCTGACTTTATTTACTTAAGCACCAGGATTATTAAGGTTTACCGTTTGAGCGACGAGGATTCCTCGGGGTGTGGAAGTTTCTTTAGATACTTGATGATGTATATGATCAGGGCTGGAGAAGGGGTTTGCTCCTGGCTGAGATGAAAAGGACGGAGACTACTCCGCCCTCCGCTCCAACCATGAGAGCGATTCCCCCTTCCCGGATTCATCTATCGGCTGAATGACAAAGGATTTTGGGCTATAATTGTCTAATAGAAATGAACACAAAGAATTGCATGGATGGTTATGGAGATGAAGACCTTGTTAGTCTGACTAAAGAGGGAAACCTGAATGCCTTTACTGAGCTTGTCCGGCGCTATCAGAAAAAAGTTTATAAAACAATTTTTCATCTCACCCGTAACCATCATGACTCAGATGATCTGGCCCAGGAGACGTTCATGAAAGCTTATGCTTCTATAAAAAAGTTCAGGCAGAAATCGAGCTTCTACACCTGGCTTTACAGGATTGCAGTAAACTTGACATTAAATTTTCTCAAGAAAAGAAGTAGAGATAAAAAGGTGGAGAGTTTCAGCAAAGTTTGGGCTTGGAGAGGGGAAGGGGAGTCGGCGTTGTTTTCTCCTGAGGAGTACTCAGCAGGAAAGGAGTTGAGAGAGAGGCTCAAAGAAGCGCTCGACTCTCTTCCCCTTATTTACAAGACTTCATTCATTCTCGTTAACCTCCAGGGAATGAGCCACGCCCAGGCAGCTGAAGTCCTTCGCTGTTCAGAAAAGACTGTTTCCTGGCGGATACACAAGGCGAGGAAAATGCTAAGGGAGAGATTAAAATCCTTTATTTAAGAGGTAAATAATGAGGTGCACAAGGATTGAGAAGTTGTTATCCGATAAAATAGATGGTGTGCTTTCAAGAAGGAAAGAGAAGAAGCTGGAAAGCCACCTTCTTTGTTGTCAGAAATGCCGCTCTTACCTAGAGGATTTGGAAAAACTGAGCCAGGTCGCGGGAGAATTAGAAGTGGGAAAAGTTGAGGATAATTACTGGCAGAGTTTTACTTCTAGGATTAAGCAGAAAGTTATCTCTTTTAGAACCGAAAGGAGAAAGCAAACTTCTTACTCAGGATTGAGATGGGCATGGATTGGAGCAAGTTTGGTGTTTATCTTTCTCCTTTCTATCTCGCTCTTACATTTCAGGCCTGAAAGGAATCGGGAATTTTATGCTTTCAGCTACGAAGATACTCTCCAACTGCTTTACCAGGATGCGGGAGAAAACATCAACCTTGGAGATTTAATTGAGAACGCAATACTCGATTCAATCGAGCACTTGATATTCTATCCTGAAGAGAGCAGCTTACCTGGTATGTCCGGTTTAATCAATCCCTGGGATGAATTCACGGTTGAAGAAATAAATTTAATTCTCTCAGGGGGGAAAAAGAATGAATCATAGGAGGTATTCATGAGTGTAAAAAAAGTTGCCACCATTTTGGTTTTTGGTTTCTTTGTTACAGCTTTAGTTCTTCCTGCTGTTGGAGAAGCACAACAGCCGTTCAGAAAAGCAAGAGAAAATTTGATCAATCTCTGGCTGCTGAAAATGACTCAAGTACTTAATCTTAATCAGGAACAGACAGCAAAAATTTATCCTGCTGTTTTCCGTACAGAAGAAGAAAAGAGAGAGCTGCAGATGAAAATTGGAAAGAAATTAAGAGAGTTAAAAATGGCTCTTGTGAGTGAAAAAACTGACGAACAATTACTCACCAAACTGATGAAAGAGATTAAGATGTTGAGGAATGAGGTAAGGGCAAAAGATGACGAACTTGAAGCTTTCATCGAAAAAAATCTTTCTCTTGAGCAGAGGGCTAAATACATGGTCTTTGCAACAGAATTCATGAAGGGTATGAGAGAGAGACTGATGAAAGAGAGGATGAAGCAGCAGAGGATTCCACAGAGAAGAAAGTTTTAAAAAAAGGCGACTTTTTATACAAAAAAAGTTGTTATCATTTCTTGACAATTACAAAGATTTTATGTAGCATTTTAGATGTAGTTTTTCACTCAAAGCAACAGATGCTCGAGTAAGAGCGAAAGGAAATTAAGTTCGGCTTAAGAGAAAGTAAAAACTATATTAGAGTTTCTCCTTTCTCTTTTTTTATTTCCTGAGAGACATTCATTCATTATCAAGATCAAAAAACAGATATTATGCCAGCGTAGCTCAGTTGGTAGAGCAGCTGATTTGTAATCAGCGGGTCGGGGGTTCGAATCCTCTCGCTGGCTTAAAAGATGGATAAGAATAAGGGCAGGTACCAAAGTGGCCAAATGGGGCGGGCTGTAAACCCGCTGGGGCAACCCTTCGGAGGTTCGAATCCTTCCCTGCCCATTTTGAGCGGGAATAGCTCAGTTGGTAGAGCATCGGCCTTCCAAGCCGTTGGTCGCGGGTTCGAGTCCCGTTTCCCGCTCTTAACCTTGAGCAGTTTTGCCCACGTAGCTCAGTTGGTAGAGCACGTCCTTGGTAAGGACGGGGTCACCAGTTCAAATCTGGTCGTGGG
>JBHIDX010000012.1:0-46328 GCA_046760305.1 Candidatus Aminicenantales bacterium
ATATTTGATGTCCGGTTTTGCGTTCCCGAATGTCCGGTTTTGATGTTACTCATCACTAAAAAATACTTTCTTGAATTTTATCATCAATAATGATAATATTTTAACTAAACAGAATTCGCTGGATACATTATTTCCTGCGGGGAGAGTAAATTATGAACAGGAAACTTATAAGGCCAAATTTCTCTGAAATAAAAGAAAAAATGCAGAAGGAAGCTGCTAAAAAGAAGCCTCTCCCTCAGTACGAAACCCATGCCGAAAACTACTATTATCTCAAGCAGATGAACAAAAAGACACCCATGGCTGTTGTATTCCGCGATGGCCAGGTAATCGAAGGATACATCGAATGGTACGATAAAAACTGCATCAAGCTCAACCGAAATGACGCTCCCAACCTCCTTATTTACAAAGATAGCATTAAGTATCTCTATAAGCTCAACGATAAAAAAGACGAGAATAAAACCGCTAAAGACACGAAATGACCATTCCCAGGATAGGGATAACCCTCGGGGATCCGGCGGGAATTGGTCCCGAACTTGTCCTTAAAGTCCTTTCCTCTGGAGAAGCACTTCCAGAAGCCAGTTATACCATCTTCGGAAACTCGCACCTGATTGATGAAGTAAAGAAATCTCTGGGAATCCAAATTCAGCCACTTATTCCTTCAGAAGAAAAACGTTCCATTGTACCAGGTACATTCCTTCACGAAGTTGTTTCTCCTGAGCCTCGACCTGAGAAAAGAGCTCCCTCCAGGGAAAACGGTGAAATATCATTTCGATTTTTCGAAGAAGCAGTAAAAGCGGCTGAGGAGGGAAAAATTCAGGCACTCGTCACTGCTCCCATCTCTAAAAAATCCTGGAGCCTGGCTGGGCTTCCATGGCGGGGACACACCGAATTTCTGAGCCAAAGATATCCCGAGGCAATAATGGCCTTCTGGTCAGAAAAAATAAAAGTGGTACTTTTTACCTCTCACCTTCCCTTGAAATTAGCCCTAAAAAAGATAAGAAGGGAAAAGTTCCTCGATTTCCTCCTTCGGCTTCAAAAGGATATGGAAAAAATTGAGACCCGCAGATTTCAGTTTCTAGCCGCTGGTCTTAATCCCCATGCAGGAGAAGACGGGCTTCTGGGCACAGAGGAAAATAAGGAGATTATTCCAGCTATCCAGCAGGCCGTCAAGCAGGGAATGGATATCAGCGGACCTTACCCCCCTGATGTTGTCTTCCGCATGGCTCTAGGCAGCCCGGAAAAAATCGTCATCGCCCTCTACCACGACCAGGGATGTATTCCCTTCAAGCTTGAAGCCTTTGACTCAGGGGTGAATCTCACTCTCGGTCTTCCTTTTATCAGAACTTCCCCAGACCATGGCACGGCTTTTGACATTGCTGGAAAGGGAAGAGCAAACCCGCTGAGCATGATGGAGGCTATAAAGCTTGCTCATACATTGATTCGCCTGCCCACCTGACTTCTAACGCCATCTTTTCTTCAGCTCTGCCTGCATTTCTCTTTCTCTCTCTCTTTCTCTGATGGCTTCTCTTTTCTGATAGACTTTCTTCCCTTTTGCCAGGGCAATTTCCACTTTTACTTTCCCCCTTTTATTGAAATATATTTTGGTCGGCACAAGGGAGAAACCTCTCTCTTTCATCTTACCCAGAAGGCGCTTTATCTCCCTTCTATGAAGGAGGAGCTTCCTTTCCCTTCGAGGATCATGGTTAAACCTGTTCGCAGCTTCATAGGGACTGATATGACAGTTAACGAGAAAAATTTCCCCTCCCTTTGCTTCAGCATAGCACTCCTTGAGGCTAATTTTCCCCTCTCTAATCGACTTCACCTCGCTTCCCAGAAGAGAAATCCCTGCTTCGCAGGTCTCGATTATCTCGTAATTATAAAAGGCTTTTCTGTTAGAAGCGATAATTCTCATTCTCTTCTCTCGTACTCTGTCCTTCCCCCCTCTTGAATTAACCTTATCAGATTTATCTTCCTTCTCCCCATCCGCTCCACGATAAATCTTCTTCCTTGCCATATGAGTTCGTCCTTCTCCTGGGGAATCTTTCCGTATTTATAAAGGAAAAAACCGGCCAGTGTTGTATATTCAACCCTCTCCGGGATGCCCATTGAAAGCCTCTGATTAATTTCTTTTATGGGTGTGTTTCCTTTTATCAGATAAACATCTTTACTCACTTCTTTAATCCAGTCTTCAACTTCCACATCATACTCATCCTGAATCTCACCCACAATCTCCTCGATAATATCCTCAAGGGTAACAATGCCCTCCATGTTTCCGAACTCATCCACAACAAAAGCAAGGTGGACTGCACTTTGTTGCATCTGACGGAGGGCTTTTTCCACCGGAGCTGACTCAGGAATAAAAAAAGGTTTTCGAATTATCTCAGGCAATTTAACTTCTTTTTTTTCAAATAGATATGGAATTATATCCTTGCTGTGAATAGTACCTTCGATGTTATCTAGTCTACCGCTGTAGACAGGAATTCGAGAAAAGCCTGTTGAGCGGAGGACTTCCTGAATCTCCTGGAGAGAAGCATTAATATCTATAGCTTTGATCTGCGGCCGGGGCACCATTATCTCTCTAATCGGCCGTGAAGCGATATCCAGCACGCCTGAAATCATCCTCCTTCTGAAACTGGACATCCTTTCTCTCAGCATGCCCTTGGTGAGCAATAGCCTTAACTCCTCTTCGCTCAAGGTCTTAGGCTGGATGCCGGTATCTTCAGCCGGAGAAGGGAAAATAAGCCGTGAGAGAAAGGTGAATGCTCTAACAAAAGGATAGAAGAGCACGATGAACATTCTTATCGGATGAGAAAAAAGAAGAGAGACTTTGAGTGAATTATGAGCTGCATAAGTCTTGGGGGTTATCTCAGCAAAGATGAGTATTAAAAGCGTGGTAGTCAAAGTGGCCAGGAGTACTGCTTCATTCTTATCTGGAATGAAAGAAACAAAGATAAAAGTAGCAATTGAAGCGGCAGCAGTGTTAACCAGGGTATTTCCAACGAGTATGGTGGCCAGAAGGTTATCAACCCTCGAGAGGAGTTTTTTCGCCAGTCTTGCCCTCCCAGAACCCTGCTTTTCCTGATGGTCAAGCTTATAAGGATTGGAAGCAATAAAAGCAGTTTCTGAGGAAGAAAAAAATGCACTTAGACCCAGAAAGAGAAAAAAAAGGATGATACTAGGAATGAGCATAATCTGAGTTTTAAGACTCGACGCTGTGCTTGATGTCTTTAAAACATAAAGAGAGATTTTCCATGACCTTTTGCTCAATCACAGTAGAGGGAAGGGAAGAAACTTCGGATATTTCAGACACTATGAGTTCTTTTGCCTTTTCCATCATCTTCTTTTCACGGAAAGAAAGCGGTTTGATGAGGTTTAGATAATAAAGCCTTTTAAGGACAAAAGCTGTATCCCAGATCAAACCTGACTTCATATAGTTTAAATGCTCCTTGTATCTTCCTTTCCAGTTCATGGTTACATCTACACTTCCGTTGCGCATGAATTTAAAGATATCTTCGACAAACTTAGGAGAAATTGGCTTGCGGATACCGATTTCTTCTGCATTTGATGAAGGAACGAGGATTAAGCTGTTATTGGAAAGAATTCTTAAATGGTACACTTTGAATCTTTCACCGTAATAATCTTCTTCCTGGATGTTTTCTATTACTCCGAGTCCTTGATTGGGATAAAAGACTTTATCCCCAATCTTAAATGACGGCATTGGTTTCTATATTATAGACATAAAAGGAGAAAAGAGTCAACCGAGGATCTTGTGTTAATTTTCTGTTCTGAACAATACAAATTGAAAAAATAGCAGACGAGTAGATAAAACGCTGTCAGGAAGCGCTCGTTCAAAACCCATCCAATGCCCATATAAGACGTTACCTGCTGGCTGCCTTAATCGATAAGAAACAAAACCTCAGAGAGATACTGAGTTTCCAACCGCAAGGCGAAGAAAAATAATGGACATTTACCTTCTTTCTGCCAAAAATTTTTTTGTAGCAAGCACATACTCGGATATATTATCTTCTGTATGGGCTGCAGAGATAAAATTAGCCTCAAACTGAGAGGGAGGAAGAAGAATTCCATGGTCAAGCATAAACTTAAAGAATTGTCCGAACTTCTTGAAATCGCATCTTTGAACATCTTCAAAATTCTGAGGCGTCTTGGAGGTAAAGAAAAGAGTGAACATTCCTCCCAGAACGCTGAACGAAACATCAGAGTGCTCTCTCTTTATTTTCTCTAAACCTTGCTTCAACAGGTGGCTCAGGAAATTGATTTTTCTCATTATGCTCTCGCGGTAGAAAATTTCCAGAGTTTTTAATCCCGCAGTCATGGCCAGCGGGTTCCCAGATAGAGTTCCAGCCTGGTAAACCTCTCCTTGAGGGGCAAGTTTAGACATTATCTCTCTTTTCCCCGCCACAGCCCCCACAGGCAACCCTCCTCCTATGATTTTCCCCAGACAGATTAAATCACCACCTATCCCAAAATAACCCTGGGCACCCTGTTCATGAATCCGGAATCCGGTCATGACTTCATCAAAAATGAGTACAGACCCTGTATCCCTGCACAGGCTTTTTAATCTCTGAATAAATTTTTTTCTGGGGATAATCACACCCATATTTCCTGCCACTGGCTCTACAATGACACCGGCAATCTCCTCCTGGCTGAAAACAGATTCAAGCGGCACTGTATCATTGTAAGGTAGAGTGATTGTGTTTTTTGTGCAATCTGAAGGAACCCCAGGGCTGGTAGGAACACCGAAAGTTGCCCCTCCAGAGCCAGCTCTAACCAGAAGGCCGTCAGAATGACCATGATAACAACCTTCAAACTTTATGATTTTATTCCTTCCTGAAAAAGCCCGGGCCAAGCGGATGGCTGTCATTGCTGCTTCTGTCCCTGAATTGACAAAGCGCACCATCTCAGCACCAAGAATTTTTGATGATATAAGCTTTGCCAACTCAGTTTCCAGAGGTGAGGACATTCCAAAAGAGAACCCTCGGGAAATGGCTTCTTCGAGAGCCTTGATAACTTCCGGGTGGCTGTGACCCAAAATAGCAGGACCCCATGATCCGATAAAATCGAGGTAGCGATTGCCATCCAAATCATAGACATAGGCACCAGAGGCTTTCTCGATGAAGACAGGATCTCCTTCCACAGCTTTAAAAGCCCTCACGGGGCTGTTAACTCCTCCAGGAATGTACTTTGTCGCTTCAACAAAGCTCAATCTTGATTTCTCTCTTTCCGTGATCATCCCTTTTTCCTTAAAATCCGTGCCGCATCTTTGGCAAAGTAAGTGAGAATTAAATCTGCCCCGGCTCTTTTTATAGAAATAAGAGCTTCCATCATCACCCGCTCGTAGTCAATCCATCCCCTCTCCGCCGCAGCTTTAATCATGGAAAATTCACCACTTACATTGTATGCAGCCACAGGGAGGGAAATTTTTTCCCTGACCATGTGGATGATATCAAGATAGGGCAAAGCCGGTTTTACCATGATTATATCCGCATTCTCCTCAACATCAAGAAGGACTTCCCGCAGTGCTTCACGTTTATTGGCAGGGTCCATCTGGTAGGATCGCCGGTCCCCGAATCTAGGGGCTGACTCCGCTGCTTCTCGAAACGGCCCGTAAAAAGCAGAGGCAAATTTGGCTGCATAAGACATGATGGGAATATGGGAGAAATTCTCCTCATCTAAAACTTTCCTGATGGCAGCCACTCTTCCATCCATCATATCTGAGGGCGCAACCATATCCGCTCCGGCTATGACATGACTGAGGGCTTCTTTGGCCAGAAGCTCAAGGGTATCATCATTCTTCACCTCTCCCCCTTCCACAACTCCACAGTGCCCGTGGTCAGTGTATTCACAGAGACAGATATCTGTGATGAGGTAGAGGTCGGGATGAATGTCTTTGATAACCTTGATTCCTTTCTGGATAATTCCCTCTGGGTTATACGCTTCAGAGCCAACACTGTCTTTTTTCGCTGGAATGCCGAAGAGTATTACAGCAGGAATCTGCAATTCTTTCAGTTCTTCAATTTCCTCTTTTATCCTATCAGGTGAATACTGAAAAACCCCTGGCATCGACTCGACAGGGTTCTTAATATCATCTCCTTCGATGAGAAAGAGAGGGTAGATAAAATCATCGACTGAAAGATTAGTCTCTCTGACCATGGAACGTATGACCTCATTTTTCCTGAGACGGCGGGCCCGATAATAAGGGAATTTCATAGCATTTCTCCTTCCATTTTTTTTATTACATTGGCCAGAGTGTATTTCTCTGGCATAAGGTATTTATCATATCCATCTTTTTCCAATACCTTCGCTGTAGTGGGTCCGATGGCACCGATTATTTTGTCCTTCAACAACTGGCTGTAATCATGTCCGAAAATGTGCTTGAAATTATACCAGGAGGAAGGACTGGTAAAGATTATCCCCTGGAAACTCTCTTCTTTCAACTTTTGAATTCTATCCTCCGTGTAAGAAGGAGGAACAGGCTCATAGAGGGAAACAGTATCCACTTCTATGCCCAACTTTCTCAGGACTTTCTCCATTTCCCTGGGAGCATGAGTGGATACTGGTCTCAAGACTTTTCCCTTTATCCCTGGAAATTTCTCCACGAATTCTCGAGCAAATTCTGCTCCCGTAAATATACTGGAAATAAAATTTACCTTTAGATTTTTCTCCTGGAGGTAGCGGGAGCTGGATTCCCCTACAGCAGCAATTTTAATTTTTTGCAGCTCCTGTTTTTTAACGAGGGGGGAGAGGAAATCGTAGACTTTCCTGCTGGAGATAATCACCCATTCATAGTTTTTCAGACTAACAGGCTTTTTCCTCACGGGCTTAAATTCGATGGTGGGGAAAAAAATAAATGCACATTTTGAGGAGTTCAGTACCTCCCTGTTTTCTTCTATGGTGGTCGATGATGCGGTAATAATAATTTTCATTTTCTTATCTTCTCAAGAATTCGGCTTCCCCCTTCCTCAAGGAGAAGCTTAGCGAGGTGTTTTCCGTACCCTCGGTATTCATTCCTTCCTTTCCTCAGCTTATGAGAGATTTTTTCCTTCCCCTCCAGGTCTCCGATAAATCCTATCATGGAAAAATCAGAATCCTTAAAGCAGGCATAGCACCCGAGAGGAACCTGACAGCCGCCTCCCATAAGACTTAAAAACTCCCTTTCTTCCTCCACAGCTTTCTGCGTTTCTTCGTGAGTGAGAAGCCGGCATAGATCGAGAATTTCTTCATCTCCTGCTCTCGTCTCTAGAGCTAAGGCTCCTTGAGCTACTGCGGGCACCATGGAATCTAGAGACAGGAGTTCTGTTATCCTTTCTTCAAAGCCCAGTCTTTTCAGACCTGCTGCAGCCAGAACAAGGGCATCGTATTCTCCCCGATCGAGTTTCTTCAGTCGTGTATCCATATTTCCCCGGATATCTTTTATGACCAGGTCGGGCCTCAGATTTAGAAGCTGGCTTTTACGCCGTAGGCTGCTGGTGCCGATTACACCTCCACGCTTAATCTCACTCAGGGATGAATATTCATTGGAGATAAAAGCATCATTAGGTATTTCCCTTTCAGGAATGGCTGCAATCATAAGCTCAGCAGGCTGCTCGGTGGGAATATCTTTCAGGCTATGCACGCCGATATCGATTTTCTTTTCTAAAAGCGCTACCTCTATTTCTTTGACGAAGAGTCCTTTGTCCTCGATCAGGGCCAAAGGTCTGCTTAAGACTTTATCACCTCTAGTTTTTATTATCTTGAGTTCGATCTCAAGAGCGCGATTCAGGCTCTCCAAACTGGATTTTATTATCCCGGCCTGAGCCAGCGCTAACTTTGAACCACGAGTTCCAATTCGTATATTCACTTTTCCCCTACTCTAGATTAAAAAAATCTTTCATAACCTTCACATATTTCTTCTTCTTTGTATCATCCAGAGAGAATTTCTTTAGAGCGGTAATGGGTTCATGAAGGAGCTTATTAACGATGGCCGATGAGAGTCTTTCCAGCTCGTTTCTTTCCTCTGGCCCCATGTGTTTGAGTCTTCTCAGGGATTTATCCAGTTCTGCTCTCCTTATTGTTTCAGCCTTGTCTTTGAGGGATCTGATTACAGGATTCAATTCCTGTATCTTTCTCCACGCTTGAAATTGGCAAACCTGCTGATTAATGATTTTTTCAGCTCTTTGGGCTTCCATCTTTCGCTTTTGTATATTAGCCTCTACTACATTCTTAAGGTCATCAATATCATAAAGGTAAACCTCAGGAATTGAAGACACTGCTTCTTCGATATCCCGGGGAACAGCGATGTCAATAAAAAACATTGGCCTGTACTTTCTCTTCCTCATGATTTCTTTGACGAGAGAAGTTTCAATAATGGGTTCTGAAGAACCTGTAGAACTGATGACAACATCAGATTGCTGTAGAGCTTGGGGGAGTTCATCGAATGGAAAAGGCTTTCCAGCGAACTTCTGAGCCAGCTTTACTGCTTTGGAATAGGTGCGATTGGTAACGTTAATGGTTTTGATGCCGTGTTTTTTTAGGTGCAGTAAAGATAATTCCGACATCTCTCCCGCGCCCACAAGGAGACCATTTCTCTGGTCTAAATCTCCCAGGATTTTCTTGGCTAACTCAACTGCTGCGTAACTCACAGAGACAGAGTTGTCAGAAATTCCGGTTTCATTGCGTATGATTTTCACTGTTTTCAATGCCTGCTGCATAAGGGGGTTGAGCATTCTCTTGCATGCTCCTGCCCTGAAGGAGAGTTCGTAGGCTTCTTTTAGCTGACCAGTTATCTGAGGTTCTCCCAGAACCATGGAATCAAGACCGCAGATGACTCGGAAAACATGAAACACAGCATCAAGAGAAGGATAGGAATAGAGACAATCCTCGAATTCGGACCTTGAAATCTGTTTTTCTTCAGCCAGGAAACTGATAAGTATCTCGCGCCCCTGTTCTGGGTCTGTGAGGAAAACGATGAGCTCTGTCCGGTTGCAGGTGGAAAGAATAAGCGCTTCTTCGACGTAGGGGAGCTTCAGTAATTTCCGACAGGACTCAACTAACTCATCCCGAGAGAAAGCGAGTCTCTCCCTGATCTCAACAGGGGCCGTGCGGTGATTGAGACCCAAGACCAGCAACTCAGACATCAGAACTATGCTCCATAGGCATAAATAAAGTTATGGAAAGAAGAGAAGTAATTGGCCACCCAATAGCAGATAACTACCAGGAGAAAACTTATGATAAGAAAGAGAGCAAATCTTTTTCCCCTCAGGTGCCCTGAGACTCTGTTCATAAACAGGAGAGAATAGACAATCCAGGTGATCATGGTCCAGATAATCTTGGGGTCAAAAAGCCAGTTCCCCCCGAGTTTGTCGGCTGCAAGGAGAAACCCAAGCAAAACACCCACAGTTAAGAAAGGAAATCCTATGAGGAGAGAAAAATTTGCAGTTTTCTCCAGCGTGGACAGGGAAGAAAGCCTAAAAAACAGGCCTTTGAATTTTTTGGCTCTCAGATTCTTGTCCTGAACTATGTACATTACTGAAGCTACGAATGAGAGAGCAAAAGAAGCTTCCCCGAGAAGAGAGAACGCGGTGTGGATACTGAAAAGGGTCTGAGAATACACTCCTTCGAGTCGGAAAGAAGCGTTGGGCATGACAACGGAAAGTAAATTGAAAAAGAGAGCAAAAGGGGGAAAAAAAGTACCGAGCATCCTGATTTTGAATTTGTATTCCGCAACAAAGTAGATAATCAAAAGAAGGAGGGCCAGAAAATTATAAGTTTCAAATGAGCTTGTAGAGGGGTGGCGTTTCCCGGCCAGACCTGAGAAAAGCAACATCAGAGCGAGAAAAACAGTGCCGAAAAAAAGGAAGAAAGTAGCTATGTTGAATAATCTTCCTCTTTGCCGGTAGGAATAGAAGAAAAAGAAGATTGTAGCCAGGCTAATCAGAGAAAGTGCTGAAAAGAAGAAGAGCTTAATCATTCTTTCTTCCCTCTAACCTGAACTATTCACAAATAGTCCAGGTTTCCCTGAATTATCCATCCCTGATTTCCATACCTTTAGCAATATAACCATCCCAAAAATATTTATATCAATGAAAATAATTCAGGCTAAATATGAAATTACAGATTGAGCCACCTCCAGACTGTTCTTCGTGCAGTCATTAATGCCGATTCCGTAGTAGGCATTTCCTGTAAAAAAGAATCCCCTGAAAGGCTCCAGACTCTTCTTCATGTTTTCCACAAGAGCAAGATGTCCCACTCTGTACTGAGGAATCGCTTTCTTGTAGCGAAAGGTCTTAACGAAATCAGGACTGGCTTCTAGGCCCAGTATGCTCCTCAGCTCTTCCCGTGAAAAATCAAGTATTTCGCTTTCGCTGTAATTTACAATATCAGGGAATCTAGCTCCGCCTGCCATAACCTGAAGCAATTCGTATCCTTCAGGAGCACGGGAGGGAAATATACGAGATGAAAAAAGGCAGCCTAGAATCCTCCGCTTCTCTTTATGAGGGATTAAGAAGCCGAACCCATCGATTTTCCCCTGGACAGTTTCTTCTTTGTAGCCCAGCCCCAGAACTGCCATAGGAGAATATGGAATGCCAGCAGCCATTTGAGAAACAGAAGGAACCATTTTTTTCAAGAGCCCGGCGAGAACGTAGGAAGGGGAGGCGCAAACAAGGATGTCGAAAGGAATGTTTCCTCTGCTATCCACGAACCACCGGCCACGGGAATAATCTATTTCTTTAACTTCTGTGTTTATGCGGAGATTTAGAGAATCCCCTTCAGCTAGTTTTTTTATCAGAAATTCTGTTCCTTCAAGAAAGGAGGTAAGGGTTCCGCCCGGACCTGCTGGCCCTGAGGTTTTTCTCTGCCTCATAATGCTAATCAGGGCCCTGGTTAAAGAGCCGTATTTTTGCTCCATTTCCCAAATGCGTGGGAAGCAAGCCTTAAGACTCAAGGTATCAGGGTCTCCGGCAAAAATCCCAGTAACCATCGGGTCAAGGAGATTTTCTACCGCTTCCTTTCCGATCCGTCGTCTTCCGAACTCTGCGATAGTTTCGTCTCTCCCAGCCTTGCCTTTCCTCCTTATTCCCTCCATAAAAAGATTTATCTTTCCTCTTAAACTAAGGATGTCCGATTTAAGAAACTTGCCCGGCTTTTCTGGAACGAGGATGAGTTTTTCTTTGAGAAAGATGTAGCGTCGCTTTGAAGAGGAGTGAGCAGGAAGAAGTTTGGAAGAGAGATTTAGTTCTGCACAGAGCTGGATCGTAGATGGTTTGCTGTCTAAGAACCCGTTTGGTCCCCCTTCAACTAAAAAACCTTCCTCGTTTGAAGATAGAATTGTTCCCCCAGGCCTTCCTTCCTTTTCAAAGACATCCAATTCAAAATCTTCTTTCCGTTCCTTCATAAATTTTGCCAGGTAGAAAGCAGTGGAAAGGCCGGATATGCCGGCACCGATTACACCAATTCTAACCATTTCTCTTCATCTGTCATTTTTTCAACAAAGGAAACGAATTCTTCGCTATCGTTTAAGCAAGGAATCCGTTTAAAGGATAAATTTGATTTACAAATTATATCATCTCTATAAAATATGTCAATTTCGAATCTAGTTTCGTAGTTATCAACGACAAAACTCAGGGGATAGAGAACCAGTCTTTTAAATCCTTTCTTTTTAATGACAGGAAGAACTTCTCCCAATTCCGGTCCTGCCCATTTCAGGGGACCTATCTTACTCTGGAAAAAGAGAAAGAGGGAATATCCTGGTAATGAATTTTTGAGCAAAGCAAAATGACTGTGGATGCTTTCCAGATAGGGATCTCCCTTCTCTGCGTATTTAAGAGGAATAGAATGGGCAGAAAGGAGCACAGCTACCTTTTCGTTTTCTGGCACTGTGTCTTTAATTCTTTTGACTATTAAAGAATTAAATTTCGGATCTGACCAGTATTCTCTCAGATAATAAATTCTTTTCTTGCTTTTCGCTGCAAGTGAAAGACAGAGACCGGTTGTTACCCTGGAAAAATGGGGAAAGAGTGGAAAGATGAAAATTTTTTCTTCTGAGATGGATTCAAGGACATCGAGAATATAGGGAGGAGTAAAGGCCATAGCTGTATAGTACCGGTGCTTTCCCTTCTGGTTCAGTTTCCTGACTAGAGACTCAGAGATGGAGAGGACAGGAGAGCCTCCTATAGCCTTATAATTTTTTTTTAATTTCTTTGCTCTCAGCCTGCTTATTATTCGGGCAAGGACACTCTGGTATATCCTACCCGCCGGGAGCTGAATAACATTTCTATCCGAAAGGAGACGATAGACATAGTCTCGAATCTGTGAAGTTTTTTCCGGTCCCCCGTAATTTACCAAGACAACTGATTTCATTTTGGGGAAAAATTGTGGACCACTTCCACAAGATAGCGTGCATTCTCAACAGGAGTAGAAGGGAGGATTCCATGGCCTAGATTAAAGATATGTCCTTTTATTTTCTCCCCTTGACGGAGAATCTCCACAGCTTTTTCTCTGATAGTACTTTTCCCCGAGAGAAGGATAGCTGGGTCTAGATTACCCTGGAGAACAAAACGTTCTCCTAAACGCTTCGATGCTTCAAGAAGGTCGACAGTCCAGTCTATTCCCATGACTTCAACAGAAAGGTTTTTCAGGATGCTGAGAAATCCTCCGCTTCCCCGCATAAAGTAAACAAGAGGCTGATTACATTCTTTTTTAAATTCAAACATAAGCTCTTCTAGATATGGAAGAGAAAATTTCTTAAAGTCAGAGGGGGAGAGAATTCCTCCCCAGGTATCAAAAATCTGAAGAATATCGGCACCGGATTTTGCCTGAACTTTTAAAAATGTGATGAGCGTTTGAGTAATTTTTTCCATCAAAGTACTGTAAGCATCAGGTTTATCATAAAGAAGAGTTTTGATGTGGAGGAAATTTTTAGGTGTTCCCCCTTCGACTAGATAGCAGGCCAGTGTGAAGGGAGCAGCACAAAACCCGATGAGGGTCTTGCGGTGAGGGAGTTCTTTTTTTACGATAGTCAGAGTCTTGAAAATACAGTCTAGTTCTTTGTTTTGACTGGCAATCTTTAATGACCTGATGTCCTCTAAACTCCTCACAGGCGAGTGAAAGACAGGGCCTTTCCCCTCGATAAATTCAACCATGCATCCCATCGAAAGGCAGGGAATGAGAATATCCGAGAAGATTATTGCAGCATCAACGTCTAGGGTCTCAACTGGCTGGAGAGTTATTTCAGCGGCCAGTTCAGGAGTGAGACACATGGATAAGAAGTCATATTTCCGGCGAAGCTTCCGGTACTGAGGGAGGTAGCGGCCAGCCTGCCGCATAATCCAGATGGGAACACGGTCATTCTTTTCCCCATAAATAACATCTAAAATAAGCTTCTTCACTTCGGTATTACGCTCGATATTGGTGGCTGATAATCACAGAAGGGCTCCTCATCCAGGTAATCTCCGCTCACAGCATAAGCTCTTGCTCTGCATCCTCCGCATACATGAAGGTACTCACACCCACCGCACTTTCCTTTATACGCTGTAAAGTCTCTGAGTTCCTGGAAAAGAGGAGAATTCCATATTTCTCTAAAAGATTTTTCCCTAAGGTTTCCTGCTGACTTGGGGAAGTAGCTGCAGGGCATAACTTCGCCTCTGTAGTCGATAAAGGATATGGTCTGGGCGGCCACGCACCCTTTACCTCCCCCTGTTGAAAAACTCAAATTTCTCCTCTCCAGGGGTAAATTTTCAGCCTTGGAGCGTTGGGCAAAGATCCGATAATAATGAGGAGCACAGGTTGGACGGAGTAAAATTTCTCCTTCACTTCTCTCCAGCTCGTAATGCCAGTTTAAAATGGTTTCGTAGTCTTCTTTTGAAACCAGCTCCTGAAAAATACCTTTGCCTCTTCCGGTAGGGACAATCATAAACATATACCAGGCTTTTGCTCCCAGTTTCTTCGCCAGATGGAAGGTGGCTGGAATATCGTGCTTATTTCTATTTGTAAATGAGGAGTTTATGATGAATTCGATGTTGTGCTTCTTCAGCTTCTCTATTCCCAGCAGAATGCGGTCAAAAGCGCCTTTCTGATTGCGGAAATTGTCGTGAATTTCTCGAGAAGAACCATCAAGGCTTAAAGATACGAGACAAATTCCTGAATCTTTTATTCTCCTGCACCTTTCATCATTGATAAGAGTTCCGTTTGTGGCAAGACAGACGCGAAATCCTTTTTCGGTGCCGTAGGAGGCTATTTCAAACACATCTTTTCTTAATAAGGGTTCCCCTCCGGAAAGAACAAAGACAGGGGAACAGAAAGAGGCGATATTATCAATGAGATTAAAGGCATCCTCTGTAGAGAACACCTCTTTATTTTCAGGATTAGCAGCGGATCGGCAATGAATGCATCGTAGATTGCACCGGGGGGTTGCTTCCCAAGCGATCCATTTTGGTTCGAATTTCATCAGTTAAAACTATTAAGTTTATTGAAATAATTATTATATCAATGTAATTCAATCTTGGCTATTAGGGAGAAAATCAAAATTGCGGAATCGCTGATTTTACGATGTTTTATTTTTTCAGGAAGAATTTGATATCCTTAATTATTACATGGAAAATAACACTTTTTATAGAAAAGTAACACATTTTTATGCTTTGTAGATTTAGTTGTAAATCATAAATTCATAGACAATCCAGGTTAACTTCGAGTGAAAAAATTTTTAGAGGCCGGGAGAAAGGATTTCTTATTGTTTCTTAAAGGCTGACCAGAAACCAAGCACTCCGACTATCACTCCGACTATGATGAAGTGGATCGGATTCATCCAGATCTTTATCAGGCTATTGAGGATTAGCCAGATCCCGAGAATTCCTGTAACTATGTTTTGCCAGACCATATGTCATTACCTCCTTTTTAAACTGAAAAACACATAGCATATGTAAATCTCCCGGCCTCATTTCTAATAGAGCAAACAACATGCCAGATTGATAATAAAAAGTAAATTTCCTCCCTCTCTTCTACCTGACTATTTCTAACTATAACAAAAAAAATCAATTAGAAGAACTTTCTATCTTATACAGAACACAAAAAGAGACGAAATTGTAAGAGTGAAAAATAGGAGATTACAAAAAAGTGCTACTAAAAAGTTAGCACATTTGAGAGAATTTTTAAAAAGATATCTATGTTTTATAGTTTTTGGGGGATATTTTATTTCTTTTGAGCATTGCCTGAAATTGCCTTCTATTCATACCCGCTTCGCGCGATGCCCTGGAAATGTTTCCTTTGTTTTTAATCAACATCTCCACAACAAACTTTCTCTCTACTTCAGCTGCGGCCTTCCTTCTGGCATCTTTTTTGAGAATTTTCAACTCTTCTTTTGCCTGCGGAAATATATCTTTCTTTCTCATGCTTTTTAGGATCTCTGGAGGAATATCATCAGTGGAAAGTTTCCCATCAGAAGAAAGAATTATCATCCGCTTCAGGCAATTTTCAAGCTCCCTGATGTTTCCTGGCCATTCATACAGAGAAAACACCCTGAGAATTTCTGGAGAAGCAATTATGTCAGGATAAGGGGATATATTTTTATATTTGGTAATAAAATGATTTACCAACAGAGGTAAATCAGTAATCCTTTCCCTGAGAGGGGGTATCTTGATATGGAGCACATTAAGTCTGTAATAAAGGTCAGCTCTGAAATTTCCCTTTTCAACCTCTTTCTTCAAATCTCGGTTTGTAGTGCATATCAGCCTAGGATTTATTTTAAGGGGAGTCAAGCCGCCAATCCTGGTGATCTCAAATTGTTCTATCGCTCTCAAAATCTTAGCCTGGAGGTTAAAAGGCATTTCCGCAATTTCATCCATGAGCAGGGTGCCGTTCTGGGCAACTTCAAATTTTCCTTTTTTCGTCTGGAAGGCTCCGGTGAAAGCCCCTTTTTCATGACCAAAGAGTTCGCTTTCCAACAACTCTTCTGGAATGGCCGCACAGTTGATAGCAACAAAAGGACCATGGCTTTGATTGCTGCATGTGTGAATTCCTCTTGCGATCAGCTCCTTGCCTGTGCCACTCTCACCCTCGATCAAAACAGGCTCATTTGTTTGAGCCGTCTGAGCCGCTATCTTGATTGTATTTTCCATCTTTGGATCGGCTGTGATGATATTCTCAAACCCGTAACGTTCATCGAGCTCTTTCCTCAACCGCTGATTTTCTTTTATCAACAGATAATGGGTTAGGGCTCTCCTTAATACTATTTCAACCTCTTTCATTTTTATTGGCTTTACAAGATAGTCAAAAGCTCCCTTTTTCATCGCTTCCACAGCGGATTCTATTGTGCCGTAGGCGGTCATTAAAACAACAGGGAGATTAGGATTAATGTCTTTTATTTTTTCCAGGAGGGCTATACCATTTATTCCGGGCAATTTTAAATCTGAGAGGACGATATCTATCTCTTTGGATTTGAGAACTTCAAGTGCTTCCCGGCCTTTTAGAGCTGTAAAAACTCTGTATTTATTCTTTAGGTTTATTTCAAGAAGCCTTGTCATTTTTATTTCGTCATCGACAATAAGAATATTAGGTTTAGATGAATTCATTTTCTATGCACAGGAAGGACGATTCTAAAAGAACTTCCTTTTCCAGGTTCGCTCCTAAAGGATAACACACCTCCAAGGTTCTCTGCAATTCTTGCTGCAATGGATAACCCAAGGCCTACCCCCCTTTCCTTTGTGGTAAAGAAGGGGTTAAAAATTTCTTCTTCAATCTCAGGAGAAATACCCTTGCCGCTATCTTTTACTTCAATAACTAGATTTTCTTTACCTGCGGAACGAGCAGAAATTTCTATTTCTCCTCCTTCTTCCATGGCTTCAATCCCGTTCAGTAGCAGATTGATGATAAGTTGTTCCAATTGCTGTTGATCTGTATGGAAAAGAGGAAGGTTTGCTTCCAATTTAGTTATGAATTCTATCTTTTGCTTCAAGGCTTTATCATAGACGCTGTTAATAGAATTCCTGACTATGTCTTCTACCTTACACCAGGATATGTGAGGTTCTCCAGGTCTGGCAAAATTCAAGAAATTCTCGACTAAACTGTTTAGCTTATTGGCCTCATCAATGATGAATTTTGCTATGTCCTTTTTTGTCTTGGAGTCAATATCATCTTTCTCAATTGTTTCAGCAGAGGCAGAAATAATGTTAAGAGGATTTCTGATCTGATGGGCAATCCCGGCCGAAAATTCTCCAAGAGCAATCAATTTTTTTGACTTCGCTATAGCTCGTTCAGCTTCTTTAAGCTCATCGGTCATAATTGCTCGAGATACGGCTGCTGCAGTGTGTGTCGCGAATTCGGAAAGGAGGTCGAGTTCTTCTTGACTCCAGAGTTTTCCACGAATCTTTTCTCCCATAAATATTATGCCTATCAGCTCCTCTTTGTTAAAAAGGGGAAGGACAAGGGATACTTTTTTATCCAAAAAAAGAGCTGCAGCCGGGGATTCTTTTGCCATTGACTTCAATTTTCCTTTTTCAAAAGGAGACTTTGATTTAATTAAAAGTTCAATCAATTTTTCATTTCCTGGAATCGAGTATCTGGAGAAAAAAGCAGAATCATTCACTGCTTCATACTGGGAGAGATTCTTGTTGAAAAGGAACACAGAGGATTCTTTAACGTGCAGTTGGTTTTTAAGGAAAGAGATGACTTTTTTGGTAATATTATTAAGATTTATTTCATTGACTAAAAATCTATGGAATTCATCGATTCTTCTTTTTAAACTGTACCTACCCTGGTAGAAAATCCTGTCTATTCCACTTTCCATAGCTTTAATCAGCGGTCTTGAAAGAACCACTATAAGAACAATAAGCAGGCTTTCAACCACTATAGAACCTTCACGAGTCTTTTTCCCAACCAGTTCGCCCAAATTCTTTACTAAAAGCAGATACAGAGCTAAAACCACCCCCGAAAGAACAAAATACGAGAGTCCTCCCCTGATGATGAAGCGGATGTCGAGGAGATGAAGTTTTAAAATGGCTATGGCAAAGAAAAGACTTATCAGAATTGAGTAAGTGCTGAAAAGAAATAAAACAGGAAATCCAAATTTGAAAAAGTAATTAGCAAGGTCAATGCCCACACCAAATATAACCATCAGGGCAATGCCAGTGATAAGATATTTTATCTGATTTTTCTCCCTGGCAATTGTTGTATTTTTGAGAGAACTGAACAGGTTTCTCATCCCGATCAAAGAAAAAATGAGAATAAATCCTGCTAGGAAAAGATAGAAGATGTAGAAAGAGGGTGGCTGGTCTAAAACAAGATGATGATAATAATACAGATTACCCAGTTCTTTAATTTTCTCGACTTTTATGTCCATGGATGAAAAAACAAACAATAAATAAAAGGAAGGCAACAGATAGTACAGTCCCAGTCTTCTGAAGCTGTCAAAAAAAGGAGAAATTTTGCGTGGAAAAATGGAAGAGAAATGAAGAAAAAAGACAGAGCTAAAAAAGAGACCAGCAAGTCCTATTTTTGCACCACTAACAGCCAGGGAAAAGCTATGGCTGTTTATCATTATGAAATCACCTAAGTTCCAAGTAGCTACTGAAAAAATATAGAGGAAGAGAAGGATATTTTGCACGCGTTTATAGTTATAAGAAATAACAATAAGGGCTAAACTGAGATTCAAAGTAAAAGCGACAATTGTTGGAAGAGAGTATGGATTCATCTCCTGGGGGTCAATCCTTCCTGTAGATGGGATAGATATCTTTGGGAATGTTCTTGTAGGGCAGTAACGTCAAATCCGCCGGGCCAAGACCCGGAGCATCAATCTCAAAGATTGCGCCGGCAATGCCTGTTTCATCATAACCACGCCGAAAATGGACCCGCGATTTCAAGGACACAATATCCAGCTTATCGAAGTCAATGCCTACTTTTCCGTAAATATCGGTGTCTGTAATCTGCATCAGATGTTCGGTCAAAATGACATAGTTATTATCTCCAAACTGAATCACTGCTGTTCCATGACCACGGTAGGAACCGATAAAAAAGACTCTGCCCTCGATAGGTACCGGGTTTCCGGCGAACTGGTCTGAATAACCTCCAACATCAATCGAAATTGGATCTCCCACCCTGTAGTCTTTTTTTATCCGGGCTACAGCACGTTCATCCCTCAAGGTGGCAAGACAAAAATTCTTTGCTCCTCTTCGTACTAATTCTTCCAGAATGTGCGTTGAACCTCCAGTTCTGTCGCTGTGGTCAGCTATCACCACCGGCGTCCTGCCTTCCTCAACAGCCTTGAGGACAAGAGAGATGCCTTCCCTGACTTTGGGCAATTTCTTTCCCGCAAACTCCTTTCTCACCTGCCAGATATAATCTGACATATCATCAGCAATTCGGTCGGCCAGCTCCTGATTATCGTTGGTCACAACCATCACCGTTGCTCCTACATCAGGCACGTCCGCATAGGCAAAACCGAAGGCCACAGAAACATAGACATCATTATAACGGCATTCCCAGCGCCTGGCCCTCTCCATAATCTCCATAGCCGGTGAGGTCCCTGTGCCCTGAAACACACTGGGGGTTATGACACCCGGTTTTCGAGTGGCCATCGTGGCCTTGTAATTCCCTTTTAGCGTTTTTATCATCACCCGCGCTGCTCGCTCTCCCTGTTTCGTGGCATCGTAGTGAGGATAACGCTTAACGATGAAGGCCGCGTCTGCCGCATCTGAGAGCTCATGATCTTCGTTGGCGTGTAAGTCCAGGGTGACCATAATCGGGATATCTCCTACCATTTTCCGTATCCGTCTTACAATCTCTGCCTCTGGTTTGGGAATGCCTTTAACTGCCATCGCTCCGTGCAGGGCAAGGAAAACACCGTCCACATGTCCGGCCTTTCTTAAGGCCTCGACCATTAATCCGGTGTACTTATCGAATGCTTCCCTGGAATTCCAGCCTTTGGAAGAGCCTCCAACAACTCCCCGGGGAGAAGTAATGCCGATAAGCTCCACATTGCCATATTCCTGGCACATGTTTTTAAAGCCTCCGATGTAACCACGGTCAGAATTTAAAATATCCGCAGTCGGAGGACCAAAGTATTCCCAGTCTCCAATGGTGGTCGGTTCTGGACAAAAGGTACAGGTTTCGTGCGAAAAAGTAGCCACAGCAATGCGAAATGGCTTTTCAGGCGCTGAACAAGAAAGAAAAAATATGAGAATAGAGAAAAATAAAAAAATAGCTGCGACTCTCATTCTCAATTTCATTTTCCCTCCCCCAAATTGGTCTGAATATAAAACAATTCAATTCCTCTATGTCCAAAAATATTCAACGAGTTAAAAACTCAATGTTCTTTAGACCATCTTTAGGACACATTATTAAAATCGTATCGCCCAATTTAAAACGGTAATCCGGTTTGGGCGAAATGACATTCTGTTTTTCTCTTTTTCCCAATGGATAGCTTTGTTTAATCAGAATAACCTCAATGCCAAAACGCTTTCGTAAATCTAATTCTTGCAGTGTTTTATTCACAAATTCTCCTGAAACTTCGACCTCACAAAGAATCTCCCCATCCACTAATTCTATCTTCTTGAACTTCTGCAATGAGCTTATGTAACTAGAAACTGAAGTTACCATGTCCCGCTTCAACACTTCTTTATTATAGGCCTCAATCACATCGTTTTTAGAAACTCGTCCAATAAGTTGCTTTTTCGTTTCACTGTTTACTATCGGTAATTCATCAATATTTATTTCACTAAATGCCTTCATGAGTATGTCAAGCGTATCATCAGGAGTAAAGTAATGGTTTAAGGGAGTAAGCAAATCAAAGGCAACCAAGATCGATTCAAAGTCTTCAGATTGATTGATAATCCTCCGCACATCATGGATGGATATAACACCAGACAGCTGATTTTGTCTGTCAACAACAAAAAAGTTGGGGTGAGGACTTGTAATAGTCAGATCCATTAATTTTCGAAAAGGGGTATCTACATAGACTTTTTCATAATCCTTTTTCATTACCATAGATACCTTGAGGGAACGCAAAACATTGACTTCCTGACCTCTAAAAAGTGAAATACCTCGACGTGATAACTTTAGAGTATAAATTGAATCTTTTTTTAATCGGGTGGTAATCAAGACACTGATGATGCAGGCTATCATCAGAGGCAGAATTATTCGATAATCATTAGTCAGTTCAAAAATAATCAGGATTGATGTAATAGGGGCATGCATGGCCCCTGCAGCTACCGCTCCCATTCCGACCAAAGCATAGGCACCAGAGGAAGCTGTATAGGCAGGAACGAGGCCATGAACAATTGTTCCCACCAGCCCCCCGAGGCTTGCACCCAGGAAAAGAGAAGGAGCAAAAATCCCTCCTGATCCGCCAGAACCGATAGTCAGGGAAGTGGCCACAATTTTTAAGCCGATCAAAGATATTAAGAAATACCAGGTTAAATTACTCTCAAGGGCCAGACTTATTGTTTCGTACCCCACTCCGAAAATATGAGGAAAATAAATTGCCATAGCTCCAATCATCAAGCCTCCAATAACAGGCTTTAAAAAAACCGGTATCCGAAGGCTGTTAAAAAAATCTTCGGTTTTGTATAAAAGATTAATAAAAGCCAGAGCGACAAACGCAGCCATTATTCCTAGAATAACATAAGGAACTAATTCAAAAACATTTACTAATTCATAATGAGGAATCACAAAAGCGGGAAAATCTCCCAAGAAGTGTCTGGAAATGACCGTAGCCGCAACGGATGAAATCACTATCGGGCTGAATTGAGAGATACCAAAATCACTGAGTAAGATTTCCATGGCAAAAAGAGCGCCTGCAATTGGAGCATTAAAGGTACCCGCAATCCCAGCCGCTGTGCCACAAGCCACTAGAGTTCGCAAACGAGAACCGCTGACCTTGAGAATCTGTCCTAATGTTGAACCAATCGATGAACCAATCTGGACAATGGGGCCTTCACGGCCAGCAGACCCGCCAGAACCGATACAAACAGCCGAGGCAACAATCTTGGCAATGACTACCCGGGGTCGAATAGCACCTCCACGCAGAACGATAGATTCCATAACTTCAGGTACTCCATGTCCTCTTGCCTCTCGGGCGAAATAAAACACGATGGGGCCAACGATTAATCCTCCAGCAGCTGGAACAAAAAGCTTAACATACCAGGGTAACTTTAAGGCATAACCCAATGTATATTGCCAGGTACCGAAAAAAATTCCCTGAAAAAATCGAATCGCAAAGCGAAAAAATATAGCTCCAAATCCTCCTAAAACTCCGATAATGACTGCAATCAAGACCATAAAAGTGTGTTCTGTTTTCCTTAACTGCTGGAGTTCCTGCTTAATAAAACTTGTTAGAAAAAATTTTGGCATTTTACCGCCTTGCACCTCTTTTATCGATCCTGACCTCAACCGTCCCAAAGTTTTTTCTTCTCTTCTTATTGGCTGAGACTATCATAAAGCTTGTTGACATCTTTTCTGCCTCTAATATGCCTTTTCATTAGAATATCTTCCTCTCAGCCTTTTTTCAAATAAAACCTAATTAGAGATTATCAATTTACCAGAAAACATCTCACATATTTCTGACAAAAAATGTTTACTTACGTTGAGGATACAGGAATAAAGAGCCAAGCCAGACGGCTCTCTTCCATTTTGTGGGAGTATATTTTATTGAACGAGGAATATCCGACAACGGCTCGGGGTCAGGTCTTACATTATAACATTTTTCAGCACAAGGCGATTATTTTATATTGTGAATACTAATATAATCGTATAATCATAATAATTAAATTACCATTGTAAAGAGCAGGGTGAAGAGAAGGGTAGGATGGCGATTTCTTACTTTAATCAAATTAAATTGCTACCCCCTTTCATGGCTCGCAATACAAAGACTCTTGTTCTATTTATTATACCAGACAAAATGTTATAATGTAAGACCTGACCCCTTTTACGAGTCAGACTTGACAGATATCAGAAGGTTTATTACCATACTTACTCATCTGTGATATATAGAGTAATGAAATGAAAAGAACTTACCAGCCAAACAGGAGAAAGAGAAAGAAAAATCACGGTTTTCTGGTGCGGATGAGAACCAAAGGAGGACAGAGAATAATCAAGCACAGAAGGCAAAAAGGCAGAAAGCGAATTGCTGTTTGATGAAAGAGACTTTTCCTCCTCGTGAGAGGATTAGAAAGAAAAAAGATTTTTCCCTTCTTTACAGAGAAGGCAAACACTACAAAGGAAAATATTTTAATCTTGTCTATTTGCCCAATAACCTGTGTTTTTCCCGGATGGCCGTTATCGTAAGCAAGAAAATCGGGAAGGCTGTCATCAGGAATAAGCTTAAAAGACGGATAAGAGAATTGTTCCGAAGAAACAAACATCTATTCCAGGAGAACATTGATATTCTCATTGTGGTAAAAAACGGCATCCAGGAATTACCTTGGCCTGTTCTTCATGAGAGTTATGTCAAAGCCATAGAATCCCTCTGGGGAAAAAAGATATCCTGATGAAACATATTGCCCTCGCCCTTATTGCCGGCTACAAGCTCATTATCTCTCCCTTGCTCGGAAACACCTGCCGCTTCTACCCCTCATGCTCGAGCTATACTTACGAAGCCATAGATAAATACGGTATCTTGAAAGGAGCTTTTCTCGGGGCAAGAAGACTCCTCAAGTGTCATCCTTTTCACCCGGGTGGGATCGATCCTGTACCATAAGAGGCTCTTAAATGGAAAAAAGACTACTGCTGGCCATCGTCCTTTCTTTCCTGATTCTGGTTCTCTGGCAGCTTCTCTTTGTCAAGAAGCCCGAAGAGAAACCGGCTGCTGAAACACCAGCCGAAATAACAAAAAAGACAGAAAAAGAAGCGTATGAGAGGGCGCTCCAGCCCCCAGCCAAAAAAAAGTCCGAAGAAAAGGCTGCTGCACCTGAAATTCTGAGGCCAACTTCAGCTGAAGAAGAAGAGAAAATAATTGTCGAAACATCTCTCTACCGCGCAGTATGGACAAACAGAGGAGGAGTGCTGGAGAGCTGGAAGCTCAAAAAACATAAAGATGAGAACAGAGAAGAGCTCGAGCTCGTTTCACCCCGGGCTGAAGAGCTAAAAATTTTTCCTTTTTCCCTGAAGACAGACGACCCGCTCTTCGATGATACGGTTAACAGCGCTTACTACAAAACTTCAAAACCCAAACTCTCCCTTGAGAACGGCCAGAAGGCTGAGATGCGCTTCGAGTATGCGGACGGAAAGGGAAATTCAGTAGAAAAAATTTTCACCTTCGAGGACGGAACCTACAACTTTACCACCGAGATAAAAGTAATAAAAAAGGGGAAAGAAATAAATCCTAGGCTACTCTGGGGCCCGGGTTTCAGCCTCCTTTCTCCTGTCCAGAAAAAAGGACGTTTCGGAGGGACAAAGGGACTGGCTGCTCTCATCGCCAACAAAGTTTTTCACATGGACGAGAGGAAATACAAGCCTGAACAGAGTGTCATAAGCTATGCTCAATGGGCTGCTTACGAAGACACATACTTTGCCGCTCTTTTTCTCCTCCCCCCTGTGAAAAATAACGCTGAATTCATTAGAGAAGAGAGAGAAGATAAGGTTGATTATTTCCTGCTCCTTGCTTCTCCCCAGAGAGCATACCTCGGACCAAAAGAGCTTGATGTCCTCGTTAAGTTCGGCTACCAGACAAAAAAGATAATCAGATTCGGGCTTTTCGGGTTTATCGCTGAAATCCTCTTACGCGCCATAAAAATCATTCATCAGGGCATACCTAACTGGGGTGTGGCCATTATCATCCTTACTCTGATTACAAAAATAATCTTTTTTCCCCTCACTTACAGCTCTACCAAGTCAATGGCAAAAATGCAGGAAATTCAGCCTAAAATAAAAGCTCTGCGGTCAAAGTATAAAAAAGCAAAACAGGATATCGCTCAGAGACGCAAGATGAATGAAGAAATGATGAAGCTCTACAAAGAGCACGGTATAAACCCCGCAGGAGGCTGCTTACCGATGCTCATCCAGCTTCCTGTCTTCTGGGGATTCTTCCAGCTTCTGAGACTGGCGATTGAATTCAGGCACAGTCACTTTATTCTCTGGATAACCGACCTTTCTACCAAAGACCCCTATTATGTAACTCCGATTTTAATGGGCATCACTCAGTACATAAGCCAGAAAATTACCCCCACCTCGGCTGACCCCACCCAACAGAGGATGATGCTCATCATGCCTGTCGTTCTCACTTTCTTTTTCATGAGCTTTCCTAGCGGACTAGTCCTTTACTGGCTCACGCAAAACGTTCTCCAGATAGGCCAGCAACTTATCATGAATCGTTTAATGAAAAAAAAGAGAGTAACCCATGGAAAACGAAAAAAAAGAAAATAACAAACAGGAATTTAAGGGAAAAAACCTGGAAGAGGTGCTCAGCCTCGCCGAGCACACGCTGAACCTCCCCCGAAGAAGGATTAACTACGAAATCGTGGCTGAAAAAACAACACTTTTCGGCAAGAAAAGCAAAGAGATTGTAATTCTTGCCTGGCCGAAAAAGGACGAGGAGGAAACCGCGGTGGTTTCTTTCCTTAAAAAACTTCTCAGCCTTCTCCCCCTAGAGGTCGCCTACCACGTCAGGAAAAAGAACGACACCATCCAGGTCATCTTCAACGGGAAGGATAAAAGTCTTCTCCTCCGAAAGGATGCTTCGCTCCTCCTCGCTCTCCAGCACATCCTCAACAAGACTCACCCTCAGAAGATTCAGGTTGATTGTGATTTCTACAAGAAGAGAAAAGAAAGAAGATTGAGAGAATACGCTCAACAGGTTGCCCAGCATGTAAGCGAGACGGGCAAAAATGAGATTCTGGAGATGATGAATCCTTACGAGAGAAGGATTGTTCATCTGGCAGTCAACCAGATTCCGGGCATTACGAGCGAAAGCATCGGTGATGGTTTCTTGAAAAGAGTAAAAATCTTCCCTCTCAGCTCCCAGGAAGAATAAAACCATAATTTATTTCCATTTCCTCTCCCTATTTACAGTTTTTTTAATACAGTTTAACATAATAAACGTCATGGACGAAGAGACAATCATCGCCATTTCCACGCCTCTTGGCTTTAGTGGCCTGGGAATAGTGCGCCTGAGCGGAAAAAGAGCGCTTAGCATCGCCAAAAAATTATTTAACCCAAAGAAAAATAAAGAGATAAAACCAAGGTATCCAACCCTGGGAAATCTTTACAACTTTGAAGAAAAAGAGCTTTTCGACGAGGCATATCTCACCTATTTTCCCGCTCCCCACACTTACACCCGAGAAGATATGGTCGAAATAAGCTGTCACGGCAGCCCTGTGATCCTCGAGGAAGTTGTCAGGCTCGGTCTTAAAGCAGGAGCCCGCCAGGCCAATCCAGGAGAATTTACCCTTAGAGCCTACCTTAACGGAAGGATCGACCTCCTTCAGGCAGAAGCGGTTAACGACCTTATCCACGCTCCTTCTCTCAAGCAGGTAAAAATCTCCTTTAATCAAATCCAGGGTAAACTCTCGGCAAAAGCCTCATTTCTCCGCAGTCAGATTATCCATCTCCTAGCCCGCATAGAAGCCGGTATTGAATTTCCGGATGAGGACCTTAGAATCACTGTAAAACAGACAGAAAAGTCATTGAATGACTCGATTGAATGCCTTGAAAAACTGGTAAAAAGCTATGACCTAGGAAAAGCGCTCTCGGAAGGCATCTCCCTGGCAATCATCGGAAAAGCTAACGTGGGGAAATCAACTCTCTTCAACGCCCTTCTGGAGAAAGAAAGGGCAATCGTCACCTCCTACCCTGGCACAACCCGTGATTATCTCAGAGAAACCATCAAGCTCGGCGATTCTCTTTTCAACCTTATAGACATGGCCGGGATGGGAAAAGGCCACCATCCCGCAGAGAAAGAGGGCATAAAAAAGAGCAGAAAAATAGCCGCGGAAGCCTGGGGGACGCTCCTTGTTCTTGATGCTTCAAGAAAAGAAAGCTCAGAAGATTTATCGCTCCTACAGAAATTCAAGGATAAAAACTCACTCCTCCTTTTTAACAAAATCGACCTCCCTCAGAAGATGGACGTAAAAAAGATAAAGGCGCAAGCGGGCAGTTTCCCTTCTCTTGAAATATCTGCCCTAAAAAAAACAAACCTCGAAAAACTTAAAGAACTCATTCCAAAAATATTCCTGCCACTAGACCAAAACTATGATCATGAGGTTATCCTCCACCTCAGACAGAAGCTCATCCTCGAAGAAATCCTCAGTCATCTTGGTCGCACAAAAAAACTAATAGAAGAAGGATATTCTGAAGAGGTCTACGCTGAAGAAATACGAAAAATACTGCCTCTCATCGGCCAGCTTACAGGCGAAGTCCGGAGTGATGAAATTATCGAAGATATTTTTCGTCGATTCTGCGTGGGCAAGTAGTGAAAAATGTCTGTAAGTGAAGAATACGATGTCATCGTCGTCGGTGCAGGACATGCCGGCTGTGAAGCTGCTCACGCTACAAGCCGCATGGGACTTAACACCTGTCTCATCACCATTCACCTGGAAACAATAGCCCAGATGTCATGTAATCCAGCCATAGGAGGACTGGCCAAAGGTCATCTAGTGAGAGAAATCGACGCCCTAGGCGGCCTGATGGGTCTACTCGCCGATGAGACAGGCATCCAGTTCAGACTCCTCAACCGCAGTCGTGGTGGTGCTGTCCAGGCCCCCCGTGCACAGTCAGACAAGGCTCTTTACAGACTGACGATGAAAAAGTGGCTGGAAGAGGTTAAAAATCTGACTCTTTTCCAGGGAATTGTGACTGAAATAAGAGTTAAAGATAAAAAGGCGAGGGGAGTGAAGACTATCGACGGTTTCCAAATATCAAGCAGGACAGTTATCCTAACTCCTGGAACTTTTCTCAACGGGCTCATCCACATCGGGATGAACTCCTATCCTGCTGGTAGGGCAAACGAGCCTTCCTCCAGAGAGCTTGGCGAAAACCTGAAAAAGCTCGGGTTTAAGATGTTAAGGCTTAAAACAGGAACGCCGATGAGACTCGATAAACACACCATTGACTGGGAAAAGTTCACCCCCCAGCCAGGAGATGAGAAGCCTGTCCCCTTTTCCTTCAGGACAAAGAAAAAACTCGAGAACAGGATCATGTGTTATATCGGCTACACCAACCAGAAGACTCATGAAGTCATAAGACGAAATCTTGACAGGTCTCCTCTTTACAGCGGAAAAATAACAGGCATTGGCACCCGCTACTGTCCTTCCATCGAGGATAAAGTTGTGAAGTTTCCCCACCATCAAAGACACCAGTTCTTCCTCGAGCCAGAAGGACTGACCACATCCGAGATATACGTCAACGGCATCTCTTCAAGCCTTCCCTACGAAGTTCAGAAAGAAATTCTGAAAACCATTCCCGGTCTTGATGAAGCAAAAATTCTCCGGCCCGCCTACGGGATTGAATACGACGCTGTTATGCCTGCCCAGTTGCGGCCTACCCTGGAGACAAAAGAGCTTAAAAATCTCTACCTCGCCGGCCAGATTAACGGCACCTCAGGTTATGAAGAAGCGGCTGCTCAGGGACTTATGGCCGGTATAAACGCGGCTCTTAAAATAAAAAAGAGAAAGCCTCTAATCCTGGGCCGGGATGAGGGTTATATCGGAGTCCTCGTTGATGACCTCATCTCAAAAGGGGTAGAAGAGCCCTACCGGCTTTTCACCTCCAGGGCAGAATACAGGCTCCTCCTCCGTATCGATAACGCTGATAGGAGGCTGACTGATTACGGTCACAGACTCGGGCTTGTGGAGGAAGAAGCTTATGTAGCTTTCCTGAAAAAACAGGAACGAATTAAAAAGGCAATGATTTTCCTCGAGACCAAAAGAATAAAAACAGAAAGCGGCGAGAAAATCACGCTCACGGATTTCTTGAAAAAACCCCAGGTAAAATTCAACAACTTACCCCAAGAAATTCGATTCCCCGTGGCACTCACTGACGAAGATATCCGCCATCTGGAATCAGAAATAAAGTACGAGGGATATATCAAAAAACAGGAAAAAGAAATTGCACAAATAAAAAAAACAGATAAAATAAAGATTCCAGAGAAGCTGGAGTTCGCCAGAGTTCCCGGCTTTTCAAGGGAAGTAGTGGAAAAACTGGAGCGCTCACGGCCAAAGACAATCGGAGAAGCGAGGAGGATCCCAGGGATCACGCCGGCAGCTATCAACAACCTCAACATCTACCTGAAAATACTGGACCGGAAGAAAAAGTGATAATGTTCCACGTGGAACATTCCTGAAAATGAAAAGGATTATCGCCATAGCCAACCAGAAAGGCGGAGTGGGCAAAACAACCACAGCCGTCAATCTCGCCTCTGCCCTTGCTCTCAAAGAAGTAAAAGTTCTCGTCATTGACCTTGATCCCCAGGGTATGGCTACAGCAGGCTTCGGGAAAGAAAAAAAGCCTGAAAGAGGCATCTACAAAGCATTGAAAAACGGAAGTTCAATTGAAGAGTCAATCATTCCCACCCAACAGAAAAACCTTTATCTTGCGCCTGCATCTCCTGAACTGGCAGGGATCGAGGTAGAGCTCTTCTCTGAAAGAGAAAGGGAGAAAAAGCTAAAGATTGCGCTGGAGAGGGCAAAGAGCTACTTTGACTGCATCCTTATCGATTGTCCTCCTTCACTCGGCATACTGACCATAAACGCTCTCACTGCAGCTCACTCTGTGCTCATTCCTGTTCAGTGCGAATTTTTCTGTATGGAGGGAATCCCTGACCTTCTCCGGCTCCTGGATGAAGTAAGAACCTACTTCAACCCTTCACTCGAAATAGAAGGCGTGCTGCTCACCATGTTTGACGAGCGCACCAACCTCTCAAAGCAGGTAGCCGAAGAGATAAAAAGCTCCCTGCGGGGAATTCTCTACGAGACGATAATTCCACGCAACGTAAAAATTGCCGAGGCACCGAGCTTTGGTAAATCTGTCATTTTCTATGACATAAAATCAAAAGGAGCTCAGGCCTACCTAAATTTAGCCGAGGAGATTCTAAAAAGATGAAAAGAAAAGCACTTGGAAAAGGATTAAAAGCATTCATCCCCGAGGATTATGGCATCTTAAAGGAAGAAAGATACGCTGAGCTGAGTATCGAGCTTATCCAGTCCAATCCCCATCAGCCCCGCCTCCACTTTGACCAAAAAGCTATTGATGAGTTGGCTGAATCCATCAGAAAAACAGGTCTTCTCCAGCCTGTAATCGTCACTCCTGAAGGAGAGTTCTACCGTATAATCGTTGGGGAGAGAAGGTGGAGGGCTGCTAAAAAGGCGGGTCTTGTAAAAATTCCTGTGATCATCCGCTCCATCGAAAGAGAAAAACAACTGGAAGTCTCTCTCATCGAGAACATCCAGAGAGAAGAGCTTAACCCGCTCGAAATTGCCCTTGCTTACCAAAAGCTGATAAAAGAGCTCAACTATACTCATCAAGAGCTGGCTGAGAAGGTGGGAAAAGACAGGGCCTCTATCACTAACTACCTCCGTCTCCTCAAGCTTCCTACAGAAATACAGAATGCTCTGGCTGAGAACAAAATCACCATGGGCCATGCACGAGCTCTGATAACCCTCGACGATCCACAACTTCAAACCTCAATCTGCCGCCAGATAATCCGAAATAACCTTTCTGTTCGGGATGTAGAAAAATTGATTTCCAGGGCAAAGCCAAAAAAAAGGCCTGAAAAGCTGCCACACCCAGACCTTGTCGCTCTTGAGGAGAGGATGGTAAAGCTTCTAGGAACAAAGGTTTCAATCAGCGGGCATCAGAATAGAGGGGTTGTCAAAATCTACTATTATTCGGTGGATGAGTTAAACAGAATCTATGAACAGATGAAAGGAGAAGCCCGATGAAGAACAAGAAAACAGAGTTAAGCGAAAAGGACATCACGGGATTCTATGTCAGCGGAGTTGAGTTCAGGGGAGAACTTTATTTTGAAGGTTCTTTCCGCATCGACGGCTATTTCAAAGGGACTATTGACTCTGATTCGGTGCTCATCGTGGGAAAAAACGGCAAAGTGGAGGGAGAAATAAGAGTCGGAAGCCTTATAAATTACGGTGAAATAAAGGGAACAATCGAGGCAAAAGAAAAGGTTGAGGTGAATGCTGGCGGACGGGTAACAGGTACCATAAACTCGCCAAACCTTGTCATCGAAGAAGGTGCCTACCTTGAAGCAGACTGTCAGACCCTGGAGACGGTAAACAAACCTTCTAGAGAGTCTAAAAGAGGAGAAGGGTAAAGCCTTTGAGACAAGCCACAGGCATCATTCCTGTTCGGTATGAGTCAACTCGCTTTCCGGGCAAACCTCTCGTTAAAGTCCAGGGCAAGCCTCTGCTGCAGTGGGTTTACGAGGGAGTATCTTCTGCCCGACTTCTGGAAAGAGTTATCATCGCTACTGATGATGAGCGAATATTAAGCATCGCCCGAAAGTTTGGAGCACAAGTAAAAATGACTTCTGCCAATCACAGGAGCGGGACAGAAAGAGCAGCCGAAGTTGCTGCCCAGCTCACCACTCCCATAATCGTAAACATCCAGGGAGATGAGCCCCTGGTTAGAGGAGAGATGATCGATTCGCTCGTCCTGGTTCTTCAGAATAAATCACTCCCCATGGCTTCACTGATGGTGAAAGACTATGAGAAAAAAAAGGCACGCGACCCGAATCTCGTCAAAGTCGTAGTCGATAACAGCGGTTTTGCTCTCTTCTTTTCTCGCTCCCCCCTGCCTTCAGGAATTGAGGACTATTTCCTGAAACATATCGGCCTTTACGGGTACCAGAGAGATTTCCTCCTTAAGTTTGCCTCCTTGAAACCATCAAGACTTGAAAAGGCGGAAAAGCTTGAACAGTTACGAGCCCTCGAATACGGCTACAGGATAAAAATGGTGGAAACCGACGAGCAGACCTTGAGTATCAACCTTCCTCAGGATATAATCAGACTTGAAAAATTACTGGAGATGAGAAACAAGTGACAAAATTCATATTTATTACCGGGGGCGTTCTTTCTGCACTGGGAAAGGGAATTGCTGCCTCCTCAATCGGTGCCCTCATGGAAGCTCATGGCTACAGAATAACCCTCCAGAAGTTTGACCCCTATCTCAACGTTGACCCGGGTACAATGAATCCCTTCCAGCACGGGGAAGTGTATGTTACCGACGACGGAGCCGAGACTGACCTTGACCTCGGACACTACGAACGTTTTACCTCCACCAGGATGACAAAGGCCCACAACTGGACTGCAGGGAAGATTTACGAATCTATAATAAGGAAGGAACGCAAAGGCGAATTCCTGGGAAAAACAGTCCAGGTCATTCCTCATGTAACTGACGAAATAAAAAGCGCTTTCAACGCTGTAGCTGAGGGCAATGACATTGTCATCATCGAAATCGGCGGCACAGTGGGAGACATCGAAAGTCTCCCTTTCCTTGAAGCAACAAGACAGATGAGGCTTGAGCTCGGGAGAGAGAATTCCATCTTTGTTCATCTTACCCTCGTCCCTTTTATGAAAACCTCGGGCGAGCTTAAGACCAAGCCAACCCAGCACAGTGTGGGGGAGCTGAGGAGAATCGGTATCCAGCCTGACATCATCCTCTGCCGTACGGAAAAACCTCTTCCACGGGAGATAAAAGCAAAAATTTCTCTTTTCACCAACGTCCCCCAGGAAGCGGTTATTACAGCTCCGGATGTTGATAACATCTATGAAATCCCTCTTGCTTATGCCAGGGAAAATCTGGATAACATTATTCTCAAATTCCTCAATCTCCCCCGAAAAAGGAGAAACCTGAGCCGCTGGAAGTCGCTGGTGGAGAACATGGCCCATCCAAAAGATGAAGTGGATATCGCCATGGTGGGTAAATATGCAGAGCTCAGGGATTCCTACATCAGTCTCAACCAGGCGCTTGCCCACGGAGGAATCGCTCATAACCTGAAGGTTAATATCTATTGGATAGAGGCAGAAGACCTTGAAAACGAAAATCCGGCAAAATTACTGGCCGAAAAAGACGGTATCCTTGTTCCCGGCGGTTTCGGAGTAAGGGGAATAGAGGGAAAAATAAGGGCCGTGACCTTTTCCAGGGAGAATAAATATCCCTATTTTGGAATCTGCCTCGGAATGCAGTGTGCTACTATCGAATTCGCCAGAAATGCGGCTTCCCTCAACGGTGCAAACTCAACCGAATTCGACACAAAAACTCCTCATAAGATATTTTTCAAATGGAGGGAGCTTAAAGGTGTGGAAAACCTGGGTGGAACGATGAGGCTAGGAAGCTATGAGTGCCGGCTGGAGAAGGATTCCCTGGCCTACAGAGCCTACGGCAGAACTGTCATTCACGAGCGTCACCGTCACCGCTATGAATTTAACCCTGAGTACGAAGAACCGCTGAAAAAAGCCGGCCTTTTATTTTCAGGCAAGAATCCTGAATATGACCTGGTTGAGATAGTCGAGCTCACGAATCATCCCTGGTTTCTAGGCTGCCAGTTCCATCCAGAATTCAAATCAAGGCCTCTCGATCCCCATCCCCTTTTCAGGTCTTTCATCGGAGCCTGCTATGCACACAGAATCAAAAGAAATAATAATAAATAAAAAGATAAAAATCGGGGGAGCCAATGCTCTTTTCCTGATTGGCGGACCCTGTGTCATCGAAAGTGAGAAGCATGCCTTATTTATGGCCGGCGAGATAAAAAAAATATGCGATAAAATAAGCGTTCCCTATATCTTTAAAGCCTCCTATGACAAAGCTAACCGTTCATCTCTCCAATCCTACCGGGGCCCTGGTCTGGAAAAGGGGCTTAAAATCCTGGCAGAGGTAAAGAAGGAGTGGGGAGTGCCTGTCCTTTCCGATGTCCACGAGCTTACTCAGGTAGGGAAAGCAGCCGAGATTCTGGATGTCATCCAGATACCTGCTTTTCTCTGCAGGCAGACAGACCTCATCCTCGAAGTTGCCCGAACTCAGAAACCGATGAACATCAAGAAAGGCCAGTTTCTCTCCCCTGAGGAGATGAAAAACGTGGTCGATAAAGCCCTGAGCCAGAAAAACGAGAAAATTATCCTCACAGAAAGAGGAACGACTTTTGGCTACCACAACCTAGTCTTTGATGTCCGATCCATCCCGAGAATGAAGAAGTGGGGATTCCCGGTTGTGATTGATGCCAGCCACAGCGTTCAGAGACCGGGCGGGGAGAAAACCTCTTCGGGAGGAGATGCTGAGTTTATCCCTTTCATCGCCCGCGCCGGAGTGAGCAGCGGGGCAGACGGCATCTTCCTTGAAATACACAACAATCCTCAAAATGCTCTTTCTGATAGATATAACTCATTGATATTAAATAAATTAGAGGGTTTGTTGAAATCCCTCCTTCGCATCCAAAGCGCCATTTTAAATGACCCAAACAACAGACAAGAGAAAAAATGAAGGAAATAAAAGATAAGGAGAGAATAATAAAGACCGGCCAGGAAGTGCTGAGGACAGAAGCTAATGCTGTTAGAGCTCTAGTCGATAAGCTGGGCGAGAATTTTGCCCAGGCCGTGGAACTTCTGACACAGACAAAATCACGAGTAATCATCACCGGTATGGGAAAATCTGGAATCATCGGCCGTAAAATCGCTTCTACCCTCACCAGCTGTGGCACGCCCGCCTT
Organism: Candidatus Aminicenantales bacterium; assembly: GCA_046760305.1. Classification (GTDB taxonomy): domain Bacteria; phylum Acidobacteriota; class Aminicenantia; order Aminicenantales; family Aminicenantaceae; genus JBHIDX01. Next base: position 34,631 of record JBHIDX010000012.1, read on the forward strand.
CTTTGTCCACCCGGCTGAGGCAGGTCACGGAGAGCTGGGGATTATCCTCAAAAATGATGTTATAATCGCCATTTCCTCCAGCGGAGAAACAAAAGAAATCATCGGATTGCTGGATTTTATCAAGAGAATAGGGATAAAACTTATCTGCATTACGGGCAACACAAATTCAAGTTTAGCCCGGTTCAGCGATATCGTGCTTAACGCCGGAGTGGAAAAGGAAGCCGGCCGTGACGGAGTTGTGCCCACCGCGAGTTCTACTGCCTCCCTTGCCCTTGGAGACGCACTCGCTATTGCTGTCATGGAGAAAAAAGGCCTGGGAGTGGATGATTTTGCCTTCGCTCACCCCAAGGGAATGCTGGGGAAAAAGCTCCTCAAAGTGGAAAACCTGATGCACAGGGAGAGAGAAATTCCGAAAGTACTAGCCGCAACTCCAATGAAAGATGTACTTGAAGAGATGACGAGCAAAAAACTGGGCGTGACCTGCATCGTGGACAGTGAAGAAAGGCTTATAGGCATCATAACAGATGGTGACCTGAGAAGGATGCTGATGAAGTACGGAAATAAAATCCTGGAAAAAACAGCCAGGGATTGCATGACTCCTGACCCTATCACCATTGACAAAGATGATCTAGCTACTAAAGCCCTAAATCTGATGGAGAAGAATAAGATTACTTCTCTCATTATCAAGAACAGCGAGGAAAAGATTGAAGGTATTATCCACCTTCACGACCTCTGGCGTACGGAGATGTTCTGATGGACTTAAAAGAGCGAGCAAAGAAAATAAAAATGATTATCATGGATGTTGACGGCACTCTTACTGACGGAACACTGCTCGTCATGCCTGATGGGGAAGAACTCAAATCTTATCACGTCAAAGACGGAACAGGCATTCTTCTGGCCCACCTGGCCGGTTTTAAAACCGCCATCATAACCGGTAAAGTCTCGGAATCCCTGAAAAGGAGAGCAGAAAAGCTGAGAATTGCTGAAGTCTATCAGGGAATCTTCGATAAAATGAAGGCGCTTGAAGAAATCATGAAAAAACACGGCCTCGCCGTAGAGGAAATCGCCTACATCGGCGACGACGTGGGAGACTATGAGGTCATCAGACGCGTGGGGCTGGCCGCTGCCGTGAGAGATGCTCACCCTTCGATAAAAAAGTCATGCCATTTTCTTTGTGAGAACAAAGGAGGGAAAGGGGCAGTAAGAGAATTTATTGACTTCATCCTCGACTCGCAGGAAAAATGGAAGGAAGTAGACGCCAGGTTTATGGAATTAAAGGATAAAATAAATATTTAGGTAATTTATCATGTCCAGGCACACCCACGAACCATGAAAATGACGTTCGCCCTGTCATTGCGAGGCACGAAGTGCCGTGGCAATCCCATGCAGTGGCGGCCTCTCGTCATTGCGAGCCCTGAAAGGGCGAAGCAATCTCCTACACTGGCGGATATGATGAGATTGCTTCGCTCCGCTCGCAATGACAATAGGCATTTTCGAACTAATTAGGGAGGAAGGCAGTGAAAATCAATCCCGGAATATTCAGAGAGTACGATATCCGGGGGATAGTAGACAGCGACCTTAACAACCAGGTGGTGGAAACTCTCGGCAGAGGAATCGGAACTTACATCCGCCAGAAAAAAAGAAGGGAAGTGGTCCTGGGAAGGGACTGTCGCCTCAGCTCTAAGCCCTATGCTCGAGCTCTGACCAAAGGCCTTCTCTCGACAGGATGCAAGGTGCAGAATTTGGGTATCATTCCCACACCAGTTCTTTATTTCACCATGTACCACAAAAAGAAGGAAGCCGGAGTGATGATAACCGGTTCTCATAATCCTCCTGAGTACAACGGTTTTAAAATTATGATTGGTGAGGAAACCCTCTACGGAAATGAAATCCAGAGAATATTCCGCATCATCAAATCCAAAGACTTCTTCCTTGAAGAAGGAAAGCATCTTGGAAGCTTTGACATCATTCCAGAGTACAAAGAGTATGTGATAAAAAACATAAACACTTCCCGGAAAATGAAGGCTGTGCTGGATGCTGGAAACGGTACAGCAGGAGTTATCGCTTCACCAATTTTCAAGACACTGGGGTGTGAGGTTGAAGAGCTCTACTGTGAAATGGACGGTTCATTCCCTCACCATCATCCTGACCCAACTCTGCCTGGAGCACTTGAGGAGCTCATCAAGAAGGTAAAGGAGGCTGGCGCTGATTTTGGAGTAGCTTACGACGGAGATGGAGATAGAATAGGTGTTATCGACGATAAGGGGAACATTATCTGGGGAGATCAGCTTATAGCCCTCTTTTGCCGCGACATCCTCCCCTCCAACCCAGGAGCAGCAGTAATCTCTGAGGTAAAGGCTTCCAAAGTGCTTTATGAGGAGATAGAAAGACTCGGCGGACGTCCGATTATGTGGAAAACCGGCCATTCACTCATCAAGAAAAAAATAAAAGAGGAGAAGGCGCTACTGGCTGGAGAGATGAGCGGACACATATTCTTTGCGGACAGATACTTTGGCTTTGATGATGCCATCTATGCTTCAGCCAGAGTGCTGGAACTCGTCTCAAGGTCAAAGAAAAAGCTCTCGGAGATGCTGGAAGAACTTCCCAGGACTTACACCACTCCAGAAATAAGAGTCTATGCCTCAGAAGAGGTAAAGTTCAAAATCGTTGAAGAGGTAAAAAAGGAACTTGCAGCCAAGTATCCTGTGATTGACATTGATGGGGTACGAGCCATCTATCCTCGGGGCTGGGGGCTGGTCAGAGCTTCAAACACCCAGGCAGTACTAGTTCTCCGCTTCGAGGCAGAGACAGAGAAAGACCTGGAAGCCATAAAAAAAGAAGTAAACGGAACCATAGAAAAAGTCATAAGAAGGTTAGAAGCTAGTTGAGTTTTGTTGAAATTGTTCTCCTCGGCATAATCCAGGGTTTAACTGAATTCTTCCCAGTGAGCAGCTCAGGACATCTTGTCCTCTTCCAGAATCTCTTCGGCCTCCGTGAACCTCAAATCCTGGCTGATGTTATGCTTCACGTGGGCACAGTCATCTCGCTTCTCATTTTCCTCCGCAGGGATCTTGTAGATCTTAGTAGGAGTTTAATTCGGTTTGCAGGAGCTCCGAAACAAAAGATCAAAGATCCTCAGATAAAGATCCTCTTTTATCTTTTGATCGCTTCTCTACCAACGGCTCTCATCGGTTATTTCTTCCATGACTTTTTTATCTCGCTCTTTGCTTCCCTGAGAGCTGTGGGGGCGGCGCTGCTCATTACCGCTTGCTTTCTGTTTGCGACACGCTTCGCTCGTGAGAGAGGGAAAGAAACCTTTCTTCATCCGTTTCTTATCGGCATCCTTCAGGGAGCAGCTATTGTGCCCGGTTTTTCCCGCTCAGGACTAACCATTGGCGGAGCCCTCATGCTGGGCTGGAAACGAGGCACAGCTGCCCGTTTCTCCTTCCTACTCTCGATTCCCGCCATCCTGGGCGCTGCTCTCTTTGAGCTCAAGACTGCTGAAGCTGCTTCCCTGCCCTGGTCTCTACTCCTTGCCGGAACAGCAGTAGCAGCGATAACAGGGTACTTTGCCCTTGTCTTCCTCGTGCGCCTCATAAACAGGGGAAAATTCTTTTCCTTCGCCTTCTACTGTTTCTTTGCCGGTGCAGGAGCACTGATTATATCTTTCTTTATATAAAATTATTAATATCAATGAGGGAGGTTACGATGGACATTCGAGCAGTAATAATTGCTGGCGGAGCAGGCACCCGCTTCTGGCCTCTGAGCCGCAGGCAGAGGCCAAAACAGTTTCTGCCCATAATAAGCGAGAAAACGATGGTCGAGGAAACTGTGTTGCGTATTCTTCCTGTTGTTCCCGCTGAAAAAATCTACACCATTGCCACTCAGGAAAAGACACAGATAATAAAAGAGCTTCTGCCCGATATCCCTGAGGAAAATCTCCTCGTCGAACCTGAAGGAAAAAACACCTGCCCTTCCCTGATGCTCGCCAGCGCTCATATTTACCTCGAAAACCCTCAAGCTGTGGTTGCCGCTCTTCCCTCTGACCACCTGATTAAAGACACATCTCTCTTTCTCAGGCTTCTCAAGGCCGGAGCTTCTGCAGCAGGGGAAGGAGAGTTCCTCATCACCTTTGGCATAACTCCTTCCTACCCGGCTACAGGGTATGGTTACATCCACTATCAGGAAGGAAACGGTCTGAGAGTGGAGGGAGAGTCTTTTTTCAGGGTGAGCGAATTCAAAGAAAAACCCTCCTCCGAGCAGGCAGCCGCTTTCCTCCAGGAGGGAAACTTTCTCTGGAACTCGGGTATGTTCCTCTGGCAGGTTGAAGTCTTCGCCCGAAAGCTAAAGTCTTATGCTTCTCAACTCTATCCTTTCTGGGAAAGAATGGTTAAAGTTCTTAAGACAAACAAGAGAGGTGGCATGGAGGATATCTTCAGAGAAATACCTAAAATCTCCATCGATTACGGCCTCATGGAAAAGGCGGAAGGAGTGCTTGTCTGCCCGGGAAAATTCGGATGGTCTGATGTTGGAGCTTGGTCTTCATTGATGGACATCTGGCCGCGGGACAGCCATGGCATTGCCTCCAGGGGGGAAGTTGTGTGCTTAGAATCAAGAGAATGCCTGAGTTATAACCCTGGAAAACTAACCGTATTCATAGGAGTTGAAGACCTTATCGTCGTCAATACAGATGATGCCCTCCTTATCTGCCTCAAGGACAAAGACCAGAAAGTTAAGGATATTGTCAACATCATTGAAAAAAAAGGGAAAACAGAGTTTCTTTGAGCCAGCCTCTCTGTGCTCTCACATGAAGTATATCTTTTTATTCGCTAGGGGTGGCTGAATTATTTCTCAGCTTTTAAACGATATCGGCACCGGTTGTGGTCATGATGAGCTTTCCATGTTTTACGTTTCTGGTTGTCAGGAGCCTGTCTGAAATCTCCTTGATAAGAGAACTTTTCCCTTTGAAAATGACAACCTCAAGGCAGTTATGGCTGTCAAGATGAACGTGGGTCGAAGCAACGACTTTATCCACATACCGATGTTGAATGGCGGTTAATGTCTCGGTCAGCTCCCTGGAATCATGCCTGTAGACAAGACCAAGAATGCCCACGCTGTCAGTCTCTCCTTTTTCCCATTCCTCGCTCACAAGCATGTCCCTCATCAGGTCCCTGATAGCTTCTGAACGGCTGGAGTAGCCTTTTTTCTTGATGAAAGAGTCAAACTTATCCATCAATTGTTGTTCAATAGAAACGCTGAACCTTCTTACTTCGCCCATGACTGTCTTCCTCCTTCTGATTACCTGAAGATAATATGCTAGAGGAAGAAAGTCAAACCTCGACTTCCACTCTCATACACACTGCCTCATGAGTAAGGAAGATGAATATTTTTCATGATTTTTTCTTGTATTAAAACTTATACCTCGCCGAAAAACTAGAAGAAAAGCAGGAAAGAGGAGAAAGAAAAAACCACCTCCAGAATCACCCCCAGAGGTGATTTACCTCTTAAAGAAGTTATAAGAAAAAGATTTCTTAAAGAAACCAAATTCGTGATGGTTTTTTTGTAATGAAGAGAAAAATCATGGCTACATTATTGGCAGGGGGGATAAGTCTCGGCTTTTTTTTTGGGTTGGTTAAAGGAATTTCGCTTATAATTTCTCATCATTATCTTGCTTACAAAATGTACGGGCTAATTCTGTCTAATTTGGCCAGCAGCCTGAATAAAGGAATAATTTATGGTTTGATACTAGTTGTTTCTCCTTATCTCCTGCTGTCTATGATTTCCTTTATCTGGAAGAAGTGTTTCTTCCCCTTTTTTGAATTCAGAAAAAAAAAGAAACTATTTCCCTTGATTAAAGGCGTTTTCTTAGTAGCACTCTGTTTTTATTGGCTTTTTAATCTTTTTAAATTCCTTATGAGCTCTACTCACAACATCAATTCATTTCTTGCTCAATCATTACTAGTCTTTTGTTTAATACTCTTTTTTCTCCAGTTGGGAAAAATAAATTTTCAGAAGATAAAATCTCAAGCCATGTTTTTTATTCAGCCAGCAGTAATTAAAAAAACAGCAGTAATGACTATCTTTTTTCTGGTGACGGTTAATCTTCTCAGTATTAGTCATAAATTATTCAACCCTCCCTCGAGTCCGAATGTCCTGTTGATTGTGGCTGATGCTTTAAGGGCAGACCACCTTGGATGTTATGGATACGACCGGCCCACCTCTCCCCAGATTGATAATTTTGCCGCAGAAAGCCTTGTTTTTGAAAGAGCTCTAAGCAATTCTCCCTGGACCAAACCTTCTATGGGAACCATCTTTACTTCTCTCTACCCCCACCAACATCAGGCATTTCACTGGTCGGATAATTTAAAGAATGAGTGTTTAACTTTAGCAGAAGTGTTTAGAAACAGAAATTATTCAACATTTGCCAAACAAACAAATCCGAGTATTACTAAAAAATATAATTTTAATCAGGGATTTCAACATTATGAAGAAATGGTTCTGGAGAAGGGAGAGAGAGTAACGAACAAGTTTATTGAATGGCTCAGAAAAAATAAAAACAAACCATTTTTCGCTTATCTCCATTATATGGACACTCATTTTCCTTATAACGCTCCCCGTGAGTTCAGCCGGATATTCGGAATTAAAGAGGATAGTCTTTTCAACCCTGGAGAATTCAAAACAGTTGATATTAGATTATTGACTGAAATGGGCTTATCAGCCGAAGAAAAGAATCACCTTATTTCCCTCTACGATGGAGCGATTAAATACTTTGATTACAATTTTAAAGTGATCATGGATAATCTAAAAGAATTAAAAATAACGGACAAGACAATTATTGTTTTTACAGCTGACCACGGCGAAGAATTCTGGGATCACGGTGGTTTTGCCCACGGCCATACGCTCTATCGTGAACTCCTCCATGTACCCTTAATAATTAGATATCCTCCTCTTTTCCAGGCTGAGCGGATAAAATTTAATGTTCCTCTCCTTGATCTTTTTCCGACAATCCTCAGTATGGCTGGGATAAAAGATATCTTTGATTCAAAGGGGAAAGATTTAATCGCCATCATTCGTAACAAATCTTCAGCCGATCATGAAATTTACTGTGAAGGATTATTAGATGGCGTTGAAAAAAAGGCAATAATAAAAGACGAGTGGAAATTAATTGAAAACACTGGCCAAAAAAATAAGGACTCTTTCCTTCTGTTGGGTGAGTTGACAAGGTATAAATACCCTGAATACGAAAGCGGATTTGAACTCTACAACATCAAACATGACTTCTCAGAAACTTATAATCAGATAAATAACTTTCCTCAAATTGCAGGCGAGTTAAAAGCTTACCTAAGATTATTTAAGATGCCTCCTTTAAATTATAGAAAACAAAAGATCGATAATTACCAGAAAAAACTTGAAGACCTTAAGTCCTTAGGCTACATTAAGTAACTCCGAGACAAAGTCATTTTTTTACATGGCTCTCTTCTGCCAGCCTTTCTGGCCTCACAAAGGGATGAATGCGGAAGGTGTAAGAATAATTATCAGGGAAGAGCGTGTACGGGGGCAGTGGTCTGGCGCCCCATGAATTATTCCCACCCACACCAGTCTGCTTGTAATCGATGTTTAATTCTATGAAGGACCTTTTTTCTAAATCAATTGTGTGCAGTGTACCCCTCTTCTCCTGTGTCATATCCTCAATAGTGTGATGCAGTGCTGAAAAACAGATTAAAGGCTGTCCATCAAACAGAATTCCCGTTCCCTCTTCGTTGTAAAGAGCTACCCAGCGCACATCTGTCCTGTACCCCATCTCCTGAGGACTGATATAAGGCTCAAAAAAGTCAGTGACAGTGGTCAGATAATGGCCCACAAAGGCGCTCGTTTTCCTGTCCCAATAATTTTCATGAGGTCCCCGACCGTAGTATTCAACCTGCTCGAATTCGCCTCGAATCTGAAGCCTCATTCCGAAGCGCAGCATTTCAGGCAGACCTTTCTTCCCCTGTTCAAAGCTGTTTTTTACGATCACATCCCCGTTTCCGAGGACCAGGTATTCCACCGTATGATGGGAGCTGACAGAGGGCAAAAAATAGCGAACAGCAATTCTGAGAGAGGAGGCACTCTTTCTTTTCACGTTGAATGAAACAAGCTCATGCTGACTGCTGGCTTCCCGCCAGACAGCACACCGCCGGGGCATTCCGTTACCATGGTCGTTGTCTGTCGGGGCACGCCAGTAGTTTGGAGCAGGTCCTCTCTGAAGTAACTCCTGTCCGTGAAAGAGGTATGATTCCAGCATACCTGTTTCCTTATCCCAGCGGGCCTTAAAACCAAGTCCGGATACAAGAAGCTTCCCCCCTCTATCTTCATAATTCAAGGGCGGCAGTTTGTCCACATCCACTGGTCTTACCTCTTCATAAAAAGGCAGTTTTATCTGTTCTCGGACCACAACATAACCCTCATCTGCCCAGCGCCTCTTCTTCAAAAGATAGAAATCGAGATTCAGCCAGTATTCAAAGCCTTTCCTAACTGAGGGAGTTTTGAACGGAATTTGAATTTCGAGCGCTTCTTGAGGGACCACATCGAAAGGTCCGAGTTTTCCAGTCTGGAGCCTGCTGCCATCTTCGTAAAGTTCCCACTTTAAGCCAAATTCATTCAGGTTGGTGAAAAAATATTTATTCAGAATCCGAATACGGCCTTTACTAAGATCTACCGCTTCTACCCCAATATTCTGGTAAACTTTCCTCACTTCCAGAAGCTTTGGCGTGATACTTCGATCCGGTAGCACAAGGCCGTTGATGCAGAAATTCCCGCTTGTCTTTTCCTCGCCGAAGTCTCCACCGTAGGCCCAGAATTCTCTCCCGTCCTCAGTCTTTTTGCGAAGACTCTGGTCCACCCAATCCCAGATACACCCTCCCTGCAGGGCAGGATATTTTTCAATGAGCTCCCAATAATCCTGCAGATTGCCTACAGAATTCCCCATCGCGTGCGCGTATTCGCACATGATGAGGGGCTTATCAGGCTTGGACTTGGCGTATTTTTCGATAAAATCAAGGCTTGGATACATCGGACTGTACAAATCCACGTGATGACGGGGTCTGCCTTTCCATTGAGCACGTTCGTAGTGCACGGGTCGTGATGGGTCGCGGCGGTGGATCCAGTCGCTCGCTTCTTCAAAATTCGTCCCATCCCCGGCCTCATTTCCCATAGACCAGATAATCACGCAGGGGTGATTCTTATCCCTTTCCACCATGCGTATGATTCTGTCCACATGGGCCTTTTTCCACTCCGGCCGATTGGCCAGAGTGATTTCAGGCCTATATCCCATGCCGTGCGATTCAATGTTGGCCTCATCGATGATGTATAGACCGTATTGATCACAGAGTTCATACCATTGAGGGTCATCCGGATAATGTGAAGTTCGAACCGTGTTTATGTTATGCTCTTTCATCAGCTTGATATCTTTAACCATTTTCTCAACCGTCAGGTAGTGCCAGGTATCTGGGTCATGCTCATGGCGGTTTACTCCTTTGATTAAAAGGGGCTGACTGTTCACCAGAAGCTGACCATTCTTCACCTCAACCTCACGGAAGCCAAATTTCGAGCTCTCATACTCAAGTACATTGCCTTCTTCATCTTTCAGGGCAAGCAGCACGGTGTACAAATTCGGTCTTTCTGCAGACCACTTTTCAGGGTTGGCTATGAGTTTCTTGAGGCGCAAGACGCTCTCCGCTCCGGAGGCAATGTAGATACTTTTTTCTGAGGTAAGGACTTCGCCGCCAATAGGCTGACCACGGTCATCCAGCAGTGTGAGCTCAACAGTGGCCATCCGGAAGGCTTGTGAGCCGTAATTGTGAAGGCGGACGATAGAAGAGAAATCAGCGTCACAGTACTGCTCGTCCAGGTCGCAGTTGAGCTCAAAATCTCTGATGTGAAGTTTTGGTGTGGAGAAGAGATAGACATTTCGAAAAATTCCGCTCAGCCTCCAGTAATCCTGACATTCAAGATAAGAACCATCTGAGAATCGATAGACCTCTACAGCAATAACATTCCTTCCCTCCTTGATGAAGTCAGTTATATCGAATTCAGCAGGAGTGCGGCTGCCCTGACTGTAGCCAACCATCTGAGAGTTCACCCAAACATAAAATGCTGATTCCACTCCATCAAAGTGAAGAAAAATCTGCCGCCCCTTCCAGTGAGTGGGAATTTCAAACTCCCTTCGATAGGAGCCAACGGAATTGAATTGATGCTGAATGTAGGGTGGATTTTTCTCAAAGACATAGGAACTGTTCAGATAATAAGGCTTACCATAGCCATATTTCTGCCAGTTGCTCGGTACCTGAATATCATCCCAGGTGCTGACATTATACTCTCTTCGATAAAAATCATGTGGGCGGCTCTCAGGATTTGGAGACCAGTGAAATTTCCAGCTTCCGTTTAAAGACAGAAAATATCGGGAAACAAAGCGATTCCCCTGGATGGCCCTAGCCCGATTTCCATAAGGCATTAAGGTTGCGTGAGGTTGCTCTCGATTAAGCCCTACAATCTCAGGATTCTCCCAATCGTATTTCGGTTGAGCAAAGACCAGACATTGAATTCCGATTATTAACACCGCATTAAGTATCCCAACAAATTTTTCCATTCTCATCTCGCCTCCAATTCGCATGAAAATTACAGTCTACCCATTTCTCCTTATTTATATTTATATGGAAGTAGCGTCTTAGGTATCTTGACCATTGCCAGCATGTATTTCGCATCTATGGGCAGGAAGTTCTTGAACACGGATGAAACCTCTTCCAGTTGCTTGAGATCAGCCACAAGAGGGGCTGAAGGAATATTTCTTGCTATGGCCAGATATCTGGCCTTAAGATCTTCAGATTGGGCTCCCCACTGCCGGCTCACTTGGGTCACAAGTCAGCATCGGTCGCCCGAAGACCTTAATCCTGAGCAGAGCAAGATTCCGCTTCACATCTTTGTCCACTAAGCCTGAAGAGTGGAACTCTTCGCCATTAGGGAATCTGGCCACAACGCGCTGAGCATCCTTCACAATCTGCCATGCGGTGACCGCTATCCTCTCCTCAACCGCCAGGAAAGCAGTTCCTATTATTGAACTGTTATCTTTGGTTTCGACCTTGAGCGTCATAATCGAACGGAGGGCCTTCATATAAACATCCTCGGGCGTACTCTCTTCGCCCCACCAGGCCGCGCGGGCAACAATAATAAGAAACACAGAGCAGAGAATACTCACACCTATCTTTTCGCTTATCTTACGCATCGCTACCTCTTTATCAGCGAAAACTGAATATTATGCATGCCCGCCATGACTGAAAATAACCGAGAAACTCATAAATAAAAATATATTGAGTTACTGTCTTGCTGTCAATGGCTATCCGGCTCTACGACAAAAAGTGTGATGATCGTGGTATGAAAATCATTGAAAGGGAAGGAGAAAGTGCCTATTTGACATAAAAGTTCTCATCTCTGTGGAAAAAGCAGCGAGATAGAGAAAAAAAGGTGGTAGGATTTAGGGGGTTTTACTCCCTAGTTTTTCAATTAGGGGATCTACCACCGATGAAAGATTTTATCAGAAAATTGTTTAAATTAGAAGGCTATTTAATCTACAGGTGTTGGTTTGAAAGGAATGATGTGGTGATCAATGAAATCCCCAGAAATATCTTATGGTGTGTGTAATTAGTACTGTAAAGAGAGTAGT
>JBHIDX010000013.1:0-43584 GCA_046760305.1 Candidatus Aminicenantales bacterium
CTCCTCCGGTACTATCAGGCCATCACCGAAGTAGAGCTTCGCCCAGGGGTGGCGGCCGTAATCCAGGCTATCGGAGAGATGATAAATCTTCACCTCCATTTTTTAGTAACAGGGAGAGGAGAAGATGATGACGGCCAATTAGAAAAGCGAATGAATAGAAAAATTATTTAACTTTAAAAGTTTTTGATACCGATGACCCTTTTTTTGCTGTTTTCCCTTCAGCTGTGATTTCCAGAGTGTATTCGCCAGGCATCAGTTCTGGTAATTTTAGCTTGATGAGGAAAATTTCTGTTTTTTCTTTTGTCTCTGTAGCAAGAATAGCAAGGGGCAGTTTTGTTATTTTGTCTGTAGAGCGTTGGATGAGACTTGATGAGAGCTTTATTTCCGGCTCCTTAGTTTTTCCGATTGATAACCGCAGAATGGCCAGAAGGACTGATGCCTCTTTCTCCAATTCTGTAATTAGAGGCGAATGTTCATTGGAAATAAATGGGTAGATAGCATTAAGAGAGAGCGTCTCTCCAGCTTCTTTTTTCTCCCGTTTTTTCTCAATTTTTAGATAATGTGCTTTTTTATCAGGAATGAGTACAAGAGGAGGGTGGAGAAAAATCCCAGAATCAACATATTCAGGGATGACAATCGAGGTAGAAGCTACTGCTCCCTTTCCTGTTTCTTCGTTTCGGATGACCACGCGTCCCTCGTAGGTCCCCGGCGAAAGAGATAAGATTGTATAGTAGTAAATTCTCCTAAAAGGAATTAAAGAGAAGTTCAATTCACCTTTAATCGAGGAAACCAGATTGTTATCCTTATCGACAATAAAAGTCACAACTTCTGTTTTTCTTCCGGTAACTCCTTTCTCTTTCATTTTTTCTAAAGGGAGTTCAGAAAGGAGAATCAGGTTATTATCCTTTTTATCAGAGCAGGAAAGAGCTGTTGAGTGAAGATTGAAAGGCTCCTGAAAGTATTGTTTTTCACCGAATGCTAAGTCAATAAGATGGATTAGCTTTTCAGTCGGTGAGAATTCTTTAAAGGGCTTCGGATTGAAATATCCAGCCTGTGCATGAACGACACATCCTTTGCGTTTTACCTCTACTTTTATTTTGTGGTATTTCCCATCCCATTTCTCATCGATATAGTAACCCAGCACATAGTAATTGCTGGTGATGTTCTGTAATTCTTCAGCTACTGCTTTATAATATTCAATTATTCCCAGGTATTTTCCTCCTGATATTTCGGATAGCATTTTAAGGGAACCTTCTCCCAGAGCTGCCCACTTTTTCTGGTAGAATTCAGCTCCTCCAGTATTTATGGTATACACCGGGCTGTTTGATGCAGCCAGCTCCTTGCCCATTTCTTCCCAGGTATAGCGGAATGTTGGGTCTTCTCCGTACAGTAGATTTCCGATTCCTGAAGAGAAGAAGATAATGTTTTTATACCCTGGAATGGAGCGGATGGATTTGGCAAAATCTTTTACAGCATTAGAAAATTTCACCAGAGTCTGCTTTCTGAATGCTGATTCAGGGTCAGAGAAGGTTGCTCCCGATTGTCTGCTTGTTTGGCCTGCTATCTTACCTTCTCCTTTTTTACCTGCTATACGGGCAAGTTCACGTTCAGCTTCTGCCATAGATCCTGCAAGTGTAATGCCTCCCTGGGGCTTGTAGCGGAAGACTTTTAGTTTGCCTATGAGGCCTCTGATTTTTTTGTGGTCTGTGGTCAGGTAGGAATGGAGGTTTAGTCCTTTAAGTGCAGAAAAGCTTAAAACTCCCACCTCATCTGTTTCCTGAAGCTTTGTTTCGATAAAATGGAGAGCTGCTTTTTTTGATTTTTCCAGACCTTTCGTCCTTCCTGTGGAGACATCGATCAGGATGAAGAATTTTCTCGTTATTTTTGGCACAGGAACAGGCTTCTCTTCCTCGGACTTCAGCTCGACTGCTTTTTTTGGCTTTAACAGGATGTGTCTTTCAAAATCTGTGATTTTCTTAATCTTGCTATTATCATAAAGTATAAAATTTGATTTCCTTAAGTCAGCCACAGGATTTCCTTTTGTGTCTGTTACGTAAACCTGAACTAATTTGAGAGTTACTGTCACTTCATGCTCGAGAGCTTCCTTGAACTGTTTTGATTGGTGAGGCACTGAATTTGAACTGCTGATACCGGGGAAGAGGAGAAAGGCAGTAATAAACAATGGGATGAGAAGATTCTTTTTCATCTTTTCCTCCCTTTTTTCCCTTTGTGGTAAAATCAACGTATCATGCGCATATTGGCATGTCAATAGAGAAAGGGCTCTCTTCCATTTCATATGGGTAGGAAAGCGATAAATGTTTCCATAAGGAATATCCGACAATGGCCTTGCTAAAGGGGTCAGGTCTTACATTATAACATTTTGTCTGGTACAAAAAGAGCAAAAGTCTTTGTACTTGCTTGAAATGTTATAATGTAAGACCTGACCCCTTTAATAAATCTTTCGAGGTCGCTCGGGCCATTGTCGGATATTCCTTGTTCAATAAAATATACCCACACAAAATGAAAGAGAGCCTATAGAGAGGGTAAAGGTCTTCCCTGGAAAAGCTTTAAAATACAAGCACCGAGAGTATGAGTTTAGATTCTGATAATCTGATGTGCTATAATAGTGCGCTTGATCGGATAAAGAGAGGAGTGAAAATGCCATTTATCGAGCACAAAGGAAGAAAGATTGAAATCAACGAGGAAGGTTTTCTCCTCAACCCCCAGGAATGGAATAAAGAGGTGGCAGAGAAAATCGCCAGAGAAGAGGAAGGTATAAATGAGATGACGCGAGACCACTGGGACGTGGTAAACTACATTCGAAACTACTACCTGGAGAAAAATCTCGCTCCCATGGTTCGCAAGGTGTGCAATGCCACCGGCTTCAAGCTTAAATACATCTATGAGCTTTTCCCTTCTGGCCCGGCACGAGGAGCATGCAAGGTGGCTGGACTTCCCAAGCCTGATGGATGTGTTTAGTCTCTGAGATTCAGCGATGGAATCCTGGCTCAGATACGGCGTTTTCATCTCTTTTCTTGTTTCTTTTTTTTCTCTCCTCATGCTCGTGCTCACGACATTTTCCTTTGGCAGGAAAGCACCCAAGGCCAAACCCCGGGGAAGCGCTGCCAGGGGTATCCTCTATGCTTTTGGCAGGGGAATGTTGCCCTGGGAAAAAGAGAGCAGCCGCAGGCATCCCCTCATCTACTTCAGCGGCCTGAGTTATCATGCAGGGATTTTATCAGGCTTTTTCTTTCTATTTTCCCAAATTTTGCCCTTTGCTCTCAGCCCGCTCCTGATTTTTGTAGTCCGCCTTTTCCTCGGTCTCGGCTTTATCTCAGGCCTCAGCCTTTTCCTGAGAAGAGTTTTTCATCCCCAGCTGAGGAGAATAAGCTGCCCTGATGATTTTTTTTCAAACCTGGTAGTTGATGCTTTTCTTCTGGCTGCCCTGGCATCTTCTTTTTACTTTGAGTGGCAGCCCTTCTTTTACGGAATTTCAATCCTCACCCTGCTCGTGATACCTGTGGGAAAGATACGCCACTGCTTTTTCTTTTTCTACACCCGAATTCTTTTCGGCGCCTTTTTCGGGAGAAGGGGAGTGCTGCCTCCTAGGAAATTAAAACATTACTCATGAGCAAAGCGCAGGAAAACTTGAAAGATATGCTGGAGAAAAGGATTGAAGAGCTTTCTCAGGAGGATATCGCCCGCGCCCTCCGTGACTTCAGAGAGAGGCTCGATTCAAGCCAAGCTGCGTCCCTCAATTCCTGTCCCCGCTGCGGGCTGTGCTCTGATTCCTGCCACTATTACCTGAGCAAAAGGGAGGTGAAGTCTTCTCCTTCCTACAAGCTGAGTGTGGTGGAGAAGGTTTTTAAAAGGTACTTTTCTCTGCTGGGAAAGCACTTGCCTGCGTGGGCTGGAGCAGAGCCGCTGGATAAAGATATGATAAGGGAATGGGTTGATGCGCTTTACGGAAGATGCAGCCTCTGCGGCCGATGCTCTCTGAACTGCTCGGTTGGGATTAACGTCGCTTATATCATAAAAGCTGCGAGGGGAGTGCTTGCCTCCCTGGGCGTGGTGCCTTCTGGACTTGAATCAACCGTGAGGACAGCGGTTGAGAAGGGGAACAACATGGGCATTGCGCTCGAGGACTGGAAGGAGACAGTTGAGTGGCTTGAGCAGGAACTTAAGGAAGAGCTTGGAGATCCAGAGGCAGAAATCCCTCTGGACAGGAAAAACACAGAGCTTCTTTACACGATTAATCCCCGTGAAGCGATGTTTTTTCCTCTCTCGATTGTGGCTGCTGCCAAAATATTCATTGCTGCTGGAGAAAGCTGGACCCTGTCCAGCCAGAATTTTGATGTCACCAACTACGGCTTCTACATCGGTGATGATGCTCTCGCTGCTGAGCTTTCTGCGAGGCTGGTGCGTGAGCTGGAAAAACTTAATGCTCGCACTCTTGTCCTGGCCGAGTGCGGGCATGGCTATAATGCCAATCGGTGGGAAGCACCACAATGGCTGGGGAAAAAGTATGAGTTTGAGGTGAAGAGTATCCTTCAGCTGGTGGCTGAATACATAAGGGAAGGAAGGATAAAGCTTGACCCGGCCCTTAATCCAGAAAAGATAACCCTCCACGACCCCTGTAACCTTGTCCGCTTCGGCGGGGTGGTGGAAGAGCAGCGTCTGATACTGAAGCGCTCGGCCTCAAATTTTGTCGAGATGAACCCAAACCGGGAGAAAAACTTCTGCTGCGGTGGCGGAGGCGGCCAGCTTGCCATGTCACGCTTCAGAGAGAGGCGACTTGAGGCAGGCAGAGTGAAAGCAGAGCAGATAAGAAGAACAGGAGCAAAGGTAGTGGTAGCACCCTGTCACAATTGCCTTGACCAGCTTTTTTATTTTCGCCGTGAGTGAGCGATTTCTCCCACCGCCCTGATGGCTGTTTTTATCTCTTCCTCTGTGTTGAAAGGGCCTATGCCGAACCTGACAGCACCGCGGATTTTATCTGTCCCCAGCTGCTCGTGGACCAGAGGAGCACAGTGAAGTCCGGTGCGGCAGGCAATGTTGTGGTCAACGTCGAGCATGGTGCCTGTGTCTTCGGCGTCGAGTCCCTCGATGTTAAAGAGAAGAATGCTTATGTGATCTTTGAGCTCATCCTGGCAGTAAAGGGTCACGCCGTCTATTTTACTCAGCCCATTCCTGAGCATGGTGGTGAGTTTCATCTCATGCTCGTGGATTGAATCCATGCCCTTTTCTTTAATCCATTTAATCCCTGCATAAAGGCCGGCCACGCCGAGGACATTCAGTGTTCCGTACTCGAGCCTGTAAGGATAATCGTCGGGGTGAGTCCTGAGCGCTGAACGGACGCCGGTCCCTCCTGCCCGGGTATGACTTATTTCTATTCCCTCCCTGACGTAGAGGCCACCTATTCCTGTTGGGCCTAGAAGAGATTTGTGTCCGGTAAAGGCCACAACGTCCACCTGGGAGTGCTCAATGTCGACCGGGATTTTTCCCGCTGTCTGGGAGGCATCGATGAGAAATGGAATACCTCTTTCACGGCAGTGTTTTCCTATTTCCCTGATCGGCTGGATGGTGCCTATGACATTCGAGGCATGATTTACCACCACAAGCTTTGTGTTTTTTTTGAATTTCTTCGGAAAATCCTCAGGGTCGACAAACCCTTTACTGTCAAAGGGAACATAGTCGACTTCGACCCTGTTGTGCTTATAGAGATGATAGAGAGGCCTGAGCACTGAGTTGTGCTCGAGGGTGGTTGTTACCGCATGGTCTCCTTCTCTGAGCATGCCAAAGATGGCGAGGTTCAAAGCATCGGTAGAATTGTAGGAGAAGCAGAGCCTGTTGTAGTCATTTCCGTTGAAATATTCTGTGAGCATCTTTCTTGTTGACTCAACAATTTCTTCGGTTTCCAGGCAGAGGTCATAGCCGGAACGTCCTGGATTGACACCAAACTTACGGTAGAATGAGTCCATGAAGGTGTATACTTCCTCGGGTTTCGGGAATGATGTTGCTCCATTATCAAGGTAAATGAGTTTATCCATCCTAAATACCTCTTTTTAAAGGCTGAATTTTATACGAGCTCTGCTCTTAAATCAAGGAATGGAGTAAAATAGAATTTGACAGCTAGAGGGCTCTTGGCTTAAAATCTATTATCCACAGGAAAATCAGAGAAAAAACAGAGCGGATGAGTTTCAGACGTTCTTCAGTCATAGCAGTCCTGATTTCTTTTATCCTTTTAACAAGCTGCTCTCCATCGAGTAAAACTTTTGATCTTGTCATCAGAGGAGGGATTATCGTCGATGGGAGCGGCAATCCCTGGTTTAAAGCTGACATCGCCATCAAAGACCGCCTCATACGCCGTATAGGCCGAATTGCAGATGCCAGAGCAAAGCGGACGATTGGGGCCCAGGGACTGATAGTAAGTCCAGGATTTATCGATATACATACTCATTGTGATAGAGGCATACTCAGAGTTCCCACTGTTGATAACTACATCCATCAGGGAGTGACAACTGTCATCGGTGGAAACTGCGGAGGACATCCTTTTCCCCTTAAAGACTTTTTCCAGAAGCTGAGGAAGAAGGGGATTTCACCCAATTTTGGCTGTCTTGTGGGTCATAATACCATCAGGCGGGAAGTTATGGGGTACAAGATGGAGCAGCCAACAGCAGAGGAAATGGCGAGGATGAAATCTCTTGTCGAAGAGGAGATGAAAGCAGGAGGGCTGGGCTTTTCCACTGGCCTTTCTTATCTCCCTGGAATTTACTCCACCACCGAGGAGCTTGTTGAGCTCGCCTCTGCTGCAGCCCGCTACGGCGGTATTTATGCCACCCACCTCAGAGACCAGGGGCAACACATCACTGAAGCCATTGAAGAGGCAATAGAGATAGGCGAAAAGAATAACATGCCTGTCCAGATATCTCATATAAAGCTTGCCCATGACGCTGTCTGGCACGAGAAGTGGAGGATTACCGAAGCGGTAGAAAAGGCTAGGGAGAGAGGAGTAGAGGTCACCATTGACCAGTATCCCTACACAGCCACCAGTTCCGGTTTTACTAGCAGCTTGCCTTCCTGGGCCTTTGAGGGCGGAAAAGAGAAATTCCTGGAAAGACTTAAGGATAGGAAGACCTACGAGAAAATCAAGGCCTACGTGATAAAAAGAAGGCTAACCTCCTTCAGAGGAATTGACAAGACAGAGACAATTTACATCGCCCGCTGTTCAAGAGCAGCGGAGTATGAAGGGAAAAACCTGAAGGAGATTCTCATCTCCCGAGGACTTGAGCCCAGTGTGGATAATGCTGCGGATTTAATCATCGAAATCGAGAAAGAAGGCGGCGCCTCCGGTGTTTTTTTTCAGATGGATGAGCGGGATGTCGAGGAATTGATGAGGCTTCCTTACAACATGCATGCTTCTGATGGTAGTGTCCAGGTGCTGAACAGAGGAGTACCTCATCCCAGAAATTATGGAACTTTCCCCCGAGTGCTCGGCTTATACGTCAGGCAAAAGAAGGTAATTTCTCTCCAGGATGCTGTAAGGAAGATGACTTCGCTGCCAGCTCAAACACTCAGGCTAGAAAGAAGAGGAATCCTGCGAGAAGGAATGTATGCTGATATAACGATTTTTAATCCCCAGACTGTCAGGGATATGGCTACTTACAAAAAGCCTCACCAGTATAATCAGGGAATCGAATATGTCATCGTCAACGGAGTAATCGTCCTTGATAAGGGCCTTCATACAGGAAAGCTTCCCGGTATGATTCTCTACGGAAAGGCGAAAAAGTAAAATGGTTATCAAGAGAAAAGAAGAAATAAGAGAAGAACCTGTGGAGGAGAAAGAAGTGAAAGATGTGATGAGGCGTATCCTCATCGGTCCTGATGATGGGAAAACGAGCATCATCATGAGACATTTCAAACTGCTCCCGGGCGGACACACTCCCCTCCACAGCCACACTCACGAGCATGTAGTCAAAGTCGAAAGCGGGAGGGGAGTGGTCGTTGACGAGTACGGGAAGGAAAATGTTGTCTCTGAGGGTTACTGTCTTTTAATTGAGGGAGGGAGGAACCACCAGTTTCGGAATCCTTACCACAAGCCGTTCGAGTTTCTGTGTATCATAAAATCAAGCATGAGAGAGTTGACCTAAAGTTATTGTCCGGGAAAAGCTTATATGACCTTTAATGCCAACAAAGCGATTGAGTTCCTCTTGGCAAGAGGAAATCTTCCCATCCTTTACTGGTTGAAGAAAGATGTTCTCGAAGTTCCTGTGGAAAGGGAATACAAGAACCTCCAGAAATATGCTGCTCGGATAAGAATCCTCCAAGCACAGAAGGCAAACGGTGGGTGGTGCAAAAAGAAATACGAAGGCCATCCTCGGTGGGAAAAAACATACTATGTTGTTGATACTCTAAGGAATATTTTCTGGCTTCATGATTATGGATGTAGCCTCGAAGAAACGGGAATGCAGGAAGCGATAAATTTCCTTTTTTCTACCCAGACAAGTGAAGGGGATTTCAGGGGAGCTTTCCTCAATGAGTATGCCCCGACTTATCATTCTCTAACCCTGGAGATTCTTTGTGTTTATGGTCTTGACAAAGACAAGAGAGTCCAGAAAGGATTCCGCTGGCTGATGAGAAACCGACAGGAGGATGGAGGGTGGGTGATTCCCTGCCAGACCATTGGAAGAGAAGAGCTCAAGAGAAGGTATAACCCTGAAGCTCAGCTCAAGCTCAGGCCTGTAAAACCGGATAAGAAAAAGCCTTCCTCCCATCTTGTGACAGGAATGGTGCTCAGGGCCATGGCTGAATCCGAAAAATGGAGAAAAAGCAAAGAGGCCATGGAGGCCGGCGAATTTCTGGCCAGCCGGTTTTTCAAGGAAGATAAGTACGAATACAGGCGGGAGGCGAGCTGCTGGGAAGAAATGTCCTACCCATTCTTTACGACTGATATTCTGAGCAGCCTTGATTCTCTCTCCAAGATAGGTTTCAACACTGACCACAAGCAGGTCCGTCTTGCCCTCGACTGGCTGGTGAGAAAACAGAACAGTCAGGGTTTCTGGGAATCATCATCTGCCAGGCCGACAATCGAAGCCCACCTCTGGGTTACATTGGCAGTGCTGAGGGTATTAAAAAGGTTTGGGCTTCTAGAAATGTAGTTCAGGAAACATACTCGACGCTTCTTTCCTCAATGTCGCCGATTATTTTAAGCAGCCTGGTTCTGAGCTGGGGAAATTCCTCGTTTATCCACATCTTCTCCTCGTTGTTTTCATGCCAGAGTACGATGTTTCTCAGGGAGCTTACTCCTGAGAAGCAGTTTCTGATGTTTTTCACCAGCTTCAAAACCTGAGCCAGGCTGAATTCTTCTGAGGCAATGATAAACCTTGATTCCTCGTAGTAGTGATGAAAGACGTTTGCCCACTCGCTGTTATTCCCTTTTCTCAGGAGTTCGTCGATCTTCTTGAGCACAAGAGAAAGCTCTTCAATACGCCATTTCTCGATTTTCTGCAGTCTTGTTTCCATGGTAGTAAGCATTATTTTTACCAGATTTATGCCTTACATTCAATACCCCGCCTTAAATTCTGGCAGCAGCGTGGTGTCATTGCGATGACGACGATGCGACAACACATGAAGTAGATTGCAAGAGAGTTATGGTTTTGAATAAAATATATTATCGCACTAAGATGAGGTACTTTATATGTCTTGGAAGCAACATCGGAGACAGGAAAAAAAATATCAGGCAGGCATGCCTCCTTCTCCAGAGAAGGGGTATACACCTTTTTCGCTCCTCTTCTCTCTACCTAAGCGAACCTGTCGATTATCGCCCCCAGCCCTGGTTCTACAACCAGGTAGTAGAGCTTGAGTCAGACCTTGAGCCCCATGAGCTTTTGTCTTTGGTGAAAGCTGTGGAAAAGGTCATGGGGAGGAAACCCTCGTTAAAGAAAGGACCTCGCTTGATAGATATCGACATTCTTTTTGCTGGAGAGAAGGTAGTCAATTCCAGAGAGCTTGTGGTTCCGCATCCCAGGCTGGAGAAAAGAAATTTTGTCCTTTTACCTCTAAGCGAGATCGGACCTGACATTGTCCATCCGGTGTCCAGGAAAAAAGTAAAAGATTTGTTGAAGGAGTGTGACGATAACTCAAGTGTGGTCAAGCTTGACGGCTGATTACAATCTTTTCCTGAATTTGAGGTGGAGATGAAGATTGAAATGGAAAAAAATTTAAATTATCATTTTAATCCTGTGAAAAAGCTTTTTTCCCTTGCCCTCTTTGTATTTTTAATATCTTCACTATCTTATGCCATTGAAATCAGGGGAGAAGTACTAAACCAGGAAGGAGAACCAGTTCCCGAGGCTGTTGTCCTTCACCGTCTGAGTAAAAAACAGACTGTTACGGATAAACAGGGTTTTTTTGTCCTTGATATTCCTCCTCAGGAGAAAGTGAGGCTGGAGGTCATTCACCCTGATTATCTCGAACAGGAAATCATCATTCCTGAAAAAGATTTTTCAAAAAAAATTACAGTCAAGCTTCTCCCTCTCATCCGCCAGAGGGAGGAAGTGGTGGTCACAGCCCTCAGATATCCTGAGCTGGCGACGAACATACCTGCGGCAGGAACAGTAATTTCCAAGGAGACAATGGAAGAGAAAATGAGTCCCAACATTACCTCAAGTCTTCAGAGCCTTCCCGGGGTCAATGCCATTGGCTCAGGTGGATTCTCGGTCGTTCCCAGCATCAGGGGCCTTGCCCGACGCCGGGTACTGATCATGGTTGACAACGCACGCATCACAAGTGACAGGCGCACCGGCCCTAATGCCTCTTTTATCGATCCCCTGGATATCGAAAAGGTGGAGGTGCTGAGGAGTCCTTCCTCAGTCTTCTACGGCTCTGATGCCATCGGGGGAGTCATCCACATGTTTACCAGGATGCCTCCACTTCAGGAAAGTTTTCAGGGCACACTCAACCTGAAATACGGAACTGTGAACAAGGAGAAGAAGGCCGGTCTTCTGCTGCAGGGTAAAAAGGGTCACACAGGCTTTTTCCTCTCATTGCGCGGGACTGATGCTGAGAATTATGTTTCGCCCCTAGGGAAAGTGCCCCAGTCTTACTTTTCTTCAGCCAGCTTATTCGGCAAATTAGTCCACCAGAGTGAGAAAAGGGAGGTAAGCCTCAGCTTTCTCGGAGCGCGCGGTTTCAATATCGGCAAGCCCAACCGCGACAGTCTGACAAAACCAACCTGGTATCCTCGAGAGCAACACAACCTCCTTCAGTTCCACTGGCGGGAGAAAGAGGTGGGAAAAGGAGTCGACATTGTTCTTCATGTCTTTTTAAACCCCAATTTTCTGGAAACGAAAAAGGAGAAGCTTACCTCCTATAAAGAAAAAGAGTCTTTCTCCAGGGTTGAAAGTCTTGATTTTGGTTTCCAGCTTTCTGGTGGCAAGGTCTTCAGTCCTGTCTTGAGGGTTAATGCTGGGATTGATTTATACGGCCGCTTTGGAGTGAGGACAGTCAACAGAAATACATATTTCACTCCTGAGGGAGGTGTGGAAGAAGTTTTTGAACAATTTCCCTTTACAGGAGGAAGAAGAAGCGACTGGGGTGTCTTTATTTCCTTTGACTACTCGGGAGTGAAAAGCCTTGACCTGGTGGGCGGGCTCAGGCTGGATTTTCTCCACATGAGAGCTCTGCCCGGGGATAGCCCTCCTGTTCAACAGAGTTCACACAGAGCCTGGACTGGCTTTATTGGTGCTTCGCTGGAGCTTTTTCCCGGCATTATCTCCTTTGTCAATCTTTCCAAGGCCTACAGAGCTCCGAGCCTGAGTGAGAGGTTTTACTCCGGGATCACAGGCAGGGGCTTTGTCATCGGTAAACCTGACCTTCTACCTGAAACAAGCTTTAATCTGGATGTAGGGCTTAAATTTGTCGAGAAACGTTATTTTCTCGGCCTCTATCTTTTTCGCTACAGAATTGACGACATGATCGAAAGATATCTCGTTGAGGAAAAAACCTATACTTACGGTAACATCGATGCGGGGCTGATTCAGGGAATAGAGCTTGAAGCTGAATACTATCCTGTTCCGGGCTGGAAAATATTCAGTAATCTCTATTCCTTCAAGGGTCGAAGCAAGGTGACAGAAACTCCTCTCAACGATATCCCCCCTTTCAGAGCTCTGGTAGGCACCAGGGTATGGAAGGGACATTTCTGGGCCGAGGTAAATGCCGCCTTCCAGCTGAGGAAAAAAGACCCTGGTCCGGCTGAAATTCCCATTGGAGGCTATGAAGTGGTTAACATCGAGGCAGGTTATCTGGTCGCCAGCTCTACCCGCATCTATCTCTCTGTCTTAAACCTCTTCAACAAAACATACCGAGTCCGGCCAGACCCTGATGTCATGGAATCACCTGGAAGAAGTTTCGATTTCGGCTTGCGCTTCTCTTTCTGAAAGAAGCGAGCAAGTTTAAAATAAAAATAAAATGATTAAAAGGAGGTTTTGATGAAAGGATTTACCACTAAAAGGAATAAGCTCCTCTGGACTGTGCTCCTTTTCACCGCAGCACTCACCTTAGCTCTTTCTCCCTGCGTACGGAGTTTTACCCTTGAGCAGATAATGAGCTACTCGTTTCCCTCAAACCTTATTGCCTCGCCCAAAGGAGACCTTGTGGCCTGGGTTTTCAACAGCCAGGGAGTTCGAAACATCTGGGTGGCAGAAGGTCCAGACTACAGGGCGCGTCAGCTTACAGCCTACACTTCAGATGACGGCCAGGAAGTGGGCCAGCTTGCCTTTAATGCCCATGGCTCTATCATCGTTTACGTGAGAGGTGGTTCAGCGAACAGAGCGGGAGAATATCCCAATCCCACTTCCGATCCCGGGGGAGCAGAGCAGGCAGTGTGGGCGGTAAAAGTCGAGGGCGGCAAGCCCTGGAGAATCGGGATGGGAAGCAGCCCTGTGTGTTCACCGGTCGGAAATGAGATTGTCTATGTACTCAGAGGAAGTATTTACCATGCTGCCCTTGACGGGAAATCAAAACCCAGCCGCCTTTTCAAAGCCCGCGGCCGGAACAGCTCTCCCTCCTGGTCTCCGGATGGATCAAGGCTTGCTTTTGTCAGCTCAAGGGAAGACCACAGCATTATCGGTGTCTATGACTTTAAGGAGAAAAAAATTAGCTGGCTTGCTCCTTCGGTTGAAAGGGATGCCTATCCTGTCTGGTCACCCTGCGGTAAGTACATCGCCTTCATCAGGTTCCCTGCTCTTGGCGCTCCATCCTGGAGGAGAGGAAGAAAATACATGCTCATGGTGGCTGATGTTGAGAGCGGTACAGCCAGGATGGTCTGGGAATGCCCTAACGATACAGGCGGTTTTGCTCAGTATTATCCCCAGCAGACACTGAGATGGGCAGCTGATGGGCATCTTGTTTTTTACTCCGAGCACGAGTACTGGATGCATCTCTATTCTCTCTCGCTTAAAGATAGAAAGCTTGTCTGTCTCACGCCCGGAGAATACGAGGTTGAAACGAGCTTCCTCACTCCGGACAGGAAGACACTTCTTTTTAACTCTAATAAGGATGATATTGACCGCCGCCACCTCTGGTCTGTGCCTGTCTCAGGCGGAAAACTCAGCCAGCTTACAAAGGGGAAGGGAATTGAGTGGTCTCCTGTGGTCACAGCCAGGAGCGGAGATACAGTGCTCCTCTGGTCGACAGCCAGACAGCCTGCCTCGCTCGGCCTGCTCAGCAAAAAGGGAAAGGAAATTAAGCCCCTTGCTGCTCAGATTCTTCCCCGGGATTTCCCGGCCACAGAACTTGTCGAGCCAGAGCAGGTAATTATCAAGGCTCCTGATGGCATGGATATCCACTGCCAGCTTTTCATGCCTGGAGACGCAAAGCCCGGTGATGGCAGGCCGGCTGTAATTTTCATGCACGGCGGCCCCATTCGCCAGATGCTTCTCGGCTGGCACATGCGAGGCTACTACCACCATGCTTATGCCTTGAACCAGTACCTGGCTCATAAAGGATACGTGGTTCTATCGGTGAATTATCGCTCAGGAATAGGATATGGATATAATTTCCGCACAGCTCCAAACCAGGGACCACGCGGTGCATCAGAATACCAGGATATTGTTGCAGCTGGGAAATATCTCCAGAATCGTCCTGAGGTAGACCAGAACAAGGTCGGCCTCTGGGGAGGCTCCTACGGCGGTTACCTCACAGCTCTCGGCCTGGCCAGGGATTCCGAGCTTTTCGCTGCTGGTGTTGACCTTCACGGGGTTCATGATTGGTCTTTGAGGGCCAGGCGCCGGGACGGCGGCGGATGGGATATCCGCGGCGAGGATTTAATGGCTGTTGCTTTCCAGTCTTCTCCGGTAGCGGACGTAGAATTCTGGACCTCTCCTGTGCTCTTTGTACACGGTGATGATGACAGGAATGTTGATTTTATCCAGACCGTTGACCTTGTCCAGCGTTTGAGAGCGCTGGGAAAAGCCCATCTTGAGCTTCTCATCATCCCGGATGAAGTTCACGGCTTTCTGCGCCACGAGAGCTGGCTCAGGGTTTACAAATCTGCCGCAGACTTTTTCGATAGGTTCCTGAAGAAATAGAGTGTTTAAAAAGCATTCTTTATGTGGTTGATACAATACTTTCCTCTTTCGTCAAAAACAATAGAAACGACATCAAAGCGGCAGGCAGCCTCCATAAGGTTGTGCTGCGCCAGATAACCACTGGCAACTTTGCGCAGCTGTTGCTGTTTATGAGGAGTTACCGCTTCTTCCGGCAGTCCAAAGGCAGTGCCTGTGCGCGATTTTACCTCGATGAAAACGAGTGTTTCTCTATCGTAAGCAATGATATCGATTTCGCCTTTAAAAATCCGGAAATTCCTCTCCACCAGCCTGTAGCGCTTCTTTTTCAGGTAAGCGAGAGCAATTTCTTCTCCGGATTTACCGAAAGCATGTTTTGAGGTCCTGTCTGGTTTCAATTTAGATAAAATATTATCTTTTGATTTTCCAGCGCACTCCTTCAGGGGTGTCTTCAAGAATGATTCCCATCTTTAAAAGTTCTTCTCTTATCCTGTCAGCCTCGTCGTATCTTTTCTGGCGACGTGCTTTCTCTCTTTCCTCAATCTTTTTCATTATTCGGGGTGGGAGTTTTTCTTCTTTTTCAGGGGGGAGAACAGCCAGAATCCTGTCCAGGGACCTGACCAGAGAGAGAAGCCTTTGGGCATCTTTTTTTGCCACTTTATCCTCAGCGAGGAGGACATTCGCCTTTCTCACCATTTCGAAAAGAGCACTCAGAGACAGAGAGATGTTGAGGTCGTTGGCCAGTCCAGCTATGAACTTAAACTCTGTTTCATCCACAAGATTCTTTACCTTTTGATTTTCTCCTTCACTTAATTTGCGGTGGCTGAGTTCATACAGAAAATCGATTAATCTCTGACGGGAAGCGTGTGCCTGGCCAAGGGCCTCGAAGGTGAAGTTAAGCATTTTCCGGTAGTGGGTGGAGAGAAGGAGCAAGCGCAGGTCAAGAGGGTCGACATTTTTATCCATCAGATCTCTGAGTGTGTACTGGTTTCCTTTTGACTTCGACATCTTCTCGCCTTCAACAATCAGGTGATGGAGGTGAAGCCAGTAGTTCACAAATTTTTTTCCCGTGTAGGCCTCAGACTGGGCAATTTCGTTTTCATGGTGGGGAAAGATGTTGTCCACTCCGCCGCAGTGAATATCAAAAGTGGGCCCGAGGTACTTCATGCTCATGGCCGAGCACTCGATATGCCATCCAGGTCTCCCGGGACCGACCTCTGTTTCCCAGAAAGGTTCTCCTTCTTTCTTCTCTTTCCATAGGGCAAAATCCTGGATGCTTTCTTTCTCGTATTCATCTGCTTCAATTCTCTCGCCTGGCCTCAGCTCTTCGGGTTTTATGTTGGAGAGAGCACCGTAGGTTGGAAAGCGGGAAATGCTGAAGTAGACAGAGCCGTCTTTTTTATAAGCGAATCCTTTCTTGAGGAGGCCCTTGATGATTTTAACCATTTCCTGGATGTGTTCTGTAGCGCGCGGGTAGTGTTCGGCACGGGCTATGTTCAGCCTATCTATATCCTCGAAAAAGGCCTCAATAAACTTCTGGGTGTACTGACTAAGGTTCACACCTTCAGCATGTGCTCCTTTTATCGTTTTGTCGTCAACATCAGTGATATTCATGACATGGATAACTCTGTATCCCTTGTAGATGAGAAACCTTTTGAGCAGGTCTTCAAACACATAGGCTCTGAAATTGCCGATGTGAGCATAGTCGTAAACAGTGGGGCCGCAGGTGTAGAGCTTAACTTCTGCCGGTGTGATGGGCTTAAAAGGCTCTATTTTTCCGCTCAGAGTGTTAAAAAATCTAATCATGCTTAGGGTATTATGGAAGATAATCGCGCCCAGAGTCAAGAACTGGAGCTCTCAAAAGCATCCCCACAGGCGAGAGCTTTTTCAAGAGTGAAATTATCACGAAATTAAAGATGGCAAGAAGGTTTCTTGAAACTAAGGTGAGGATATGACATAATTTCATTCACGGGAATATTTTGAATGTATCACCTGCTCGGTATCAGGAGAGAGGATAAGAATCCCTGGGAGAGGAGAGTTCCTCTCATTCCTTCTCACGCGAGGGAGCTTAGCAGAGAGCACGGTCTTAACATTCGCATTCAGCCTTCAAAGATTCGCGTCTTCACTGATGAGGATTATTGCCGGCAGGGTATCATGGTTGAGGAGGACCTTTCTCCCTGTAAAGTTATTTTTGCCGTCAAGGAAATCCCGCTCAACTTTTTCGAGAGAGAGAAGGTCTACCTCTTTTTTTCTCACACCATAAAGGGGCAGCCGCACAACATGCCCATGCTGCGCCGGATGAAAGAACTTGGATGCACCCTGATAGATTATGAGAAAGTTGTGGACGAGAAAGGGCGCAGGCTCCTTTTCTTCGGCAGGGAAGCAGGCCTGGCAGGAATGATCGATACGCTCTGGGCAGTAGGAGAAAGGCTTCTCAGGGAAAAAATAGGGACCCCGCTTGCTCTTATCCGCCAAGCCAGGCACTATATCAGTCTTTCAGAAGCGACTGAAGAAATAAAGAAGGCTGGCTGGAGAATCTACGAAGAAGGTTTTCCGCCTCAGCTAGTTCCTTTTGTCTGTGGTTTTGCAGGGTACGGTCACGTTTCAGGAGGAGCCCAGGAGATATTTAATCTCCTTCCTTTTGAAGACATATCTCCTCAAAAACTTGAAAGCTTTTTCAAGGGAAAAAATTACTCTGCTCATAGAGTTTACAAAGTGGTCTTCAAAGAAGAGCACATGGTTAAGCCTCTTTCCGGTGATGAAGAATTTTCGCTCGAGGACTATTATCTGCATCCTGAAAAATACACTCCAGTTTTTGAATCCTATCTTAAATACCTGACAGTTCTCGTCAACTGCATTTATTGGGAGCCAAAGTACCCGAGGTTTGTGACAAAAAAATTTTTGAAGCGCCTTTTTTCCAGCGATTCCAGCCCACGACTTAGAATCATAGGCGACATTTCCTGTGATATTGAGGGTGCGGTTGAGTGTACCCTGAAGGCAACAGACCCTGCACATCCTGTCTTCACCTATGACCCTCTTCAGGATAGAGCTGTTGACGGTTTCCAGGGCAGGGGAGTGGTGGTCATGGCTGTTGATAATCTCCCGGCCGAGATTCCGCTTGAGTCCTCAACCAACTTCAGTCAGGCCCTGAAACCTTTTGTGCCCCTGATCGCCAGGGTAGATTTTGATCAAGATTACGAATCTCTCAACCTGCCTGAGCCGATAAAAAAGGCGGTCATCCTTTACCGGGGAAAATTTACTCCCCCTTATGAATACATGGAAAAATTTTTAAAAGGTGAGGTATGAGATGAAAAAAGTATTGATTCTAGGTGCTGGTCTGGTGGCCAGACCTCTGGTCAGGTATCTCCTTGAACAGCCTGATTTTGAGGTCGAAGTTGCCAGCCGCACAGTGAGCAAAGCAGTAAACCTTATCAACAATCATCCTCAGGGAAGAGCAAAGGAGCTTAATCTCAAAAATGAAGAGGCTCTGAGAAAGGAAATCAGGGAAGCAGACCTGGTGGTGAGCATGGTTCCCTACTCGTTTCATCCCCGGGTAGCTGAGTACTGCATCGCTTGTGGAAAGCACATGGTTACCACCTCCTACGTTAGCGATGCTATGAGAGCGCTTGATTCTGAAGCCAGGAGAGAAGGAGTTCTGATCCTAAATGAGATAGGACTTGACCCTGGAATCGACCATATGGAAGCGATGAGGATAATCCATGGGATCAACAAAAAGGGAGGTGAGGTTGAAAGCTTTACTTCTTTCTGTGGTGGTCTTCCTGCTCCTGAGGCAAACAATAATCCCTTTGGCTACAAATTTTCCTGGAGTCCAATCGGTGTACTCATGGCGGGTAAAAATTCCGCAGAGTATCTGAGGGAAGGGAAGGAAGTCTACATTCCCTCCGAGAGACTGTTTGATTCCTGCTGGCCTCTCTCCATAGAGGGATTGGGAGAATTCGAAGCTTATCCCAACCGTAATTCTCTCCCTTATATCGATACTTACGGCATTCAGAATACCAAGACAATGATCAGAGGAACAATAAGAAACAAAGGATGGTGCAGGACGATGAAGGCCATAAGAAGCCTCGGCCTTCTCGACGAGGAACCTGAAGAATGGACAGATTTTACCTGTGAGAGATTCCTGAGGCATGTGATGAAAAACCCTCCCGAGAGGGATTTAAGAAAGGCAATGTGCCTTTCGCTAGGTGTTGAAGAGAATTCAGATGTCATACGCAACATTGAATGGCTCGACCTTCTGAGCGGAGAGCCGCTCCCGCTTGAGCGGGGCTCAGCCCTTGAAGTGCTGGCAGAAATCATGAGAAGGAAGATGAAGTACGAAGAGGGTGAGAGGGATATGATTATCCTCCAGCATGAGTTTGTGGCTCTCTATCCAGACGGAAAAAAGGAGAAGATTACCTCCAGCCTGGTCGATTTTGGCATTCCTGGTGGTGATTCTTCAATGGCCAGAACAGTCGGCCTGCCAGCTGCTATAGGCTCGCGGCTCATCCTCGAAGAGAAAATAAAAGAGACAGGCGTTTACATTCCAGTTCTGCCCGAGATTTATGAGCCTATCCTCAGGGAATTAAAAGAGGAAGGGATCTCTTTTAAAGAAAAAAGAGAAACTCTTTAAAAGATGGGGTCAGGTCTTACATTATGACAATTTGTTTAGTATTCACAGGATAAAAGAATCGTCTTATGCTGAAAAATGTTATAATGTAAGACCTGACCCCATAGGAGGAAGAAATGAGGAGAAAGCCTGCTGTTGCGGGGTATTTCTATCCTTCCAGAGAGAAAGAGCTTCTGGCCATGGTGGGTGAGATGGTTGAGCCTGAAAGAGAAAAGGAGAAAGCTCTGTGTGTGGTTTCACCTCATGC
The DNA here is from genome assembly GCA_046760305.1 of Candidatus Aminicenantales bacterium. Classification (GTDB taxonomy): domain Bacteria; phylum Acidobacteriota; class Aminicenantia; order Aminicenantales; family Aminicenantaceae; genus JBHIDX01. The sequence continues at coordinate 19,439 of JBHIDX010000013.1, forward strand.
AGGGTTTATCTATTCAGGTCCGGTGGCAGGTGCAGTTTTTTCTTCTGTTGAACTTCCGGATTTCTTTGTTCTCCTTGGTCCGAGCCACGGGGGGATAATCTCTCAGGCTGCATTGATGAAGGAAGGTATCTGGGAGACACCTCTCGGAGATGTGCCGCTTGAGCGAGAACTGGCCGAACTTATCATCAATAACTCATCACTGGTAACCGAGGATGCGGGAGCTCATTCAGGTGAGCATTCACTCGAAGTTCAGCTTCCTTTTATTCAGTACTTTAAGAAAAACATATCAATCGTCCCCGTTGTTCTTTCTGCTTCCATTTCTTACCCCGAGCTTCAGGAACTCGGAGAAGCTGTGGCAGCCGGAATCAAGGAGTTTAAAAAAGAGGTGCTGATTGTGGCCAGCACTGATATGAGCCACTATGTGAGTGAAAAAGAAGCGCGCGAGAAAGATACCCTTGCCATTGACAAGGTCCTTGCCCTCGACCCTGAAGGTCTTTTTGAGACGGTGAGAAAGGAAGGAATATCCATGTGCGGCTTTCAGCCCACCACCGCTGCCCTTGTCGCTTGCAGGATTCTGGGAGCAAAGAAAGCTGAGCTGGTGAGATACCAGACTTCAGGAGATACTTCAGGCGATTATGACCAGGTAGTGGGCTATGCGGGTATCCGCATCAACTAACCTAGGTTAGATTAGCTGTTTTTTGCTTATTTTGTGGTAGAAGTGGATAATCCACAACATCTGGTATAATTCCCAACTCTCATCTCCGCTCAAGGATTGAATTTTTCAGGAATAAATGTTATATACTTTCTTGAGGTGATACGGTGGGAATAGCCGAGCTAAGAGAAAAAGACAAACTCATTTTTAAAATAATAAGCGAGAACTATCTCAAGTTGGGCAAACCTATCAGCTCTGGCTATATTGCCCAGAAGAGCAGGCTTCCGCTTTCTCCGGCAACCATCAGGAACATCATGGCCCGTCTTGAAAAGGAGGGGCTTCTCTACCAGCCTCATACTTCAGCAGGCAGAATACCGACTGATAGAGGATTGCGCTTCTATGTCAACAGCCTTTTTGAGGAAGCGGTACTGCCACATCACATGAAGCTCGACTCAGAGGAATTTTCTCTTGAGAGGGGAGATTTCAATTCCCTGCTCATCAGAGTTTCAAAAGTTCTCTCTGAGTATTCGGATAACCTCGGATTTGTTCTTTCGCCTCGTGTGTCAAGGATGAATTTTCACCATCTTCGATTCATCAGAATTTCCGATGAAAAGGTGATGGCTATCCTCATCACCACTTCAAACCTAGTCCTAACCGAGATTGTGGAAACAAATGAGTATTTTACCCAGCTTGAACTGGATAAAGCCTCTAATTATCTCAACCAGAATTTCAAGGGGAAAAGCCTCGTTTTTATCCGTAACTACCTGATGAGAGAGCTTCCAAAGTACAAGTTGAGGTATGAGCATGTTCTCAACAAGCTCATTTCTCTGGTCCGGGCCTACATATTCCAGGAGGAAGAGGGCAACCAGATTTTTTTACAGGGAACATCAAAGTTCCTGGAAAAACCTGATTTCAGAGACCTTGAAAGGCTGAGGTCATTATTCCAGAATTTTGAAGAGAAAGCCAGGCTTGCCCGCCTTCTCTCAGATTTTATCAGTCTTGACAGAGTAAAGGTGCTTATCGGTTCAGAGCTGAACCTGCCCGAAGCCTCAGATTGTGCCCTTATCCTCTCCCACTACGGCTATGACAACCAAGTGCTGGGCTCTCTGGGGATAATAGGTCCAAAACGGATTCCCTATAAAAAAATCATTCCTCTCGTTGATAGCGTGGCAACAAAATTGAGCAAAACGATAAGTAGTTCTCAGTAAGGAGGTCAAATGTCCAAAGGAAATGGAGGAGATACAGACCAGGGTGAAAAAAAAGCCGCCAGGCACAAAGACGAGGATCATGAGATAAAATCGCTTAGGCACAAGCTCAAGAAACGAGAAAAAGAGTGTGCCAGTCTCAAAAAAGAGGTTGAGGAGTACAGGGATAAATACCTGAGGCTGGCAGCAGAGATGGAAAATCTGCGCAAGCGCATCGAGCGAGAGAAGAATGATTTCTACAAGTACGCCCTGAGCGAGTTTCTGAAGGAACTTCTAGTTGTTCTCGATAATTTTGAGAGGGCTCTCAAAGCGGAGAACTCTGAAGATGCCAAAGGTTTTCGGCAGGGAATGGAAGCCATTCACAAGCAGTATCTTGACTTGCTGACCAAGAAAGGAGTGAAACCCATCGAAATTAAGGACAAAAAATTCGATCCCAACCTTCATCAGGCATTCATGACCGAAGAGTCTGAGGATGTGGATGAACCGGAAATAGGGGAGGAGTTCCAGAAAGGATATTCCCTTCACGACAGGCTTTTACGTCCTTCTCTGGTCAAGGTCATCGTTCCCAAAAAAGATAAGTAGACATGGCTCGAATAATAGGTATTGACCTGGGAACGACTTTCTCCTGTATGGCTTATCTTGAGGGCTCGAAGCCAAGAATCATCCCCAACCTTGAGGGAATGTCGACTACGCCATCGGTGGTGACATTCCTTTCTTCAGGAGAGAAAGTTGTCGGCAACCTTGCTCTGAGGCAGGCACTGACAAACCCCGAGAGGACAGTTTATGCCATAAAAAGGCTTATGGGAAGAAAGTATGATTCTCCAGAGGCTGAGGAAGCGCAGAAGAAAATGCCCTACAGGCTCTGTCCTGCTTCGAACGGTGATGTGATGGTTGAAATTGAAAGAGAAGTCATCAGCCCCCAGGAAATTTCTTCCATGATTCTTACCTATCTCAAACAGTGTGCAGAGGAGTTTTTTGGTGAAGAAGTCAAGGAGGCTGTCATCACTGTTCCCGCCCATTTCAACGACACCCAAAGGCAGGCCACAAAGGATGCAGCCAAGATTGCCGGCCTGGAGGTGCGGCGGGTGATCAATGAGCCCACAGCTGCCAGCTTGGCCTACGGGCTTCAAAGCGCTGAAAAGGCTAAAATTGCTGTCTACGATATGGGGGGAGGTACTTTCGACATCACTCTCCTTGAAACGTATAACGGTGTCCATAATGTGCTGGCCACAAACGGCAATTCTTATCTCGGAGGAGAAGACTTTGACCTCCGCATACTTGACTGGCTTATTGATGAATTCAGGAAAGAAAATAATGTCGATCTCGCCGATGATAAGTTTGCCGTGCAGAGGATAAAGGAAGCGGCTGAGATGGCAAAAAGAGAGCTTTCTTTTTCCACTGAGTACGAGATTAACCTCCCTTTTATCTACTCAAGACCCTCAGGCTCTCTCCACCTGAAAAAAACATTAACCAGAGAAAAGCTGGAAGAGCTCACCTGTGACATTGTGGAGAAAACAATTCCTTACCTCGAACAATCGCTAAAAGATGCCAAATTAAGGCCCCAGGATATTTCCCAGGTTATTCTCGTCGGAGGGCAAACCAGGATGCCCCTCATCAAGAAAAAGGTAACCGAGTTTTTCAACAAGGACCCTGTTCAGGACATCAATCCTGATGAGATTGTTGCTGTGGGAGCTGCTGTGCAGTCAGGTGTGTTGAAAGGTGAGATGAAGGATATTGTGCTCCTCGATGTCTGTCCTCTTTCGCTAGGGATTGAGGCAGAGAACGACACATTCGTTAAGATCATAGAACGGAACACAACCATTCCGGTTAAAAGGACAAAGCAGTTTACGACAGTTGAGCATAACCAGAGAAGAGTGAGAATACACGTTCTCCAGGGAGAGAGGGAGGCGGCTTCAGAGAACAAATCACTCGGTATGTTCGACATGGTGGGAATTGAGCCTGCCCCTGCTGGTTTTCCCCAGATTGACGTCACTTTTGAGATTGACGCTGATGGTACGGTTAAGGTTTCAGCCCGTGATGTGAATACTGGCCGTGAGCAGCAGATTGAAGTCCAGGCTTCATCCGGTCTTTCCGCACAGGAGGTGGAAGCTATCATTGAGAAAGCCCGCACCCAAGCTCAGAAGGATAAAGAGAAGATACGAAAGCATGAGGTAAAAAACAAGATTAAAAATCTTGTTTCATCCCTGCAGAGTTACTATGACCCGAATGATGAGAACCTCTCTGAGGAAGATAGGGATAGAATAAACAGTCTCCTTGCCCGCAAAGATGATGCGTTTGAGAGCGATAACCTGGCCGAGCTCGAAATCTACAGGGAGGAACTTGGGAAATATTTTGAGCTGGTTAAGATGCTCGGAAACCGAGAAGGAAAACCCGGAGAATAAGAAGATGACCAAAAGAGACTATTACGAGATACTGGGAATTTCTAGAGGTGCTTCAGAAGAAGAAATAAAAAAAGCTTACCGCCGCATGGCCCTTAAGTACCATCCTGATAGAAATCCAGGAGACAAAGAGGCTGAGGAAAAATTTAAGGAGGCAGCAGAAGCCTACAGTGTGCTCATTGACTCTGAAAAGAGGTCTGTCTACGACAGGTTCGGTCATGAAGGGCTTCGAGGGGAGGGTTTCACCGGTTTTTCAGGTTTTAACTCCTCAATATTCGAGGACTTTGAGGATATTCTGGGGAGCTTCTTTGGCTTCAGTTTTGGTGATATATTCGGAAGAGGAGAGAGAAGACAGAGGTACTCTCCTCAGCGGGGACGCGACCTTGGTCTTGAAGTGGAGATTACTCTTGAGGAAGCTGCCTTTGGAGTTGACAAAGAAATCAAGCTCAACAGGGTAGAGCTCTGCGGCACGTGTAATGGCTCAGGGATGAAGCCGGGGACCAGAAAAGCTATCTGCCCACAGTGTGAGGGACGGGGGCAGGTGCGCTACAGTCAGGGATTTTTCACCATCTCTCGCACCTGTTCCTACTGTCAGGGACAAGGAGAAATCATTTCCTCTCCCTGCCGTGATTGTCAGGGTTCGGGAAAAGTGAGGGCAAAAAGGACGGTAAAAGTCAGGATACCAGCCGGAATCGACGACGGCTACAAGCTGAGGATTGGAGGAGAGGGAGAAGCAGGGGACCCCCACGCCCCGAGAGGTGACCTTTACGTACTTATCAGGGTTAAAAAGCATAAATTCTTCGAGAGAGAGGGTAACAACCTCCACTGTGAAATCCCAATTTCATTTTCTCAGGCAGCCCTCGGAGCTAGAGTGGAAGTACCCACCCTGGAAGAACCGGAAACAATAAAAATCACTCCCGGTACCCAACCCGGAGATGTGTTTCGTCTCAAAGGCAGGGGATTGAAGAGCCTTAACAGCTTCGGTAAGGGAGACTTATTGGTAAAAGTCAAGGTGGAGATACCGAAAAATTTAACAAAAGAACAGAAAGAGCTTTTGCACAGGTTTGCCCAGCTAAGGGGGGATAACATCGACTCTGTGGACAGGAGCATAATAGACAAGGTAAAAAAAATATTTCATTAGAGTAGATTTTTGACTTCGAATCGCTTTTTTGCACCAACAATAGACCCGGATTCTCCCCTTGTATTTCTTGAAGGAGAAGAGCACCATCATCTCCGCTCTGTGGCAAGGGTAACATCAGGCGAGAAAGTTTATCTCTTTGATGCTCAGGGAATAAGTTACCTGGCCAGGGTCGAGGAGGTGGGTGAGACTAGGACAAAGCTGCACCTTCTTAAAAGACAGGAGAGCATATATCCCAGGGTGAAAATCACACTTGCTCCCTCTATCCTTCGAAGAAAAAAAATTGAATTTCTCCTCCAGAAAGCAGTGGAACTCGGTGTGAGCAGGTTTGTTCCCGTTATCTCCACCCGCTCCATAGCGAAAATGGAGGCAGGAGGGGAGAGAAAGATCGAGAGGTGGCAGAGGATTGTGAGGGAAGCAGTAAAGCAGTCGGGAAATCCCTGGCTGCCGTCTGTTCTTCCTCCGCTTTCCCTTGAGAGTTTCGTTCTTCAGGAAAAAGCGGAAATAAAGCTTTTTCTCCACGAAAATAGAGGAAAATATTTGAGGGACATCCTGCTCCAGGAGAATGGGAAGAGATACAGAAAACCTCCTTCTTCTGTTTTAATCCTTATTGGACCTGAAGGAGGCTGGACAGACAAAGAAGCTGAGCTTATTCTTGGCCACGGATTCGAAGAGGTGAATCTGGGCAAAAACACCTTGAGGTCAGAAACTGCAGCCCTGTGTTCTCTGGCCTTAATTTCTCATTTTTGGAACCTGTAAAATGTTTCTCCAGGGACAGAAGGTAGGAAAGTACGAAATACTGAGATCACTGGGAAGTGGAGGCTTTGGCTCTGTTTTTCTTGCCCGGGATACCTGGCTTAACATCAAGGTTGCTATCAAGGTCCCCCATAAACAATCTCTTGAGCTTTACAAGCTTCTTAAAGAGCCAAGGCTCCAGGCTGCCCTCAATCACCCCAACATCGTGCGTATGATTTCTGCCGAAAAGGAGAATAGAGTTTTTTTCATGGTCATGGAGTATGTCAAGGGGAAGACACTGGAAAAAATTCTAATCAATGAAAAAACACTTGAGCTTGATATGGCCATAAACATCATAAAGCAGATTTCCTATGGGGTTGAACATGCGCATAAGAATAAAATCATACACCGTGACCTGAGACCTTCGAACATTATCATTTCTGAGGACGGTACGGCCAAGATTACAGACTTCGGCACCTCTGTCTGGATGAGCAACATACCCTATGCATCGACTCGAATCGGCTCTCCGCCCTATATGGCTCCCGAGCAGTTCATGGGCAAGGCAACTTATATCTCCGACATTTATTCTCTAGGCTGCATTTTTTACGAGATACTCATCGGCCGGCCGCCTATCTTTGACCCTGATCCTTTTAAAATAATGGAGAGAGCTCAGGAAGGAAGGATAACTCCTCCTCGATTGAAGAATACCAGAATTCCCAGGAAAATCAGCGAGCTTATCATGGACTGTCTGGCTCCGAGCCCTGAAGAGAGGATTAAAAAAGCTTCTGAGGTAGTGAGGCGATTATCTGAATTTAAAGAGAAAGAGTCAACAGTATCTGAAATCGAGGAGATTATGGCCAGGATAAGAGCCAGGGAAAGGACAAAAACTGACCTCTGCTGGAACTGCCGCCGACCGCTTCCTTTGAAAAGCAGAACCTGTCCTCATTGCGGTGAGGTTGTCTGATTTCATCGAAAAGAAAGCAATACTTTTTCACTTTGTTTGACTTTGCAGAGATGTTTAAGATAATAAGATACTATGAAAGAAAAAAGAGATGCTTTTTTGTTCATAAATTTTAATTCATCTTTTATAAAACTTTTTTAAAGGAGTAATACATGAGTCCTTTCAATGAGAATGGCCAGGTATGGATGAACGGTAAGCTGGTGCTCTGGAAGGAGGCCAAGATTCATGTTGCCTCCCACGTAGTCCATTACGGGAGTTCTCTGTTTGAAGGTTTCAGGGCCTACTCCACACCCAAGGGAACGGTTATTTTCCGGCTCGAGGCTCACATCAGAAGGCTTTTCAATTCCTGCAAGATGTACCGCATGGATATTCCTTACACCCAGGAAGAGTTCAATCAGGCCGTTATCGAAACCATCAAAGCCAACAAACTGAAAGCCTGTTATGTAAGGCCAATAGTCTACCGGGGTTATGGTTCTCTCGGAGTTGATCCCTTTCCCAATCCGGTTAAGTGCGCCATCCTCGTCTGGGAGTGGGGACAGTACCTGGGTGAAAAGGCCCTGGAAGAGGGCGTGGATGTCAAAGTCTCAACCTGGTCGAGAATGGCTCCCAACACTTTTCCTGCCCTGGCCAAGTCCGGTGCAAACTACATGAATTCTCAACTCATAAAGATGGAAGCCTTGCTCGAGGGCTATGTGGAGGGAATAGCGCTCAATGTCAGGGGACACGTAAGCGAAGGGAGCGGAGAGAACATTTTTCTCGTCATTAATGGCAAGTTACATACTCCACCTCTTTCTGCCTCCATCCTCCCGGGAATAACGAGGGACACGGTCATCACTCTTGCCGCAGAGCTGGGAATTGAGGTCGTGGAAGAAACAATCCCCCGTGAAATGCTTTACATCGCGGATGAAGTGTTTTTTACAGGTTCTGCCGCCGAGATAACGCCCATCCGCTCTATAGACAGGATAAAAATCGGCGAGGGGAAAAGGGGTCCCATTACTGAGAAGCTCCAGAATGAATTTTTTGCTTATCTTGACGGGAGGAGAGACGACAGGTATAAATGGTTGACATATATTTAAAATGATGCGAGGTAAGGATGAATATTGACCATGTGCTAAGAGCAGCAATCAAAAAGGGTGCTTCTGATATCCACTTCAAGGCAGGAAATCATCCTGTGAGCAGAATAAACGGGGAGCTTATTCCTCTGAATGAGTTTCCGAAGCTCGCGGCCCATGACACCCAGGCGCTTGCCAACCAGATTATGACTGACTACCAGAAGAACAAGCTAGCCAGAGACCTGGATGTTGACTTTGCCTACACATTGAAAGACCAGGGGCGCTTCAGAGGGAATGCTTTCCATCAGCAGGGCACGCTGAGTATTGTCCTCAGGGTTGTTCCACTCGAGGTAAAGACCATAAAAGAGCTTCTTCTTCCTGAAGTTCTGGAGAAGATTGCTCTGGAGAGGAGAGGACTTGTCCTGGTCACAGGTGCAACTGGATGCGGCAAAAGCACCACCCTCGCCTCCATGATTCAGCACATCAATACCAACAATAAAGAGTCTATCATCACCATTGAAGACCCGATAGAATATGTTTACCAGGATGAAGAGAGCATCATCAGCCAGAGGGAGGTTGGCATCGATGTCCAGAGCTTTTCCAGAGGGCTGCGGAGTGCTCTCAGGGAAGATCCGGATGTAATCCTCGTCGGAGAAATGAGAGATCTGGAAACTGTAGAAACAGCCCTTCTGGCTGCTGAAACCGGTCATCTGGTTTTCAGCACCCTTCACACTGTTGATGTTCCTGAGACCATAAACCGGGTGATTTCAGTTTTTCCCCCTCACCAGCAGGAGCAGGTCAGAATTCAACTTTCCTCGATAATAAGGGCCGTAATTTCACAAAGGCTTATCCCCCGCAAAGACGGTGAGGGAAGGGTGGCAGCTGTTGAAATTATGGTCAACACCCCCTACATTCAAGAATGTATCAGGGAGAAAGAAAAGACAGGGCTTATCAAGGATGCTATCGCAGCTGGCTTTTCCCAGTACGGCATGCAGACTTTTGACCAGTCAATCTATCGTCTCTACAAGGATGACCTCATCTCCTATGAAGACGGCTTAAAATATTCTTCAAATCCAGATGATTTTAAACTCAAAGTATCCGGTATCCAATCCTCAACCGACATGGCTCTTGAGGAGATGGAAAAGGGGATGAAGAAACAGTAGAGTGCCAGGGATGGAAATAAACAAGGGTAGATGAAAGCACAGCAAATAAGAGAGACTTTCCTTGACTTTTTCGCCCACCGCGGACATAAAATCGTCAAGAGTTCTTCTCTTCTTCCCAAGGATGATCCGACCATCCTTTTCACCAATGCGGGTATGAACCAGTTCAAGAACTTGTTTCTAGGCCTCGAGAAGCGGAGTTACACCAGAGCTGTTTCTGTCCAGAAATGTATGCGCGTCAGCGGCAAGCACAATGACCTCGAGCAGGTAGGAAAGACCTCCAAGCACCATACTTTTTTTGAAATGCTCGGCAACTTCTCTTTTGGCGATTATTTCAAAAAGGAAGCAATCGAGTTCGCCTGGGAGCTTGTTAGTCGTGTTTTCGGGCTGGAGGAGGAAAGGCTCTATCCCACAATTTATGAAGAGGACGAGGAAGCATTCCGCATCTGGAATGAGGTAATCGGCGTTCCAGCCGCAAGAATATTCCGTTTCGGGAAGAAAGATAACTACTGGGCAATGGGGGAAACAGGGCCCTGCGGTCCTTGTTCTGAAATTCACTATGACCTTGGAGAGGAAATAGAGGAGGGCGAGACTTACACTTTGATCGAGAAGGGGAGTGACCGCTTTTCTGAGCTCTGGAATCTAGTCTTCATGCAGTTTTATCAGGACAAGAATGGAAAGCTTCATCCCCTGCCCTTGCCTTCAATAGATACGGGTATGGGGCTGGAAAGAACCGCTGCTGCGCTCCAGGGAAAAAAGAGCAACTTTGAGACAGACCTTTTCATGCCCCTTATCGAGTCGGTTTGCGAGCTTTCCCAGAGAGAGTATCCAGCGGATGAAGAAGGAGATGTTTCGGTGCGCATCATTGCTGACCATGTGAGAGCTGTTTCTTTTCTGATAGGAGATGGTATTCTGCCCTCTAATGACGGTCGGGGATATGTTTTGAGAAGGCTGATCCGCCGCGCTTATCGTCACGGGAATTCAATCGGGCTCCAGAAGCCCTTCCTTTACAGGCTTGTGGGCAGGGTTAGTGACCTGATGAAGGACGCTTACCCCGAGCTCCTGGCTTCAACAGAATACATCTCAAAGCTCTGCCTGGCTGAGGAAGAGCGCTTCTCGCTCACTCTCTCCTCTGGACTGGGGTACCTGAATGAATACATAGAGGAAGCCCGTAGAAAGGGGAAAGACTTTCTTCCTGGGGAGAAAATATTCAAACTTTACGATACTTTTGGCTTCCCACTCGACCTTTCTCAGGAAATTGCAGAGGAGGAGGGATTGAGAGTCGATATTGACGGATTCAGCAGAGAACTGGAGGCACAGCGAAAGCGAGCAAGACTTTCCTGGAAAGGGGATGTGAGAGAGAAGGAGCGTAAACTGTTCGAAAAGCTCAAGGAGATTAAAGTAAAATTTGTCGGGTATGAGAAGGAGAACATAGCTGAGGCAAGGGTTGTTGCTCTTTTCAGGGATGGGAAAAGAGTTAAGGAGCTTAAAGAAAACGAAAAGGGAGAGGTTGTACTTGACTTAACTCCTTTCTACGCTGAAGCAGGGGGTCAGGTAGGGGATAAGGGATTGATAAAAAATCCTCACACTTCTGTGATTGTCGAGGATGCCTATTATCCCATCCCGGATTTAATTTCCCACCGGGTGAGAGTGCTGGCAGGTAAGCTGGGTGAAGGCGAGAGGGTCGAGGCTTCGGTTGATGCTTCGGAGAGAAAAGCCATCCGCAGCAACCATACAGCAACACATCTTCTTCATGCTGCGCTTCGCCAGACCCTGGGAGACCATGTTAAGCAGTCGGGCTCGCTGGTTTCTCCCTCCCACCTGAGGTTTGATTTCACCCATTTTTCTGCCCTTAGCAAAGAGGAAATCAGAAGGATAGAATCTCTTGTGAACGAGAAGATCAGGGAAAACATAGAAGTTAAAACCCGCATCACTACCCTTGAGCAAGGACTGAAAGAAAAAGCTGTGGCTATTTTCGAGGAAAAATACGGAGAAAAGGTGAGGATGGTTTCTGTGGACGATTTCAGCAAAGAACTCTGTGGCGGGGTGCATGTTCAGCGCACAGGTGAAATAGGGCTCTTCAAGATAGTGTCTGAGTCGAGCATTGCGGCCGGGATGAGGAGGATTGAGGCCCTCACCGGTGAAGAGGCGCTGAAATACACCCAGGAGCTTGAAGAAGAAATGGATGAGATCCAAAGCTTCCTCCAGAGCTCCAGGAAGGAGATTGTTCATCAGATAGGCAGACTACAGCATCAGCTAAAGGAGAGGGAGCGCGAGATCAGGGAATTGAAGCAGAAGCTTACAGCCGAGAGATTCAAGACAGTTGACCGCGCAAGAGTAAAAAAAGTAAACGGTATCTCTGTCTTCACCCAGAGGGTTGAAGGACTGAGCAAGACGGAAGTCAGAGAGCTTGCCGATTCATTAAAACAAAAGTTGGGCTCAGGAGTTGTCGTCCTCGGAACCTCTGAAGAAGATAAAGTATTTGTTGTCTCTGCTGTGAGCAAAGACCTTACCAAGCGCATTAAGGCTAATGAGCTGATAAAGGAGCTTGCCTCGCTTCTAGGTGGAGGCGGCGGAGGCCGCGCTGATTTTGCCCAGGCAGGTGGAACAAAAATTGAGATGCTGAACCAAGCCCTGGAGCAGAGCTATTCGCTGGTCGAGAAATTGATGAAATAAAAAGCTAGCTCTTGCGGGTGATTGAGGGAGGTTGAAAATCATCCCTGAAGATGATTGATTCCCTGAGGATAATAATTTATGATGAGAGAGATTTCTTGACCTGAATTATTCAGATGAGAAGAGATGTGAGTCGAAGAAAGCTAGTCTTATTTATCCCCATTTTTTCCTTGGCCATTCTTTTCCTCTTTCCCCTCACCTTACTCTGCGGGACAAAAGAGAAGAATGTGCAGAGCAGGAAATACAGAGTCCTCATCCAGTCCATAGCCAGGAGACATGGAATTCCACCTTCGCTCGTTGAATCGATAATACTTGTGGAATCAAACTTCAATCATCTGGCCATCTCCCCCAAGGGGGCCCAGGGATTGATGCAGCTCATGCCAGCCACTGCCAGGAAATATGGCGTTAAAGATATCTTTGATCCTGTGGAAAACATCGAAGGAGGAGTGAAATACCTCAAAGAGCTGATAAAAACATACAAATCACACACAAATCTGGTGCTCGCTGCTTACAATGCTGGCAAAGAAGCGGTAGAAAAATATAATGGCATTCCTCCTTTTAAAGAGACTGTCAATTTCATAAGAAAGGTGAGGAAATACTTCAATAAATCATCTATTCCCGGTTATTCAAACCAGATTTACAAGTTTTACAACTCTGAGGGGAAGCTTGTCCTCACCAATAATCCGCGCCTCAGAGCGATAAACAGTAACCTTCCGCGTGATTAGAGAGCCTTAACCTGATTCCTGTGCCTTCCTCTCAGGTTCGTCCCTGGCCTGAAATTTCTCCCCCAGAGCTCTCTCCAGGGTAGGGAGGGGGGGTCTTTTTCTGGAAGAGGGAGATACCGATGATTCCACCCAGGGCTCCGAGGATGGCGAAGACAACAGCCGAGACAACAAGGTCAAACATGAAGGAGAAAAAGGTTATTTTCCCCAAGCTTTTGTCAATCAGTGAGTCCAATCCAGGAGGAATTTCCTGGCCATACTCTGAGACCCAGTCCATGATTTTCAGGGCAAATTCTTTGTTAAGCGGTTGAAGAGGAAGGCTGATGAGGGCATCCACCACAGCTGCCACAATACCTGTAAAGACACCCACAATGGCTCCATCTCCTCCAGTCAGCTTGACTGGTGAATCCTTAATAAGAAGGTATGAGGCTAGAACTGCTCCTCCGATAATCCAGAGGCAGCAAAGGCAGTTTAGGAGTGGAATCCCTGAAAGCAATCCAGCCACTACTCCACCAACAAGAGCTGGAGTCATCATTGTCGGCCGTTGTTCGCTCATTATTCCTCCTCTTCGCTAGTTTTAATTATTCTATTTGCATTAGAGCATGTTTTTCAAGGTTTTCTTTCTTTTTCCCTGGTGATGATGAGTAACATTTCTGTGATACCGGGAATAAAATAGAAAGGGAGAATAAGACCCCAGATAAAACCCAGGAAAAAACGGGGAATATTGGGAGTAAGCCAGAGGTGGAGGAAATTTCCCGTGGTATCCAGGACAATAGGAAGGGAGAAAAGAACGAAAGTTCTTGTGCGGGGAAGTTCAAGCTGCAAGAAAGAGCGAATGATGGGATAAGTCAGGGTGGCAACTAGAAACCCGACATAAATGCCGAGGCATCTTCCACACACGGCCAGAGGATGACCAAAAAGAAAGAAGGAGCGGGAAGGAATCTGGTGGCAGACAGGTGAGAACACGGAATAGATAAGTGCGCTCACGGATTCGTATCTACTTTTGAGAAAGGGAGCAAGAAAAATCAAAGCCAGCAAGAAGACTATACTTCCCAGAGTCAGAGAATAACCGAAAAGGGCTTTTTTCTTTTTCATTTTTTCCCTAAGCTAATCAAACATTTAGCAATTGTCAACATCGCCTTGGTACATTGTGGACTGGAGAAGAGGATTTGACATAATTTTTTCAAGAATGTATGTTTTCTATTGATAGTGAAGAGGTTTTCATTCAATAAAAGGAGGAGAGAATGAGGTTTTTGAAAAAGAAAATCTTTGCTTTCAATATCTTGTTTCTCTTTAGCTGGGGAATACTCATCTCTCAGACTCAGGAGGCAACGAATATTTTCGAAAAAAACAAGAATAGCGTTCTCTCCATAGTTGCTCTCAGTGAGGGAAAAACAGAAGTGGCTGTTGGTGCAGGTTTTGTTGTCGGTCCTGGTGACCTGGTCGTCACTTGTTACCATGTGGTGAGCAATGCTTATTCAGTTGAAGCCAGGAATGCCAAGGGAAAAAAGATCAAGTTGGAAGGTATTATCCAGGTTAATAAGGACTTAGACCTGGCAGTTTTGAAGATGAGAGGAAAAGCTCCGGCACTTACTATCGGCAACTCCGATAATTTGGGAAGGGGGAACAGAATTTTTGCTCTTGGAGGAAGGGAGATTGTGGTTTCAGAAGGAAGTGCTATCGATATTCTAGAGCTCAATCCAACACGGCGAATTATCCAGGCTTCGCTTACTTTCAGGGAGGGTTTCAGTGGTGGACCGCTTTTCAACATAGAAGGAGAGGTGGTAGGAGTTGCAGTTGACCTGGGAACAGGGCTTGAGTTTTTTATTCCCGTCAATCAGGTAAAGCCACTCATAAAAAGCGGGAGAGTTGCATCTTTCAAAAACTGGGGTCATGAGAACTATCTTTCAACCCCGAAAGGAGCTTTTCTTGCCGGCAGGGTGTTTCTGCTTCTTGGTGAGCCGGGCAAAGCAAGAAATTACCTAGAGAAAGTTGTTAAGGCAGAACCAAATAACATCGAAGCTTATTCAAGCCTGGCCTCTGCCAACTTTCAGATAAGATACTATGAATCTGCCGCTTCAAGCTATAAAAAAATTATCGAGCTCGACCCGCAGCGTGAAGAAGCTCATTATGGATTAGGTTTTGTCTATATGAAAATGCATCGTTACCGGGACGCAATCGGACCTTTAAAAAAGGCTCTCGAGCTTAACCCGGACAACATCGACACCTATTATCAACTGGGGAATGCTTACGAGGAGCTGAAAGATTTTGCCAATGCTCTTGAGATGTACAAGAAGTATGTAGAGCTGGAGCCAGAGTCGAAGTGGGCCGGGTATCTGCGCATCGGAGTTTGTGCCAAAGAGACCGGAAATTACGATGAATCTGTAGAAGCCTACCTCAAAGCTCTGGAAGAGAGGCCAGATGATGATAGTATCCACCTCAAACTGGCGGAGACTTACCAGATAGCTAAAAGATATGATGAAGCTGCAGCAGAATACGAGAAGCTGTGTGAGCTTAAGCCTGACCAGGAAACCTACTTTTACGGAAAAATTGTGAGGATGTATGATGGTGTGGGCGAGTACGAGAAGGCAATCAAGGCAGCTGAGAAGATTGTTGAGCTTAATCCAGACTCAGAACTGGCAGTTTATAACCTGGGAATTATGTACCTAAAGCTTGAAAATTACGATAAGGCTGTCGAAACATTCAAGAGAGCTCTAACCATAAATCCCAACTACGATGTTGCTTATTATAATATTGGCCTCAGCTATTTTAACCAGAAAAAATACAGAGAAGCAATTCAGGCTTTCAAAAAATTCGTTGAAATTACTCCTGATAACGCAGATGCTTGGTACAATATTGGAGTTGGCTACATGCAGCTTAAAGATTTTGAGGCTGCTCTCGAGCCGCTCAGAAAGAGCGTTGAGCTCAGGCCCGATTATTCTCTCGCTCTCTACAATCTTGCCATTACCTATCTTAACCTCAAGGATAACTACAGCGCCAGGCAAGTCTACAATAAACTGATGAACGTTGATGCCAGTCTTGCCAGTAGACTTAAGAAATACATAAAATAAAATCTTTTTCAGCAAAAGAGTTCTGAGAAACCATTGCTTGTGAGTAGAATTTGATTATCTTGGCTAACCTTGGTGTGATCCTGTTTTTTAATCGCTTTAGCCGGACCCGGGTCCGACAAGCAATATATGGGCAGGTGGCGAAACTGGTATACGCGCTAGGCTTAGGACCTAGTTCCTGATCAAGGAGTGCGGGTTCGAATCCCGCTCTGCCCATTTTCTGTCTTTGTCAAAATAATTGGCATTGAAGGGAAAGAATAGCCTCTTTATTTATCTGAAGAAAGGAAAATAGAATGAGAGAAGAGCAAAGAACAAGCCACAGCAGTGTAAGGGTAATCAGCCAGAGCAAAAGAGAGATAGAGGTTGAAATCCCCAGAGAAAAAGTGGAGGAGGAATTTAAAAAGATTGTCAGGCAGTATGCAGCAAGGGCGAAGATTCACGGCTTCAGGCCCGGAAAAGCCCCTCCAGAGCTGGTTAAGCAGATGTTTTTCCCTGAAATAAAGAAGACTTTTATCGATTCAGTCGTTCCGGACGTGCTCAAGGAAGAGCTGAAAATGCATAATCTGATTCCAGTCAATCTACCAGCCATCCAGGACCTGAAGTTCCGCGAAAACGAACCTCTTAAGTTCCAGGCTGCATTCGAGGTTTGGCCCGAATTCAAGCTCCCCGAATACAGAAGAGTCGAAGTTAAAAAAAGAGAACCAGTTGTCACTGATGAAGAGATAAAGAATTCACTCCATAAATTACAGCAGAACTCTGCCGAGTACACGCCAGTGAAGGGAAGGGGAGTGGTTGAAGGGGATTATGTGGTTGCCGAGGTTAAAGGAAAAGATGCAAAAACAAAAAGGTATCTGCCTACTGAAAAAGTGGTTATCCTTGCCGGTCATGCCGATAATGAAAAAAAGCTGAATGAAAGCATCCTGGGCTTAAAGGAAGGCGAGGAATGCAAGTTTTCTGTCAGTTATGGAAAAGAAGATGAAAACAAAAAATTGGCTGGAAGAATTATTGAGTACACGATAAAAATAGAATCCATAAAAGAAAAAAATATTCCCCCCATAAACGATGATTTTGCCCGAGGCCTGGGGGAGTACGAAAACTTAGATGATTTAAAGGAAAAAATTAAAGAGGAAATACTGGCTTCGAAGGAAAAAACAGCTAGGAATGAAATTGCCGAGGAGATAATAGATAAAATATCAGAGAAAATATCGCTCGAGCTTCCCCAGAGTCTGGTGGAGAGAGAAAATATGTCAATTCTCAGACGTCACCTAGAACAGGTTCCACGACAAGACCTGACCCAGGAGATAATCGAGAAATTGAAGAAAGAAACGCGGAAACAAGCAGAAAAAAACCTGAGAAATCATATTATTCTAAAGAAGATTGCTGAGGCTGAAAGCATTCAGGTTACAGAGGAAGATGAGGACGAAGAGATGAAGTCAATTGCAGAAGCAAACAGAGTTTCTGTGGCAAAAGTTGTCGATGATATCAACAGGCAGGGGAGAAGGGAAGAGCTAAGGGAGAGTATTTTGATGAAAAAGACAGTTGACTTTTTAGTAAAACAAGCTATAATTATATAACTAAGGCCCTCAATGATTCCAGGCATCCCCTTGATTATAGAGTAGCGAGAATCGAAAGAGATTCTCCCAAAACCCAACAATGCCTGTCATAAGATAAGCCAAAGAGAAATGATTATTAAGGATATGGACTACTTTATTTTTTCCCACAACGAGAAAGAACAGTTTGAAGATAAAAAATTATCAGGAGTAAAGAAATGAGCGATGCAAGAGACTCCTCCGAAGTTTTGAAAAACATTCCCCTCATCCCCTTGCGTGACCTTGTCATCTTTCCTTCAACACTCGTTCCTTTTATCATCGGCAGGCGTTCTTCGATAAGTGCGCTCGAGAGAGCGATGGAAAAAGATAAAATGCTTTTTCTCTCCTCCCAGATAGATGCTTCAATCGACAATCCCACTCCCAGAGACATCAATTCAATAGGTGTTATTGCTAAGGTAATACGGGCCATAAAAACAGATAATAAGAACATAAAAATCATTGTCGAGGGCAAAACAAGAGGACGGATTGTTGAGTATCTCAATAGTTACCCCTGTTATGAAGTGCTGGTCAAGGAACTCAAGGAAATCGAGGTCGAAGGTGATGAAGTAAGAGAGATGCTGAAGAGAATCCTGGCCCTTTTTGAAGATTACTTGAAACTCAGCCAGAATGCTAACTTTGAATCCATCATTCCTGCTCTTCGAGATAATACTCCGGACAGAATAGCTGATATCATTGCTTCCCACCTTTATCTTCCCCCTGAGGAAAAGCAGAACCTGCTCGAAACGGTTAACAGTCTTGAACGGATGAGGAGGCTTAATTACATTCTTGAGAATGAAATATTAAAAATTCATTCCAAGTTGAGAAAAGAAGGGAGAAAATCAGGCAGGCGAAAATCCCCCTTTGATTCCCGGCAGAAAGTTCTCCCCTCAGCCCTGAATTTCAAGAAGGAAGAGCAACCGAATGAAATCGAGGAGCTGAAGCAGAAAGTGGCCGAAGCGAGGATGCCCAAGGATGCCGAGGAGAAAGCCTACAAAGAAATAGAAAGACTTGAATCCATGCCTCCCATGTCAGCCGAGGCAACTGTCTGTCGTAACTACCTGGACTGGCTAATTTCCCTGCCCTGGAATAAAAAATCGAGGGAAAAAAGAGACCTGGCAAAAGCGGAGAAAATTCTGAATGATGATCATTATGGGCTGGAGAAAGTGAAAGAGAGGATTCTTGAATACCTCTCGGTCCGACAGCTGGTTAAGAATCCCAAAGGAGTAATCCTTGGTTTTATCGGACCTCCAGGAGTGGGAAAGAGCTCCCTCGGAAGCTCCATAGCCCGGGCAACGGGCCGTAGCTTTGTCCGTCTTTCTCTCGGAGGAGTGCGGGACGAGGCAGAGATAAGGGGTCACAGGAGGACCTACATCGGTGCCTACCCAGGGAGAATAATTCAGATGATCAAGCGAGCAGGGACGAAGAATCCTGTTTTCCTCCTTGATGAGGTAGATAAGATGAGCATGGATTTCAGAGGAGACCCGGCTGCTGCTCTGATGGAGGTGCTCGACCCCGAGCAGAACAGCACTTTCCTCGACCACTATATTGACACAGATTTTGACCTTTCCCAGGTTATGTTTATCGTCACAGCCAACCTTCTCGACCCCATTCCCAGGGCATTGATCGACAGAATGGAAGTCATCCACATTCCAGGCTACACAGAGGACGAAAAGCTCCAGATTGCCAAACACTTTCTCCTTCCCAAGCAGATGAAGATTCATGGCCTGAAGGAGAACAACCTCAAGGTAGATGATAAGGCTTTTCACAAGCTGATAAGGGAGTACACGAGAGAAGCAGGGGTGAGAAATGTTGAGCGGGAGATAACAAAAATCTGCCGCAAGGTGGTGAAAAAAGTTGTCGTCAAAGGAAGAGCTTACAAGGCCAGGATTACAGAGAAGAACCTCGAGAAATATCTGGGTATTCCGAAATTCAGGAGACCGGAGATTGACAAACGCGATGAAATCGGGGCAGCCATCGGGATGGCCTGGACAGAATTTGGAGGCGAGCTTCTTACCTTCGAAAGCACCAAGGTGCACGGGAAAGGTAATTTTACCCTGACCGGTCATCTGGGAGAGATAATGCAGGAATCTGCCCAGGCTGCGTTCAGTTATGTAAAAGGAAAAATATACGAGCTTGGGCTTGCCAGAGACCTCCACAAGAATTTCGACATCCATATTCATGTTCCTGAAGGCTCCACCCCTAAAGAAGGCCCTTCAGCAGGAATAACCATTGCCACCTCAATCATATCTCTATTAACCGGCATTCCAGTTAACAAAAAGGTAGCCATGAGTGGAGAAATAACCCTCAAGGGGAAAGTCCTTCCTATCGGGGGAATAAAGGAGAAACTGCTCGCAGCTCACCGGGCAGGAATCACAGAAGTAATTCTTCCTGTAGATAATGAACCTGACCTGAAAGACATTCCCCAGAAAGTAAAAAAAGAAATAAAAACTCATCTTGTTGATTCTATGGATGAGGTGTTGAAGATTGCACTCAAAGGAGAATTGCCTCCCAAGAAGCAGAAAGAAGAGGAGAAGGAGGAAGTTTCAGCGGAAATGGAAGAGGAGAGGGAAGGAAGAGAGGAGACTAAAAAGTCGCGTAAATCACTGGTATTAAATTAAATAATCAAATAGTTCTTACCGTCTAAATCAAAATTTTCATGGGAGAGGTAGAAAATGAAAGAATACACTTTAGCTGAACTCGAAGACAAGAATATGTCTGCCTTGGAAAAAATTTCGGTTGAAGTTGGAGTATCTGAGGAGGAGATAGAGAATTCGAAAAAGCATAATCTTATCTTCAAAATACTGGAGGCACAGGCCAGAAGAAACGGACTGCTTTTTTCAGAGGGAGTTCTGGAGTGTCTGGATGACGGCTTCGGATTTCTGAGAGCTCCTGAATTCAGCTATCTTCCCAGTCAAGATGATATCTATGTCTCACCTTCACAGATAAGGAAATTCCAGTTGAGGACCGGCGATACGGTCTCAGGAGTGGTCAGACCTCCCAAAGACGGAGAAAAGTATTTTGCCCTCATCAAGATTGAAGCCATAAATTTCCTTCATCCCGATGTGGTGCTTGAATCAAGGAGAAATCTTTATTTTGAAAACCTCACTCCTCTTTACCCTCATGAGAAGATAAAACTTCAGGATGGGAACCCGAAAAATCTCAATGCCAGAGTAATGGAATTACTCACCCCGATCGGGAAAGGGCAGAGGGGACTGATTGTCTCCCCGCCAAGAGCAGGAAAGACAACGCTTTTGAAAACTATTGCCAAGTCAATCGAGAAGAACCATCCTGAAGTCTTTCTTATCGTCCTCCTGGTAGCTGAAAGACCCGAAGAAGTAACAGACTTCCAGCGCAGTGTGCAGGGAGAAGTTGTGGCCTCAACCTTTGATGAGCCACCAATCCGGAATGCTCAGGTGGCTGATATTGTACTCGAAAAAGCAAAAAGGCTGGTAGAGCTAAAAAGAGATGTGACAATTCTCCTCGATAGTATCACCCGCCTAGCAAGGGCCCATAATGCCATCATTCCTCCTTCTGGAAAAGTACTCTCGGGAGGAATTGATGCCAATGCTCTGAACAAGCCCAAGAAATTCTTCGGCTCTGCCCGAAAGGTGGAGGAGGGTGGGAGTCTGACCATCATGGCTACAGCCCTCATCGACACCGGGAGCAGGATGGATGAGGTTATCTTCGAAGAGTTTAAAGGAACTGGAAATCTGGAGATAAACCTTGACCGAAGACTTGTTGACAAGCGTCTTTTCCCTGCGATTGACATAAGCAGGTCAGGCACCCGGAAGGAAGAGCTTCTCATCGATGAGAAAGAACTGAACAGAATCTGGATCTTGCGCAAGGTTCTCAGCCAATTGAGTGAAGTCGAAGCCATGGAATTACTTCTGGAGAAGATGTCCAAGACAAAGACAAACGAGGAATTCCTGGCAGCCATGAGCAAAGGCCTCTAGTTTTTATCTCAGCTCTCTTTTCATTTCCATCGCCATCTATTTCAAAAAGAGCGTAAGTAAGATTTTTTTTATTGCAATGGGAGCTTATTTTTAATATTAAGTGGGTGATGGTCTGAAGAAAGGAGGTAAGTGAGATGAGAAAGATGACCACGTCTTTTCGTGCTTTTAATACCTTCCTTCTCCTTGTGGCCTTATGGACAGGCAGTGCACTCTATCCGCTTGCGGCCCAGGGAAAGGTTACCTCTCCTGAGGAGTTTTTCGGGTTCAGACTGGGAAGTGAGAGGAAGATTGCCCGCTGGGACAGAATCGTGGACTACTACAGGCTCCTGGAGAGAGAAAGTAACAAACTCAAGGTTGTGAATATGGGCCCCTCAACCATGGGTAATCCCTTCCTGCTGGTTATAATTTCTTCTCCAGAGAACCTGGCCAACCTCAAGCACCTGCAGGAAGTAAATGCAAGAATCAGCGACCCGCGTGGAGTTTCTGATCAAGAGATTGTTAAACTCATCGACGAGGGGAAAGCGGTTATCTGTCAGTCTATGAGTCTCCATGCCACTGAGATCGGGGGTACTCAGATGGCACCTGAGCTCACCTACGATCTTTTGACAAAGAAGGATGAGGAAACAAAGCGAATTTTGGATAATGTCATCTTTCTGCTCATTCCTTGCTTCAACCCTGACGGTCAGATAATGGTCACTGACTGGTACCGAAAAACGCTTGGCACTGAGTATGAAGGTGCGCCTCTTCCCTGGCTATACCACAAGTACGCGGGCCACGATAACAATCGGGACGGCGACTATCTAAACCTAGTTGAATCCCTTTATGCGGCCAAGATTATGTTTAGAGATTGGATTCCACAGGCTTACATCGACCATCATCACATGGGAAGCTATGGAGCAAGGTTCTATGTTCCTCCTTACTGCGATCCGCTTCGTCCTTACGCTGACCCTCTCATCTGGCGTGAGATAAGCTGGTACGGTGCCCACATCGCTTATAAGCTGGAAGAAGCTGGAAAGACCGGAGTTCTTAACGATGCCCAGTTTCCAGGGTGGGGACACTTTGGCTGGCACTGGATTACTCCCTTCCATAACATTGCCGGAATGCTTACCGAATCAGCCACTGCTAAACTGGCCACGCCTATATATATTCATCCTGAGCAGCTCCGGGGAAATGCAAGACAATTCCCATCTTATAAGGCCCAGACAAACTTTCCCCATCCCTGGCCTGGCGGCTGGTGGAGATTGCGTGATATTGTCGAACAGGAAAAAATTTCGGCCTGGGCTCTCCTTGACCTTGCTGCCAGACACAGAGAGACTGTGCTCTGGAACGCCTACCTGAAAGCCAAACGACAGACAGAGCGCGGTGCAAGTGGAAAACCATGCGCTTATGTTATTCCCCGCACTCAGCACGACCCTTTGACAGCGCTTAAGATGATAAACAGGCTTCTTCTCTCGGGTATAGAAATCAAGGAGGCGAGGAAGCAATTCACGATCAACGGTATTATCTATCCGCAGGGTTCGTTTTTAATTTCTCTGGCCCAGCCCAAGATGGGTCTTATCAGAAATCTGCTCGGCCGGACGAGATACCCTGACAACGAGTGGACGCGGGCTAAGGATGGTACTCCACTCAGGCCCTATGACCTGGCTACCCACACCATGAACGAGTTCATGGGTGTCCGGGTTGATTCAGTTAACAGTGAGGTTAACGGCGACTTCAGGATAGTCGCCAGCCAGATAGAGCTCAAAGGTAAAGTCATCTCTGGTGGCTTGGCGTACGTTTTTGATGGAAGGCTGAACGACAGCTTTAAGGCGGTGAATTTTTTGCTCAACAAAAAAATCTCAGTTCAGCGTGTTGAGAGAGGGAATTCAGAACTCGGGGCAGGAGACTTTATCGTCGCTGGAGGGAAAGAAGCTTTCCTCAAAGAAGTGGCCGAGAGAACAGGTGTTGATTTCAGACCTCTTCCAAATGTGCCAAAAGAAGGGCTCCATCGGGTCAAGCGAATGAGAACCGGGATGTATCAGCGCTACTGGGGTGGTAACATGGATGAGGGATGGACGCGACTTCTTCTTGAGAAATTCGCATTTCCTTATAAATCACTCATGGATGCGGAGATAAAAAACGGAAACCTGAATGAAAAGTACGAAGTCATCATTCTTCCTCATGACTCAACCGGGATGATCACAGGTGAAATTCCTGAGAGATACAGGCGATATGTCTCGAATGTTCCTTCTGAGTATAAAAGCGGTATAGGAAAAGAAGGAGTAAAAGCCTTGAAATCATTCGTTGAGAAGGGTGGCACTCTGATAACTCTGGGTGAAGCCTGTAGCTTTGCTATCGATAAATTCGGTCTCAACGTAAGCAATGCTCTTTCGAACCTGAATTCAAAAGAATTCTTCTGTCCGGGATCAACACTCAGAGTCGAGTTCGACAACAGCCACCCTTTGGCCTACGGGATGCCCTCTGAAGGCTTTGTCCTTTTCTGGTCAAACCAGGCATTCGAAATAATCCCTGGAGAGCATAACGAAAGATACCGGACCATTGTCCGCTATCTTGAAAAAGATATTCTTCAAAGTGGCTGGCTTATAGGGGAAGAACACATTTCCAGAAAGGCAGCTATGGTGAGTGCAGAATTTGGTAAGGGCAAAGTTATCCTCATCGGGTTCAGAACCCAGCATAGATGCCAGACTCACGGCACCTTCAAGCTGCTCTTCAATGCTCTAATCAACTAGCCTGAATTATACCTAAAAAAAATATAGATAATATTTTTTGCTGGTGATAAATTTATAAATAATTGAAGGATAAAAATGTAGGTGGCTATTAACTAGAGATAATCTGAGCC
>JBHIDX010000014.1:0-43228 GCA_046760305.1 Candidatus Aminicenantales bacterium
TGGGGAAAATTGTGAAAGATTTGGAGCAAAGACAAAAACGAATTTCCTATCTTAATAGTAACGGAAAAGTACAGAACTCAGCTTGATGCGCTGTATGAGGATTAGAGCTTGTCCCAAAGTGACGGGATATAAGGTCATTGCTCGCCCTGTTAAATAATTGGCAATAGAACACGTTTATTCATTCAGAGAGATGTGGTCTCCTAATATTGTGAGCATTGATAGATCATTATGTATTTAACAGGGTCAGCATCTTTCCAGAGGTCGAGGAACTTCTCATAATGCTCTATGGCTTGGCCTTTCCAGCCTTTTTGCTCGTACAATTTAGCCAGTAACACTCCTGAGTATTCAATTTGACACTCCTCTCACAAATTGTTATCCTTTTGCCGCATAATAAAGGGGAACAATGGGAGTAGAGTGTCCTAAATGCAAAACCGAGAACACCTCTGATTCAGAATTCTGTAAAAAGTGTGCAGCACGTCTTCATCCTTCAGAGGAAATCTCCATTTCTCACACTGAGACTCTCGAAGCACCCACTGAAGAATTAACTAGAGGGAGTATATTTGCAGGAAGATACGAAATCATTGAAGAGCTTGGAAAAGGAGGCATGGGTAAGGTCTACAGGGTGGAAGATAAGAAGATTAAGGAAGAAGTTGCATTAAAACTCATAAAACCTGAAATCGCTTCAGATCAGGCAATGATTGAGCGATTCCGGAATGAATTGAAACTTGCTCGCAAGATTACGCATAAGAATGTGTGCCGCATGCATGACTTCCATGAGGAGGAAGGAATCCCTTTTATCACTATGGAGTATGTTGCAGGTGAGGATTTAAAAAGCTTCATTCGTAGCAAAGGAAATTTAA
This sequence comes from Candidatus Aminicenantales bacterium, assembly GCA_046760305.1. Taxonomy (GTDB): domain Bacteria; phylum Acidobacteriota; class Aminicenantia; order Aminicenantales; family Aminicenantaceae; genus JBHIDX01. The sequence continues at coordinate 861 of JBHIDX010000014.1, forward strand.
CAGAAGAAGAAGCAATTTCAATAGCCAAGCAGGTATGTGAAGGACTGGCTGTGGCTCATGAGTTAGGAGTAGTGCACCGGGATTTAAAGCCACAGAACATCATGATAGATGAGAAAGGCAATGCCAAGATCATGGATTTTGGGATAGCCCGTTCTATTGAGGCTCCAGGAGTGACTGCGACAGGGATGATGATAGGAACACCGGATTACATCTCTCCTGAACAAGCAGAGGGAGAGGAGGCAGATCAGCGGTCGGATATTTATTCCTTAGGATCGATTCTCTATGAGATGGTGACAGGGAGTGTCCCATTTAAAGGAGATTCAGCTCTAAGCGTAGCTTTAAAACACAAGACAAAAGTCCCTTCGGAACCGAGGGAGCTCAATCCTGAGGTTTCAAAGGAGCTTAGTCGTTTGATACTGATATGCATGGAGAAAAATAGAGAGAGAAGGTATCAGACTGCTGAGGATCTTCTTGCTGATCTGAGGAACATAGAGGAGGGCTCCCCCCTTGGAACGAAGATTAGACCAAGGCGAAGAACTTTCGCTACAGCAATAATCCGAAAAAAGCTCTTTATTCCGGCTCTGGTTGTTGCTCTTGCTATTATTACAGTGGTAATCTGGCAGCTTCTTCCCCAAAAGGATACTATTCCTTTAGCTACCTCGGGTAGACCTTCTCTGGCCATCTTGTACTTTAAAAATAACACTGGAGATAAAAACTTAGATTTTTGGAGAAATGCTCTTTCTGATTTGATGATAGACGACCTTTCTCAATCGAAATATATATATGTTTTAGCTAAGGACAGACTTTTCATTATTATGCGGAAGTTGAATCTTCTAGAGGCGAAGGATTATTCTTATAAAGAGATAAAGCAGGTAGCGGCTCAAGGAGTTGTCAATCATATATTACAGGGAAATTACGCCAAAGCAGGTAATCTTTTTCGAATAAATATTACACTTCAGGATGCAAGCAGTGGGGAGCTTGTAACTTCTGAATGGGCAGAAGGTACGGAAGATAAGATCTTTTCCATGGTGGATGAGTTAACAATGAAGATCAAGGAGAATTTTAACCTCTCCGAAGAGGAGATAGCCGGTGACATCGATATGGAAGTGGGAAAGATCACGACCAGCTTTCCCCAAGCGTATAGATATTTTAGCGAAGCGGAGAAGCATTACTACTCAGGAGATTACCGAAAAGCAATCCTCATAGGAGAAAAAGCGATAGAAATCGATCCTGAGTTTGCCATGGCCTACTACGGCCTGGCCTGGTGTTACGGGACGATGCGTTATAACTCGGAGGCAAAGAAGTACTTTCAAATGGCAATGAAATTGACAGATCGAATATCCGAAAGAGAGCGCCTTCGAATCCAAGGAGATTTTTACAGACAGTCAGAAAAGACCTATGATAAAGCTATTGAGGCATACAGAAAACTGTTGGAGCTTTATCCAGAAGATTGGATTGGAAATAACAGCTTGGGGCTTTTATACTACAGTAGTCTGGAAGAATGGGATAAGGCCATAGAACGATTGGAAGTGAATGTGAAGAATAAAGTTGAAAATCCTTATTCTTATGAGAATATAGCATGGGCATACAGGGCTAAGGGAATGTATGAAAAAGCTGAAGAAGTTCTTCAGAATTATCTCAGTGATATTTCAGATCATTTTTGGATCCGTTGGCAATTAACCCATAATTATCTGTGTCAGAGGGAGTTTGGCCTGGCCATGGCTGAGATAAATAAGGCGATTTCCCTTAATCCGAATAATCCTAGTAATATCTCTCTTAAGGGTAATATTCACCTTTATAAAGGGGATTTGATCAAAGCAGAAAAAGAATATAAAAAGCTTCTAGAAATAGACGAACCCGCAAATCAAAGAACTGGCAGACAAAAACTTGCAGATTTATGCCTATTGCAGGGAAAATTCGAAAGATCAAGAGAGCAAGCTAAACAGGGAATTACACTGGCAGAAAAGATGGGTGAAAAAGACTGGGCGTCGAGATTTCATTCATATTTAGCATATTTGTATCTCAAAACAGGAAATTTCAAGCAAGCTCTGGAAGAATGTAATAGATCGTGGAGTAATGCTGTTGAAGCAGGGGGAATAGGTAGACAGATAAGGATTTTATATTGGGAAGGCTATACTCATTTAAAGTTGAACTCAATGGACGAGGCGCTTAGAGTAGCGGATGAGCTTAAAGAACTAATCGAACAAGGAATGAACAAGAAAGTCATGAGATTTTACTTCCTTCTCATGGGAAATATAGAGCTTGAAAGAAGGAATTTTTCTAAAGCCATTGAATATTTTAAAAGAGCTTTGTCCTTGCTATCATATCAAAACGGATCAGGAGATGATCATGCATTATTTATTGATTCTTTGGCTTTAGCTTATTATAAGACAAAAGATTTAGAGAAGGCACGAGAAGAGTATGAAAGAATAATTTCCCTTACTTCAGGAAGACTCTCTTGGGGAGATATATACGCCAAGAGCTTCTACATGCTGGGAAAGATTTATGAGCAAAAAGACTGGAAAGGCAAAGCCATAGAGCATTACGAGAAATTCCTTGACCTCTGGAAAGATGCTGACCCCGGTTTTTCCGAGGTTGAAGATGCGAAAAAGCAAATGGCATCACTCTAGAGCAAGTAACACTTTGTTATCTCTCTTTATCGAATCTAACCCCCGTTTATATTTAATTATAGGAATTGGAAAGTTTTTTTAAAATTGGACGTGAACTGGCAAGGTAAGTGGAGAGGATGCTCAAGGCTTTAATTGATTCACTGGATAAGAAACCCTTGAAACCTTGACTCCTTGAAACCTCGAAACCTTTGCCAAGTGAAACGAGGCATATTTTGTTTTGAGTTTTCATCTTTTTTTATAAAATGTAGAGAATGAACTCAATGCTGTTATTTCGGATGGGCGGGCTGGGTGATTTACTGATTACCTTCCCATCTATAAATCTTTTACGAAAGACTCTCCATCCCTGTTCTATCACGCTCGTCTGCCGCGAAGAGTATGGCTTTATCCTTAAAGAGACAGGTGTTGTGGACAATATTATTTCGGCAGGTGCTTCGAAGCTCGCTCCCCTCTTTGCTTCTCCACCTTACCCGGAGGACATTACCTGCTGGCTTGAGGGCTTTTCCATGATCCTGGGATGGATGCAAAAAAAGGACTCTCTTAACCTTGAGACATTGTGCATCTCACGATTTAAGGGACGATGCCGATTTATAGTTTGCGACCAGGCCTATCATGGTCCTCTCAGCACCTTTTTCTTTCAAAAGACCGCTGAGTTTTTGCCCGATGAAAAAGTCCCACTCCCTTCCTTTAACGAATGCCTCCTTCTGCCTCTCACCACACAGCAAAAGCAAGATGGTTTGAAGCTCCTCGGGGAAAAGGCCCTGGTCTCAAAGGAGAAGCTCGCAGTCGTCCATCCAGGAAGCGGAACCAGAGATAAATGCTGGCCTCTCAAGAGTTTCCTCGAGAAATCCACCGTCTTGCCCCCATAGGTTTTAGAGGAGCCCTTGTCACAGGATTGGCAGAGCAGAGGATGGAGAGCGAGATAATTGCATCCTCTATTCCTGATGGATGGGTTTGGCTTCGAACGCCCCCTCTTCTCAAGCTTGCAGGTTTACTCTCCGCTTCAGGGCAATGAAGGGTCTGCGCTTTGCTTCCATTTCTTTTTTTAAGAGAAGTTTATAACACTAAAACAAATCAGAGTCAAATAACCCGGATAAAGTAAGCATCTTTTTTCCGTGATGATGAAAGGTCTTTGGGAATGGCTTCGCTCCCCTCAGATTTTTCACGCCATTCACTCACCGCTCTTCTCGGAGCCTGCGGAACTGCGCACCAATACTCTGTCCGAATAACAAATGCACTTTTGTCGTAAGGTGGCCTATTACATAATTCTCTCTCGTGCTCAAACAGTCCTCGGCTCCCGACTACGTCGGGTACCCTCGAAGAGCGGTTCGTGAAGGCTAAATCTTCCAAGGTCGCTCATCCATTCCCAAAGACCTTTCATCTAAGAGAAAAATAGTACTCATTTATCACGGGAAAAAAGATGCTTCCCGGGATAAATGTTCATGACCGCGGAGCCGGCTCATGAAATTTTCTGGAGTATTTTTTAACATTTTTTCCAGGAAACTGACAACAGCCTTAGAAGGTGAAATGAAGGGTGAAATTTCTGGGATGTCAGCTCTGTTTTCTGTGCCATTCCCAGGCAGTGGAGATGATGGTTTCTATATCCGAGTGTTCAGGCTTCCAGCCGAGTAAGCTTTTCGCTTTTTCGTTTGAGGCAAGAAGGACCGGCACATCACCCTTTCTTCTCGGCATTTTTCTGGCCCTGACTTTCCTGCCCGTTACCTTTTCTGTTTTCTCGATAATCTCGAGCACAGAATAGCCTCTGTTTGCGCCCAGGTTTATGAGTTCGCTGCTCGAGTCTTCGAGAAGGTACTCCAGGGCAAGAACATGGGCTCTGGCCAGGTCAGTGATGTGGATGTAGTCTCTGACAGCAGTTCCGTCAGGAGTGGGAAAATCAGTGCCGTAAAGGTCAAAGTGTTCCTTCCTTCCCAGGAGGAAGAGAAGGATATTGGGGATGAGATGGGTCTCTGGTTCGTGCATTTCTCCAAGCTGGCCTTCGAGGTCTGCGCCGGCAGCATTAAAATAGCGGAGCGAGACAAATTTGAGGCTGTAGGCTCTCTCATAGTCCTCCAGGATTTTTTCCACAAAGAGTTTTGTCTGACCGTAAGGATTGATAGGGTTTAAAGGATGAGTTTCAGGTATTGGCGTCTCCAGGGGCTCGCCGTAAACAGCCGCGCTCGATGAAAATATGAAATATTTAACTCCTGCCTCGAGCATGGCTTCGAGCAGGTTGAGGGAGGTGATAAGGTTATGGGTGTAGTATTTCTGAGGGTTGAGATATGATTCGCCCACCTGAATCAGCGAAGCGAAGTGGAGCACAGCGCCGATATCATGGGAGGAAAAGACCATCTTCAGAGATTCTTTATCCCTCAGGTCTCCTTCCACCACCTCTCCACCGACGACGAGCTCCTTTCTCCCGGTTGAAAAATTGTCTAAGATGACAACCTCATAGCCGGCTTTGATAAGTTCTTTGACGGTCTGGGAACCGATGTAGCCTGCTCCACCAGGCACGAGAACTTTCATTTTTCCATTTCTTTGATTATTTTTTTTGCCAGGTTGATGCCCCGGGCTTTTGTCTCGAATTCGCCGTCAAGCTGTAGATCGTAGAGCTTTTTAAGAATCTTCCCCATTTTGGGGCCAGGAGCAACACCAAGGGATATAAGGTCCCGCCCCATGACAAGGGGCTTTATGGTTTCTTTTGAAACATTGAGCTCCCTGAATTTTTTCAAAAGCCAGGAAGCCTGTCTGTCCAGCCTTTTTAACGGGCTTTTTCTCCGTCCCGCCCGGTCAGCAGCATCGAGGTAAATGAGGAGTTCGATTTCCCCCTCCACCTCAGATGCGAGGCGGTTAAAGGCCTTTTTTGTCACCACTTCCCTGTTCTGCCACAGTTCCTGGGCACGGTGGTGGGTGCGGATGAGAAGAAGTGCTATTTTGTGCACATTGAATCCGTTCCAGGAATATATTTTAAAACGCTGGAATATTCTTCTCGTAATCTTCTCGCTGGCAATGTCATGGCCGTAGTTGGTGATGCTCATCCTCCCTCTTTTAAACTCCCACCTGGCTGTGCCGGGTTTGCCCACGTCATGGTAGAGAGCGCTGAGAAGGAGGGTGAGCGTTCGCTGCTGGTCGAGCTTTTTGAGCTCAGCGATTCTCTTGGCCTGATCCACGGTGAGTTTTGTATGCTGCCATACAGTGTGATGGCCGTACTCGTCTTTTTCAGGATGGAAGAGAGGATCCTGGATGGAAAGAGCAAGGCTGTGAAGCTCAGGGAAAAGCTGCTCAAGGACGCCGAGTTTAAACAGTTCTTCAAGCCCCACAGAAGGAAGAGGAGAGAAAAGGAGGAGCTTGAATAGTTCTTCGTTAACCCTTTCCACACTCAACCCAGTGAGGTCTGTTTCTCTTGACACCTCGTAGATTGAAGGCTCGACCGAAAAACCGAGAACAGATGAAAAGCGTGCAACCCGGAGAACTCTGAGAGGGTCATCAGGAAAAGCTCTGGGATTAGTGAGTCTGATTAGTTTTTCTTCTATGTCTTTCACACCATTAAACGGGTCTATGAGCTCTCCATCAGCCAGCCTCAGGGCTATGCTGTTGCACTTGAAGTCGCGTCTTTCTAGGTCTTTTTCGATGGGCAACTCAGGTTGAGCAGAAATGATGAAGTCCTTGTGAGTTTTGGTTCCTTCGCCTCGCGGACTATCCTTCCTGGGGAGGGCGATATCATAGGTTTTACCTTTGGTAGTGAATTTAATGACACCAAAACTCTTTCCCACCAGATCAACTTTTCCGTGAGGCTTTATTCTGGCTAAAATATCGTCCACCCCATGATGGGTGATGAGGATATCAACATCTTCTGAAGGTATTCCCCTGATAAGGTCGCGCACATAACCCCCGACAGCATAGACATCACGGCCAAAGAGACTGACAAATAGTTCCCTGTCCCGGAACTCTGCCTTGAGCTTCGCCATTTTTCAGTCCACAGTTTTGCCTATTTTAGCATACTCTAGGAATCAGGTCTTGTTCTTTTTAATGGGGTCAGGTCTTGCATTATCACATTCTTCAAAGAAAAAATCCTTCTTTATATTTGATTTTATGCTTTGTCCAAAAGTGATATTAAAAAATAATTGTGATAATGCAAGACCTGACCCCCTTGATTTTTTATTTATTTTATGGTAACCAATATCGGTAACCAAATATGATGAAGAACAGCATTCAAGACAGAATTCTCAGGGTGTTAAAATCTTCGCCTTCTGGTCTTCAAACCGAGGAACTGGCAGACAGACTTAAGCTCACCCGCCATACTGTGGCCAAGTACCTAGAAATCCTCCGCGCTGAAGGCAAGGTCCACTTCCGCAAAATTGGCAGGACAAAGCTCTGGCATGATTTCCCCTCTGAAACTTCAGTCAGGATGCTGGGCATAGTGGATCTTGAGGATATTCTTCGAATCGAGGAAAAGATTGAGAAAGGCCGGAACATCGAGAGCGAGGAAAGGCTTTCCTATTTGAGGGAGACGGCCACCTATCACCTCCAGCACGGAGACCCGATGATGAATCTCGGAGCAGAGATAGATGGGAAACTCATCGGCTTTGTGTTTGCCGAGATAAGGCTCTGGGAGTTCGGCCGGGCAGAGAAAACAGGGTGGATAAAGGTGCTCGGAGTTGACCCTGACTATCAGGGAAGCGGAGTGGGGCGCAAGCTTGGAGAATCACTCCTGGAGAATTTCAGGAGAAGGAAGGTAAAGAAGGTAAGAACCCTTGTCGACTGGTACGAGGGAAGCCTTATCTCATATTTTAAATCCCTGGGTTTTGACATTCTGAACATGATTCCTCTTGAAAAGGAGTTAGAAGAATGATGGAAAGATTTAAGGAATGGTACGAAAAGCGCCACCAATATGCAAGAGATTGGAAGAAAAGAACAGGAGGCAGGGTTGTCGGCTATTTCTGTACCTATGTTCCTGAAGAGATTCTTTATGCTGCTCATGTGCTCCCTGTGAGGATACTCGGAAGCCATGAGCCGCAGGATGTAACAGAACCTCACATTTTCGGGATGTTCTGCCCCTTCTGCCGCGACTGCCTGGCTCAGGGTCTCAAAGGAAGGTATGACTATCTCGACGGTATCATGATTGCTCAGAGCTGCCTGCACATCAGGCAGGCCTTTACTTCCTGGAGAATCCACATTCCTCTCGATTTTAATTACTACCTGCCCATGCCCAATCACGTCCAGAGCAAGAGAGCTCTTCCTTACCTTAAGAGTGAGCTTCTTGCCTTTAAAGAAGCTGTGGAGAGATGGACAGGAAAGTCTCTTGAAGAGGAAGACCTTCAGAGAGGAATAGAAATCATGAACAGGTCACGTCAGCTCACAAGAGAGCTTTACGAGATACGCAAGCAGGACGATCCCCCCCTTTCTGGAGAGGAGGCCATGTATGCTGTTGTTTCAAGCCAGATGGTTGACAAAAGGGATTACAGCCAGGCTCTCCAGGAAGAGCTGAAGAAATTATCGCCTCCTCAAGCTGAACAAGATTCAAGGGTAAGACTGATGATTATAGGAAGCGAAGACGATGATACTGAGTTTGTGAGAATGGTGGAATCCCTGGGAGCGGTTTTTGTCGTCGATGACCACTGCACAGGAAGCAGGTATTTCTGGAATGATGTCGAGCCAGATTCTGACCTCATCGAAGCCATTGCCTCCCGCTACATCCAGAGAGTGCCCTGCCCGAGCAAAGACTGGCCGGAGAGGACAAGAATCGAGCATATAAAAAAGCTTGCCCAGGAGTGGAAGGTACAGGGTGCGATTGTCATCCAGCAGAAGTTCTGCGACCCGCATGAGATTGATATCCCGGCCATCATGGACAGCCTCAAGAAAGAGGGGATACCGACTCAATTTCTTGAGTTTGATGTCACTGTACCTGTTGGCCAGTTCAGGACAAGAGTCGAGGCTTTTCTTGAAATGCTGAGAGAGGAAGATTTATTCTGAGGAGGGAAAAATGGGTGAAGTTTATAAAACTGAACCACTTAAATGCTGGAACAGGGCCAAGGAGATAAGACTCAGCTACTACCAGAATTACGCAACTGCCCATGAGAAGGGCGGCCTTCGCTGGGCAGGGGGAGCATGGTCTTTTGATGCCATCCCGGCTGGCCTGGGTGATGATGTTTATCCCCTGACGGGAGAACCATATGCTGCCTCAGTTGCCTGGAATAAGGACTTTGCCCTCAAGTGTCATGAAGCAGTGGAAAAGGCGGGATATGCCCGCGACCTCTGCTCATACATGAGGAATTACTGGGGCTCGATTCTGCTCGATGAGTATCTTTTTGGAGGAAAGTTCCCCAAGCCTGATTTCATCTGGCAGGATCACATCTGCTGCTCTCATGCCAAGTGGTACCAGGTAGTAAAAGACCTTGAGGGCGGTGATATCCCCTACTACAGCATCGATGTCAGCGTTGGTCCCTACCAGGAGCTGACCGAGAGCAGGCTGGAGTACGTGGTCGGCCAGATGCATGATGGAATCGAATGGCTGGAGAAAGTTGCCGGGAGAAGCTACGATGATGAAAAGCTCATCCAGGCAGTTTACAACCACTGCCGTTCCACCTCGCTCTGGGCTGAAATCTGTACTTACAACAAGAAAGTTCCTGCTCCTCTAGATGAGAAAACGATGTACTCGCTCTATGTTCTGGGCACGCTGCACAAGAGTAGCAAGGAAGTGGCTGACTTCTACCAGGAACTTAGAGACGAGGTAAAAGATCGCGTTGAGAGAGGGATTGCTGCCGTGGCCACAGAACGCTGCCGGGTGATGTCTGATACCCAGCCTCCCTGGGCTTTTCTCAAGGTTTTCCGCTATCTGGAAGAGTATGGCTGTGTTTCCGTGGGCTCACTCTACACTTTTGGTCTTATCGGCATGTGGGAGGAGAAGGAAGACGGCACCTGGGGCCCAAGGGTGACACCTCAGGAACAGAGAATAAGGATAAAGGACAGGGACCAGGCCCTGAGAATCCTGGCAGGCTGGGAGCTGAAAAAACCCGAATGGCAGCATTTCTACTCTCCTGAGCTCAAGAGCGAGATGATGTGCCGCATTGCCCGTGAGTGGAAGCTCAACGGTGTGATGCTCCATTACAACAGGGGATGCGAGGGGCTGAGCCTGGGGATTGCAGAGAACAGGCTTGCCCTCATAAAGGCAGGTTTTCCGGTCATGATATTCGAGGGGAACATGGGAGACGAGCGCGAGTTTGACGAGGCGCAGACAGTGACCAGAATGGATGCCTTCATGGAGAGACTCGGGTTTGAAAAGATTAAAAAGAAATAGATATATAAAAAAAATATAAAAATAACAGAAGAAATTCTATTCTTCAGAGGTCGCCTGAGGCGGTTAGAGAGAGCATGGCAGAATGACCGTAAACAGTTAAAGAAAGGAGGAAAGAGATGTATGTGGCAGGCATTGATTGCGGGGCAAAGTTTGTCAAGGCCATGGTTTTGGAAGAAGAGAAAATAGTAGCCAGGGGTTCAGCTCTCAGCGGTTTTGACCAGAAAGCCGCGGCTGAAAAGGCAATGCAAGCTGCTCTCGATGAAGCAGGAATTCCAAGAGGCGAGCTGGCTCATATCACCTCCACCGGAGCAGGAAAGGAAGAGGCAGCCTTTGCTCAGAGCACGATTACCGAGGTAGGAGCCAATGCCAGGGCAGTAAATTTTCTTTTTCCTTCAGCCAGGACAGTGATTGATGTCGGTGCAGAAGAGGGAAGAGCAATCAGGATTAACGAAAGCGGCAAAGTGATTGACTTTGCCATCAACGAGAAGTGTGCTGCAGGGGCGGGCACTTTCACCGAGACTATGGCCCGGGCGCTTGAAGTCAAGCTCGAGGAGATGGGTCCACTTTCGCTCAGGTCGCAGAAGTCAGTCCCTATGAACGCCCAGTGTGCGGTGTTTGCCGAGTCTGAGGTAGTGAGCCTCATCCATGCCAAGCATGCAAAAGAAGACATTATTCGAGCTGTCCACGACGCAATATCTGACAGGATTGCCTCCCTTGCCCGGAAAATAGGGATTGAGAAGGATGTTTCGCTTGTGGGAGGGGTAGCGAACAATGTCGGGTTCGTGAATTCTCTCCAGAAAGACCTGGATGTGGAACTTCTTATCCCTGACTACCCAGAGTACTCATGTGCCCTGGGTGCAGCCCTAGCGGCTGCCGAGAGGGCAAAAGGAGGTTAAGATGGAGAAAGAATACTGGAGATGGCCTGAATCACGCTGGACCTCTCCTGATATAGACTGGAGAGAAGGGGATATTATATCTGCTGGAGTTGATGTCGGCTCTGTGAGCTCCCAGGCGGTTGTTTGCGTCGACGGCAGACTTTACTGCTACAGCAACATGCGCACCGGCTCAGACAGCCCCGAGAGTGCCAGAAAAGCAATGGAAATGGCTCTGGAAGGAACCGGAATGAGCCTTGATGATGTTCACTATGTGGTTGGAACAGGATACGGTAGGGTCAATGTTCCTTTTGCCCGACGGGCAATAACCGAAATTGCCTGTCATGCCCGGGGAGCAAATTACATGTACGGATCCTCAGTAAGGACCATCCTCGATATGGGCGGCCAGGACTGCAAGGCCATTCATTGCGACGAGAAGGGAAAGGTTACAAATTTCCTGATGAATGATAAGTGTGCGGCCGGCACCGGACGGGGAATGGAAGTTTTTGCCGACCTTCTTTCCATCCCCATCGAGGACATGGGACGGCTTTCTTTCGAGGTCGATGAGGAACCAGAGCCAGTTAGCTCGACCTGTGTTGTGTTTGCCAAGTCCGAGGCAGTTGGACTGCTGAGAAAAGGATGGCCCAAAGAGAAGGTCCTTGCTGCTTACAGCTCGGCCATGGCTCACAGGGTTGTCGAGCTTCTAGAGCGGATTAAAATAGAGAAGGAGTTTGCCATAACCGGCGGGATTGCCAAGAATGAAGGGGTAGTGAAGCGCATCGAAGGGGAACTTAACATCAGAGCACTCGAACCAACCTATGACACCCAGATTGCAGGTGCCCTGGGTGCTGCCCTTTTTGCCAAGGCCCTGGTGGAGAAGGAAAGGGGGTTGAGATAGAATGCTTGCTCATTACGGCTACAAGGATGGTTCTGGCGATTATTTCATCACCATTGACACTGAGAGGTGCGATGGATGCGGTGATTGTGTCACTGCCTGCCCCTACGGGGTTATGGAAGTCGGTGAGGATGAGAACGACCCTTTCCGCGAAATGCCGGTAGCCAGAGTTTCAGAAAAGGAGCGGAAAAAGATAAAGTACACCTGTGCTCCTTGTAAACCTGTCTCAGGCAGAAAACCACTGCCCTGTATTCAGGCCTGCAAGCCCGGCGCAATCACCCATTCCTGGTAGCCATGGAAATCAGGGACATGTACCGATTTTCCGAAATCGGTGACGTGTCCCTTGATTTCCATATATATGCACGACGGATTAAAATAAGGAAGCTCGTGGAGTAAATAGGTAATGTGTCCCCAATTTTCGATTGATGGGAAGGAAGTTGAGGCTGAAAAGGGGCAGACAGTCCTTGAGGCTGCCCTGAAGCATGGAATCTACATCCCCCATCTCTGCTTTCACCCTGATCTTCCTCCCTTTGACCGGGTAGAGCCTGTTGAAGCCTGTTATCGGGGAAATGAGGCTTATCGCTCGGATGGCGGAGAAAAAAAGTACCAGGGATGCGGCCTGTGTGTGGTAAAAATCAGGGGTAAAGAAGATCTTCTCCTTTCATGTCTTACTCCTGTTGAGGAGAGCATGGAGGTTGAGACTGACTCGCCCGAAATTATGAGCTTGAGAAAGGAAAAGCTGGCTTCCATTTTCTCCAGCCATCCCCATGCCTGCCTTACCTGTGCCCAGAGAGAAGGATGCAGCCTTACCCAGTGTTCCACCAACGTTCCTGAGGAGGAGAGGTGCTGTGAGCTTTTTGATGTCTGTGAGTTGAGGAAAGTGACAGATTATGTTGGACTCAAAGAAGACCTCCCCCGCTACCAGCACCGAAACCTTTACACCGAAGAGGACAAACCCCTCTTTATCAGGGATTACAACCTGTGTGTGGGCTGCCTGCGGTGTGTGAGAGTATGTAAGGATGTGGTTGGAACAGGGGCACTTGGTTACGTTGTCTCAGGTGAGGAGGTTTTTGTGGGAACGAGAGCAGCCTCTCTTGAGGAATCAGGATGTCGATTTTGCGGAGCCTGCGCTGAGGTCTGTCCCACAGGAGCAGTTCGAGATAAGGAGCTAAAGCCCGGCGCAAAGCCGGAGGAGCTTGTTCCCTGTAGAGGGAAGTGTCCGCTTGGGATGGATGTGCCTGCTTATGTGAGCGCCGTGGCCAGAGGAGAGTACAGGTATGCTGCCTCACTTGTAAGGAATACGGCTCCCCTGGCTTCTATTCTGGGATACATCTGTCATCATCCCTGTGAAGAAGCGTGCCGGAGAGCAGAACTCAACCAGTCCGTGAGTATCTGCGGAATAAAGCGTTTTGCGCTCGAGAATTCAGATGAAGAGAGCAAGCTTCGGTCGAGAAAGCCCACAGGGAAAAAGGTGGCAATCATAGGTTCAGGGCCAGCAGGTCTTGTGGCCGCTTATTTTCTGGCCCGCCTGGGTCACTCGGTTACTGTTTACGAAGCTCTTTCACGTCCGGGCGGAATGCTCAGCTGGGCAGTGCCCGACTACAGGCTTCCCCAGCAGGTGGTTGAGGGAGAAATCAGGAAAATAGAAGAAGCAGGAGTTAAAATCGAAACAGGAGTCTTTTTTAACCGTGATTTCTTTCTCGAAGGCATTCCCCGCAAGAGTTGGGATGCCCTCTTCATTGCGGTCGGAGCTCAGAAGAGCAAAAAAATCGATCTTCCTGGTTCAAGCCTCAAGGGAGTTGATTGGGGACTCGAGTTTCTTCGGCAGGCAAAACAGGGAAAACTGAGACGCGTTCAGGGAAAAATGGTGGTCATAGGCGGAGGGAACGTGGCTCTGGATGTCGCCCTCACAGCTCTTCGCCTCGGAGCAGAGAAAGTTGAAGTTGCCTGCCTCGAAGAAAGAGAAGAGATGCCTGCCTTTGAATGGGAGATAGAGGAAGCTGAGAGAGAAGGCGTGTTCATCCATCCTGGCTGGGGACCACAGGAAATCAGAGGCAGGCAGGGAAGAGTGGCTGGTGTTGAGCTTGTTGCCTGCACTTCTGTTTTTGATGAAAAGGGAAACTTCTGCCCTTCTTTTAACCGCTCTCAAAAAAAATTCCTCACGGCTGATTCAATTGTGCTCGCTGTCGGTCAGGAGCCTGATTTGTCTTTCATTCCTTCTGAATGCGGAATAAAAATTACTGCCTCGGGAACCATTGAAGTAAAGGCTGAAAATCTCCACACCGCTCTTTCTGGAGTTTTTGCTGGTGGCGAAGCTGTCAGTGGTCCATCCTCTGCTGTCGAGGCCATGGCTATGGGGAAGAAGGCTGCCTCAGCTATTGACAGATACCTGGGCTTTGAAGGACTTGAAGAGATTTCCTCTGCTGGAGGCGAAAAAAGAAAGAAGCTCTGGCTGGGAGAGGAGAAAGATTTTATTTCTAGGGAAAGAGTGGACATGCCAACCCTTTCCCTCCGGGAGCGTGTTCGCTCCTTCAAGCTTGTCCAGCTTGGGTTCAGCGAACAGGAGGCGCGAAGAGAAGCAGGCCGCTGCTTGAGGTGCGAACTGAGGCTTGAGCTTTCGCCTGTATTTCTTCCCCCTGAGAAATGGCTTTCTTTTACAGAGGAGAAAATTGACACTCTTCCCGAATCAGAGGGAGTATTCCAGCTTTACGATGAAGAGAAAAACATTATCTACATTGCGGGTACCCCTCATTTACGCCAGGCTCTGCGGGAACAGCTCACGGCCTTTCCTGAGGCCCGCTACTTTTCTTACGAGCAAGACCCGATGTTCACCAAGAGGGAAAGCGAGCTCATCCAGAAATTTCTCCAGGCCCACGGCCGTCTTCCCCGGGGAAACGAGGAAATTGAGGACTTGTTCTGAGGAAATGTTTCTTATTTTCCGCTTTTTATGAAGCTTTCGATTCTGTTTATGCTGTCTATTCTTCCTTTGAGTTTTTTCATGGAGCTGCTCAGCTCTTTATAGATACTGGTTCGGAATCTTTTGGCTTCTTCTGCCTTCTTGCGCATATTTTCTCTCATCTCCTTTTCTTCCTTTCTCAAGTTTTTTGCCTCTTTGTGAAGTTTTGCCCTTTCATATTCCTTAACCTCTTTTGCTTTCTTAGCAACATTCTGCTTTAATAACCCGACCTCCTTGTCTTTATCCTTTGCTGTTTTTATTTTTCCTTTCATTTTCTTAACCAAATCCGCCACCATTTTATGCGTTTTTTCTACCTGTTTTCTTTTTCCTTTAACTTTTTCAAATCGTTTCTGTATTCTGTCCATTATGGAACTTCTTGAACCTATTCCTCCTGCTTTTGCCTTTCTCGCCAGAGAGTTGATCCAGTTCTTGAATTTTCCAATTGTCTTTGCTCTTGAATGGCTTGCTGGATTAAGCGGGTCTTTTCTGAAGTCTTGAGCCTTCCAGCTGTTGATTATGTTATCCTTCAGGTTGCCACGCGTGTGGGGGTTATTATCAAATGCGTACTTAATGTCGTCTTTGTGATTGTTGAATTCGTTTCCGGTTTTGCTCAGAGCAAGACTTCTCAGCGCTTTTAACATCCACGGAGTTACACCGGTAAGCGAGCCTGATGTTGTCTTGTCCCATTGGCTTAATCTGCTTAACCTCCTTTCTGTTGCTTGGTCAGCTAACTTCCACATCCATCTCTCGCCGTCTTTTTTATCCGAATTCCAATCCTCCAGCATGTCAACAGCGTTCTCTATGTCTTTCAGGCGTATCTTGCTTGGCGGCTTTTTAGGTAGGTACAGATTAAGAATATCAAGACTGATGCCTTCAAGCGGTAAATGTATGTATGGCAAGAGAATTTGAGCGGAAACAATAAAAGTGCCTGAAGTAATACCCGAAATATGACAGGTATGTGTAAAGACTCCCTCCTCAACGTAAGGTGGCGCAATTGCAATCGTTCCTTCACTTTCTACATTAACAACGCTTGGTGTTTTATTGATAATCTGCAGCGGTATTTCGCTATCAAGACCTTCAAGACCTTCTACTGTCACTGTTAACTCCGTTTTCTCTCCTTTTCTGAGTATCAATTTGGGAGCACTCAGACTGACCTTAACATTTCGAAATTCACTTTCTGTCTTAAAGTCTTCTTCCTGCAGTCTGATAAGTGTAGGGCCTACAATGTCGTGGGGACTCTCAAAAATTGCTTGTCTCGGTGATTCTGCTAAAAAAGGAACATCTTTGTCCCCGAGGTGAACTTCTGTGTTTGAGAAATCACCGTCAAAATTTCCCCGAATCGCAATTGGATGTCCTGTTTGTCCTATTTTCGGAAGTCGAAAATCAATAGATTCTGGAAGTTCAGGAAGCACAGGAACCTCTGCTTTTCCGACTTCCTCTCCATTTGCGTCCCTAAGAATGACAGGGAGTAAATTCACAGCCAGAATAATCCATTTCCCTCTTTTTTCTATCGCAGGAGTCTGCTGCTCATTTATTTCTACTACATAACCATTGAGTACATCCCGGTTCTCTGCGAGTTCATTCTCTGTTTTACCTGCAGGATGAGCGACTACTGTTCCAGAAATAGTATCCCCTCTTGCCGTGTCATCAGGCAGGTTCACATTGATTTTTCCTTGGGGGGTTTCGAAGGTAACAATATGAAGGCCTTGTTCCGATTTAAGATTAATTTTACTTTTTTCTTCTGTTGGTTGCTTCTGCATAGAAAAATCTGTTAAGAAAAAAACTGTAAACACTAGAATTGTGTACATAAACTTTTTTTTCATTGTAATTTCCCTCCTTTTTAATACTATTGTCTCTGGGTATAGTATGAATTTTTAAACAATTGATAAGCTGCTTCTTTCTCTTCCCCTTGCGGCAGTTTAATATCCACAGCCACATTATCATACTCCGAAGACACATTCAATCTAAAAAAATCTCTAAAGATGACAATTTCAATCCGGCTTCTTTAACCAGGCCCATGGTCGTCTTTCCCAGGGAAAGGAGGAAATTGAGGACTTGTTCTGAGAAGGCCATTATTGTATCCTTAGAAGGAGGAAATGCGAAAAAGGAGAAGAAAGCAAAAATTCAGAGCTTTATTCCTTTTGTTATTTTTTCTGGCCGCTTCGACCAATATTTCTGCCAGGCCTCTAAGTAAAATAATTCAGGTTTCGCTCAGGGAAAGGAAGGTCCAGGATTTAAGCTTTTCAGGCTTGGAGCTTGTCTTCTACGTTAATATCGCCAACACATCAAACCGGCCGGTCTATCTTTTCCGCTATGATTATCGTTTTGAGGTCAACGACCAGGAATACTTGAAAGTGATCGAGGATGTGGACGGAGCCCTTAAAATAGACCCGAAAAAGACAACCGTTATTTCCCTTCCGATAAGGATTACCTACCAGAATTTATTCCAGGCAGTTGAGGGAATCGAAGGAGAGGACAGGGCTGTCTGTTATCTCAACGGCGGCCTTACCTTTACAGATGGAAAAAAACAGTTTGAGAGGTTTCCGGTAGCATTTTCTGCTGATTTTCCTCTTCTCAAGCAACCGGAAATAGAGTTTCTCTCTTTTCAGATAAAAAATTTAACTATAGGTGGAGCAGATGTTATGTTCGAGGTTCTTTTCAAGAACAGGAATAATTTCGAGCTCCTTGTGGACAGGCTTAATTACAGGATTGAGCTTGGAGGAAGCCTCCTTGATGAGGGAACTGTGAGCGGAAACAAGAATATCGAGGGGAAGGGAAGCAGGAGGTTTTCCTTTCCCATGCTTTTCAACTTTTTCGAGGTCGGGAGCGAGGTTTACGATAAACTTCGCCAGCAATCATCAGAATGTCGATTCTCTGGAGAGGCAGAGGTAATGACTGCCTGGGGAAGGGTTAGAATTCCCTTCGAAAAGTCGGGTCTCATCTTTTTCTCCAGAGCCTCATAGACTGAAAATTCTTTTTTCCCATGATAAGCGTTATCATTCCTACCTATAATCGAGCTTCTTTTCTGAGCGAGGCTATCCAGTCTGTGCTTGACCAGGATTATCTCCGGCAACAAAGAGGAGGTCATGAGTTCGAGCTTATCGTTGTCGACGACGGCTCTGAAGACAGAACAAAAGAAGTAGTTGAATCTTTTGGACAAGAGATAATGTATTATCGCCAGCCTCACCTAGGGGTGAGCAGGGCCCGGAATAGGGGGCTTGAGCTCGCCAGGGGAGAATACATCGCCTTTCTTGATGACGACGACCTGTGGCAGAAAGAGAAGCTCACAGCGCAGATAAACTTCATGGAGCATCATCCGCGGGCAAAGGTGTGCTACACCGAAGATGTCTGGCTGCGAAGAGGAGTAAGGGTTAATCCGATGAAAAAACACAGGAAGTACTCAGGTGCAGTCTTTGATAAAGTTCTCCCCCTCTGCCTCATCAGCCTTTCATCCGCTATGTTCAGAAAAGATGTTTTTGATGAAATAGGTAAATTTGACGAAGATCTTCCTGTCTGCGAGGACTATGATTTCGGAATCAGGCTTGCCCATAAATACCCTGTCTATCTCCTGGATAAGCCTCTCGTTATCAAGCGCGGGGGCCACCCTGATCAGCTTTCGCGAAAGTACTGGGGCATGGACAGGTTCAGGCTGAGAGCACTGAAAAAGGCTCTTTGTCTCGGGTTGACTCCTAAGCAGGAAAAGCTTGTCAGGCAGGAGATTGTGAGAAAAAGTAAAATTCTGATCAGCGGTCTCGAGAAGAGGGGGAAATTCATAGAAGCTGCTGAGTACAGAGAATTGATGGAAAAACACGGGTTTCAATCAGGGCAGATTTCGAAGATACAATCAAGGGAGGAAAGATGAGTGTGCTTGAAGTTATTAAGGCCAGGAGGAGTGTACGAAGGTATAAGAGTGAGCCTGTTCCTGATGAAACTCTTCGCCGCGTGCTGGAGGCTGCCCGGTTGGCGCCTTCGGGAAAGAATCTCCAGCCCTGGAAGTTTATCATTGTCAGGGACTCAGAGAAAAAAAGAAAACTGGCACAAGCTGCCATCAACCAGAAATTTGTCAGCCAGGCACCGGTGGTGATTGTTGCCTGCGGTTTTCCTGAGAGGTGCTATTCGCGCATGGGAAGGTACATGAAATCATGGCCCGTGGATGTGGCCATTGCTCTCGAGCACATCGTTCTCCAGGCACAGGAAGAAGGCCTTGGAACATGCTGGATAGGTGCTTTCGAGGAAGAAGAAGTAAAGGAAATTCTCGCCATCCCCCAAGAGGTAAAAGTCCTCGCCCTCACTCCTCTGGGTTTTCCCGATGAGAGCCCTCCTTTCAGGGGGAGAAAGAAGCTGGAAGAAATAATTTCATTCGATGTGTACTTGTGAATATAATAAAGAAAAAAAGCTTTCGCCTCTGATAAGTTGAGAAATCATTCTAGCCTCTTGATTGCATTTGGTTAAATAGTGTTGCCGGCATTTTTTATGAATAGTTCAGGTTAATTGTCTTTTCTCAGAACCAGTAGTTCAGCCCTATGGAAAGACGGTAGCCGCTGAGGTCAAAAGGCTCATAGTCAAGGAAGTTGCTCAGCTTGCCCTGGCCGACAATGTACTTGAACTCCAGGTCAAAGCTCAGTCGCTTTCCTACAGGCCACATAAATCCCCCGAAAACAAGATAGCCGAAGCTGATTTTATTATCGTCACGAACATTGGCTGTCTTGATTTTATATATCTCTATCCATTCATCATAATCAGCATCATAGTACTCCCACACATCTTCCATGTCCACGATGTCTCCCTGGAGTCTCACGTTCCAGAGAAAAATCACTCCACCTGCTCCCACGTAGGGAATGAGCCTCCCTCTCCTTCCGAAAGGAGTAAGCTTAATGGAAGCCGAAACCGGTGTCATTGAGACATCAAAAAGATGGCTGATGTAAAAATCACCTTCGTATATGGTCGGGAATGCAAAGTCTCCTTCGTTGAAACTGTAACCGACAAAATCAAGATAGGTGCCTATTTTACGCGCGTAGTAAGGATCAGCAGAGAAAACAAAGCTTATTTCTCTGGTTACGAAATATTCATAGGCAAATCCGAATGATGTATTATGATAATCATTTTTTGTAAGACTCATGTTGGTAAATTCCTGAATCCAGAGGTCGCTTTCAGCTCTGGGAATGAAGTAGGCTGCTTTAAAAGAAAATATATCAGAGAAACAGAAAGCCGGGAACAAAAGCAGCATCAGGATGAAAACGATTCCATATTTTTTCATTTCAATCCTCCTTACATCCTGAATGTAGCAAATTCTGTGCCAGTTTCCTCTGTGCTTTTTCAGGCATAGCCAGGAAAAAGTCTGTTGTGAAAAAAGGTCAACTGTCCTCTCTTCAGGTCTTAAAAACCGGTAACAGCGTATTCTTTTCCTTTTTTTCCATAATTGTTTATAAATCAGAAGTTAATCCGAGTCAAGGAAAGAAAAAATGGTAAAAGAGAAATTGACTGCTTTTTAAATGATGGATTTGGGATGAAATTTTTCTTATTATATGAGAGTTAGCTATGGATGTTAAGACAAGAGTACTGAAGGTAAACATTAAGCTTCTCGAGCGGAAGAAGATAAAAATCGCGGCCCGAGTTCTGAGGAAAAAGGGCATCATTGCCTATCCTACTGATACTTTCTACGGTCTGGGAGCGGATTGCTTTTCGCCTCAGGCAGTGAAAAAAGTGTATGCTCTCAAAAGGAGGGAGACTAGGAAGCCGATATCAATCGTTATTCCTGATGTGAAGGAGGTGAGAAAGGTTGCGGTTGACATTCCTCCTTTCTTCAGGGTGATTACCGATAGATTCTGGCCCGGTCCGCTCACAATTGTACTCAGAGCATCTCCGGCCATTCCGGGTGAGCTCTGCGGGGAGGAAAGAAAAGTTGGAGTGCGTGTGCCTGCCCTTGAGTGGCTACGTCAGCTTCTGAGAGAAGCGGGATTCCCCATTACAGCCACGAGTGCAAATATCTCTGGTCAGGAGGTCTGCACCACCGCCGAGGAGATTGCTGCAGTTCTCAAGGGGAAGATTGAGCTCATCATCGATGCCGGGAGAATCTCCCACACCGCCCCTTCGACTGTTATCGACCTTACTTCTGAGAAACCGAGAATTCTGAGGGAAGGAGCGATAAGCTCTGCCGCATTGAAAGACTTGCTCATGCTTTGAATTAAAGGTAGAATTCCCGCCCATCTGAAGCGAGCCTAAAGCCGCTTTTTTTAATCTCTGCCCGCTCTTTTGAACCGGGGTCAAGAGCAGGATTGGTATGATTCAGATGAGTGAAAAAGATTTTGCTCCTTTTTCTTGCTGCCACATCTTTCAGCCTCTCCAGGCTCGATTTGATAAAGGGATGACCGATTTTTGAAAGGTCGCGGCCAGGCAGTTCTTGAGGACTGTAAAAGGTGCCGTCAAGGATGGCTATCTCAACTCTGCTTACTTCGTTTACAATCGATTTTTCCCACGCCTCCCAGCTTGAAATATCAGGAATGTAGAGAAGTTTCTTTTTCCTGCCTTTAATCATAAAGCCGATTGTATCTGTATATTCATCCCTGTGGGGGACAGTAAATGGAATGATTGAAATATGAGGAGTGAGTGAGATTTCCTTCTCCATGGGAAAAGGCTGGAGAGAGATGTTTTTGAGCCGGACGAGCTGGCTCCAGGGGCCGTTTTTTTCCAGGAAAGAGGCCATCCTTTCTGAGCAGTAGACAGGAAGATTGAGGGAGTTGGAAGCCTCATATCCGAAAAAAACGAGCCCAGTGTAATGGCCGATGTGGGCATGGGTTAGGATGATTCCCTGAGGAAGATATTTTAGGCCTGCCTCTTCTTTATCCATTCCTGCCCGGATCATATCAAGCTGAGGTCTTATATCAGGGGAGGCATCGAGGATGAAGGCTTTTCTCTCCTGCATATCGATGAGAGCAAGAGAGGAAATAAAACGGGAAAATCCTGGTTTTGCACGAGCCCTGTGGCAGTTTTTGCAGTAGCAGCCGAAATGGGGAAAGCCTCCGTCTTGAGCTGTGCCAAGAACCTTGACCACTGTTTCTGTTTTTTCTCTGTTTTTTTCAGACTTTTCAGAAGTCATTAGTTGTTGTCCGGACAGGGCTTCGGTGATGCGGGGGAATGAGAGTCCGGCGGCAAGTGCCGCAATAAATTTTCTTCTCTTCATTTTCTCCCTCTTGAATTCATGATTTTCATTGAGTTTAGTGCGGCATGAGCGAAAAATCAAGAAATCATAAATCTTTTGTATTCAATGAACTTAGCCCCCGATTATGATCGAGTAATTTTAAAAAAGGTAAATTTAGCAATTTTGTGAAAAGTCAAATTTTTAGTTGACATACCCTAGGGGGGTATGCTATATTAAATGGTAAGTTAAACGAGAGAATGAGAGAAATTTTGTAGAAATTTGTAAGGAAAGAAGGCTGATAAAAAACAGAAAGGAGGATCTGATGATTAGGAAAAAGTTTTTCTTAAGACGTGTTGCTCACTGTGGTGAGGGACACTGTACAGGGTCCTGGGCATGACCTAAAACTGCCCCTCACGAGATGAAGTGGATAGATTTTATGCAGAAATTTTCGAGAAGAAAATTTGTTAGCTTCTTCTTAGGAGGAAGCATATTGGGAACAATTGCTGCCTTTCTCTATCCTGTAATACGCTTCCTTCTTCCTCCTGAGCAGATTGAGTCTGTAGTAAATAAAGTTGAAGCAGCAAAAGTTGGGGAAATGGCTCCTAATTCTTTTAAAATATTTAAATTTGGAAATTCGCCTGGAATTCTTATAAATACACCTTCAGGAGAGTTAAGAGCTTTTACTGCTATCTGCACACACCTCGCCTGTACTGTACGGTATGATACTGAATCTGAAACAATCCACTGTCCTTGCCATAACGGGCGGTTTGACCTGGCAGGAAATGTCCTTTCAGGTCCGCCTCCCGCTCCTTTAGAAGCTTATGATGTAGAGATCTCCGGAGAGAAAATATATGTTTCAAGAAGAAGCTAAAAAGATTGATCACTTTTTAAAAATTAACCTTAAAAAGGAGAGTGAGTATGAAAAAAAGAATTTACAGGGACCCTGTCTGTGGTAAGAAGATAAACCGCCAAAAGGCCCAGATTCTCATAAAGCATAATGGCTACGGGTATTTTCTCTGCTGTCCCCTCTGCCAAAGCGAATTTGAAAGCTGTCCTGATAAGTATGCAAATCCTGAATATGCATTTAAAATTCCTTTAAGTGAAAAAAGGAAGAGAATGAGATAATAAATGGTGAGTTAGATGCATGGTGAATCTTTAGGTGATTATGCTCATTATTTTGTTTCCTGTGATTGCAAAAGAGCATAAATTAAGAATAATTTATAGCATGGGGAAGTGAAAAAAAATGATTAAGGATCCTATCTGTGGAATGGAAGTAGAGAACAAGCAATTTTTATTTGAATTTGGAGGCAAAGAATACTATTTCTGCTCTCAGGGTTGTTTAGACAAATTTAAGATATCGCCCAGAACTTTTTTGCAGAAATATGTTTACGATTTAGAGGCATTGATATGGCAATTTTGCCTGTGATATGCTTACTTTAAGATGTGAACGTAAGGAAAATGATGAGGAATTTGGCAAAATTTAGGGCTCTTTGAAGTAAAGGTATTGGTCATATATCATGAGGCGCCGTGACTTTCTTTCTGCGACAGCAGAGCTTGGTCTTCCTTTCTTCCTCTGGTCTTTTGTTCATGCCGGTTCTAAATTCTTCAGCCCCGGATCAATTCAGGAAGCTTACAGACCTGACCAGCGCACCCAGAAGATTTTTTCCGAAATCATGAAGACCGCAGGAAGAAAAGGGTGGGCAGCTCTTCCCATAGGAGAATGTATGGGTAGGATTGGCCAGCTTCTCCTGGGAACGCCTTATGTTGCCTTTACCATTGAAGCATCCGGTCCTGAGGTCTGCCGGGTGGTTCTCACCGGAGTTGATTGTGTAACTTTCTACGAGAATGTGCTCTGCATGGCAAGGATTCTTAAGAAGGGAAAGTCAGCCATGTCTGACCTTCTTCAGGAGATTGCCTTTACCCGCTACAGAGGAGGAAAGCTCACAGATTACACCTCTCGCCTCCACTACACTTCTGACTGGATTTATGACAACGAGCAGAAAAAGGTGGTGCGCAACATCACAGCAGAGCTTGGAGGGAAAAAGTATCCCCTCCGGGTTTCTTTCATGTCTGAAAATCCCGGCTACTATGCTGCTCTTGTTGAAAACCCCGGGTTTATTCAGGTTATTGCCCGCTTCGAAAGGATGATAAACGAGAGAATTCACTACTACATTCCTCTCAGTAGAGTAAAGAAGGTTGAAAAGAGGCTTCAGACAGGCGACATCATTGCCTTTACTACTTCGAAAAAGGGACTGGACTACTCTCATACCGGATTGGCATACAGAGACGGGAAGGGGATGTTGAGACTGATGCACGCCTCTTCAAAAGAGAAGAAGGTTATTCTAGATGGCGAGCTAAGCGAATACGGGAGCTCGGTCAACACTCACACTGGAATTACTGTTGCCAGGCCGCTGGAGCCGAAGCCTACCTGACCTTGGCTCCAGCGGGAATATCGCTCTCAAAAAAAGGTATGAATGCCCTGCCCTCGACTTCTGCGGCAAGAAGCATTGCCTGGGACTCGATGCCGCGGATTATGGCAGGCTTGAGGTTGACAATCACGATCAACTTTTTCCCGACCAGCTCCTCGGGAGTGTAGACGTCAGCCACGCCGGCGACCATTGTTCTTTTCCCGGCGCCGATATCAACTTCCATTTTAAGGAGCTTGTCAGTGCCTTCCACCTTTTCAGCTGCTGTTATCTCTCCCACTCTGAGGTCCATTTTTTTAAACTCATCAAAGCTGATATACTCCATTTTTTCCTCCCTGGCAGACGCCTTATTCTTTTTAACTTCCCCGCCCAGAAATTCATCGAGAGAAATCCTGGGGAAAAGAGGTTTGGGCTTCATTACCTCCTTTTCTGCTGAAAAGTCCTCAAAGGAAAATCTGTCATAATAAACCTCTGCTGGAGAAATCTCTTCCCCGAGAAATTTCCAGATTTTTTCTGCAGATTCAGGCATGACCGGATAAACCAGGTAAGCGATACCCCGTATGGCTGCTGCTGACTGATAGAGGACTCTTCCCAGCCTGCCTCTCTTTTCCTTTTTCTTGGCCATCCTCCACGGCTCATTATGAGCCAGGTAGCGGTTTACGCTGTTTATGTAAGCCCAGATTTCCTCCAATGCCCTGTTGAGGGCATAGCCGTTAAAGTATCCAATGACTTTTTCTTTGAGTGTCTGGAAGGCGAGACGCAGAGACCTGTCATCCTCGTTTTCCTCATCCAGGTCATCTATTTTTCCTGAGAAATAATTCCTGATCATGGTCAGGGTGCGCTGGATGAGGTTTCCCAGGTCATTTGCCAGGTCAGAGTTTACCCTGTGGACAAATCCCTCGTGGGAGAAGTTGCCGTCGAGTCCGATTGGAATCTCCCTGAGGAGGAAGTAGCGTAGAGGGTCTGGTCCGAAGGTGTTGAGAATGAAGTAGGGGTCGAGGACATTGCCTCTAGATTTTGACATTTTGGTTTCGTCTCTGAGCCACCAGCCATGGCTGTAGACAATCCTGGGGAGGGGAAAGCCGGCTGCCATCAGAAAAGCAGGCCAGTAAACAGCATGGAAGCGGAGAATGTCTTTGCCTATAAGATGGATGTCTGCCGGCCAGAATTTTTCAAATTGCTCCATATTTTCATCATAGCCGATACCTGTAATATAGTTATGGAGGGCGTCAAACCAGACATAGATGGTGTGGGCAGGGTCGTCGGGCACTGGAATTCCCCACTCGACTGTTGTTCTGGTAATGCTCAGGTCCTTGAGCCCCTGTCTGACAAAACTTACCACCTCATTCATCCGGCTCTGAGGTCTAACAAAGTCGGGGTTTTTACTGTAAAACTCGAGAAGAGATTCCTGGTAAGCTGAGAGTCTAAAAAAGTAGCATTCCTCGGATACAATGTTCGCTTCTTTTCCACATTCAGGGCAGATTTTATGTCCCCCTTCTTCAAGCGGGACGTCTTCGGGCAGGAAGGACTCATCCGAAATGCAGTACCAGCCTTTGTATATTCCTTTGTAGATGTCGCCTTTTTCCCTCAGCAGAGAGAAAATTTTCTGAACACCTTTCTCGTGGAAGGGCTGAGTGGTACGAATAAAAAAATCATACGAGATGTTCAAGGCTTTCCAAAGGTCCTTGTAGCGATTAACAACCCGGTCTGCATGCTCCAGGGGCGAGAGGCCTTTCTCTTTGGCTGCTTTCTCCACCTTCTGGCCGTGTTCATCGGTTCCTGTCAGAAAGAAAACATCTTCATCCGTGCGTCTTTTGAAACGGGCGAGCGCATCAGCGATTATTGTTGTGTATGAGTGCCCGATGTGGGGAACATCGTTCACATAGTAGATAGGTGTGGTCACGTAGAAGGTCTTTTTAGACTTCTTTTCCAACTGTCAGTCCTCCCTTGATGAGCATCATTGCTTCCGAACGGGTAGCGCTGCTGGTGCGGAAAGAGCCCCTCACGGCAGAGGTCACGGTGAGAGATTTTGGCTTTTTTGCCCCTCTCATCGACATGCACATGTGCTCGGCTTCGATAACAACCATCACTCCGAGGGGCTTGAGATGATCGTTTATCAAGTCTGCAATCTGTTTTGTCAGCCTTTCCTGAACCTGGAGCCGGCGGGCGAGAATCTCGACCACTCTTGCAATCTTGCTCAGGCCGACAATTCTCCCCTGCTTGGGAATGTAGGCAACATGGGCAACTCCAGCAAAAGGAAGGAGATGGTGTTCGCACATGGAGTAGAGAGGGATGTTTTTTATGAGTACCATTTCATCGTGCTTTTCTTCCTCAATCACAGAGAGATGAGTGGCAGGGTCCTCGAACTTGCCTCCGAGTATTTCGGAAAACATATGAGCCACCCGGCGGGGTGTACCTTTGAGCCCGGTGCGCTCCGGGTCTTCGCCAACTCCTTCCAGGATGAGCTTCACGCCTGCCTCTATTTTTTCCAGATCCAATTTTTTCCTCTTAGCTGCCATTTGTGTGTCCTTTTTTATTCCTGAAGTATTCATTGAGAGCGAGCTGGGTTACTTCCTTAAGAGAGAGCTCCTTCTTTTTTGCCAGCTTCTGGCAGTCAGAAAACTCTGGTTGAATATTCACCTCTCTCCCCTGATGATAACTCACTTTTATCGCAATTTCCTCTCCTAAAACCTTTACTTTCTTAATTGCTCTTTGGAGAACTCGTCTTTCCACAGGATAGTATCTCACCCCTATGGTGCTCGTCTCTTTAAAGAGAGAACTGATAAGATACTCCATTCTACCAGCCTCGGCGAGGATGGTCAATTTTGTCGCCATCCTGTTCTTTTTCATCATCACAGGAGTAAGAAAGACATCGAGAGCGCCAAGTCTGAGCGCTTTCTCCATGTAATGAGAGAGTATCTGCGGGCTTGAGTCATCGATGTTTGTCTCCAGGGTGAAGACTTTTTTCTCTGGTCTGTAATCTTTTCTCTCACCGTAAAAGACTCTCAGGATGTTAGGTATCAGGGGAAAATTCTTCTTTCCCGCACCGCAGCCGACTTTCTCGTAAACTATTTCCGGAAAGAGGATAAAATCCTTGGCCAGGGTGGAGATGATGGCAGCTCCGGTGGGGGTGACAAGCTCCTCTTCCACGTGGGCTGAGTAAACCGGAATGTTTCTCAGGAGCTCGGCCACTGCCGGAGGCGGGACAGGGAATAGCCCGTGGGATGATTTTACCGTACCTGCTCCAATGTTTAGAGGCGATGAATAGATGTCTGTGATTCTAAGCTCTTCGAGTAAAAAACAGCAACCGAGAACATCTATCAGAGCATCATCTGCTCCAGCTTCGTGAAGGTGAGTTTCCTCGTATGGGGTGCCGTGCACCCTCGATTCTGCCCTGAGGAGATTGCTGAATATTTCAACAGCTTTTTCTCTAACAGGAGAGCTCAAGGGACTGCGGTGGATTAGGTTCTCGATATCTTTCAGTTTGCGGGGAGTTGTCTTTTTTTTATCAACCCTGACATTGACTTTGAGGGCACGGAGCCCAGCCCTTTTTGTCTCGGAAATCTGAATCTTTATCGGGAGCTTGAGTTCAGCCATTTTTTTTTGAAACAGCTCCTCGGAGACCCCTAGATCAAGCAGGGCGGCAAGAATCATGTCTCCGCTTAGTCCTGTGGAAGCATCAAAGTAAGCGAATTTCATTTGCTCTCCACCACCTCGTTCTTATAGCTGCTGAGGGATTTGGAGGTTTTTATCGATTTGGGGCAGAATTTCACCTGCTTTTCCCAGTAAAGAAAAGTCAGCGTAGGGGGTAAGAGAAGTTGAGTTTATGTTGATTTCAACCACTGTCGCTCCTGATTCAGAGGCAGTGAGGGGGAGTGAGGCAGCAGGGTGAACAACAGCTGAGGTGCCCACGACAAACATCACCTCACAGCTTGAGCTAAGAGCAAAGGATTTGTGAAGCACCTCGGGGTCGAGAGACTCGCCAAACCAGACTACATGAGGACGAAGCAGAGCGCCACAGGAGGGACAGCAGGGAGGTATCTCTTCCAGAGGAACATCATGATTTTCGATAACTATTCCCTCCTTGGTGCATCTCATCTTCCAGATATTACCGTGAAGCTCTACTATATTTTCTGAACCTGCTTTGGCGTGTAGGCCATCTATATTCTGAGTGATGATGGCGAATTCGGGAAATCTTTTTTCCCAGTCAGCAAGTACTTTGTGACCAGGATTGGGCTTTTTTTCTCCGATGATTCCTCTCCGCCATTCATACCACTCCCAGACCAGGTTGGGGTTGTTGCGGAAGGCAGTCGGGGTTGCCAGCTCTTCGGCGCGAAATCTGCGCCACAGGCCCTCTTTACCGCGGAAGGTAGGAATTCCAGATTCGGCGGAAATACCGGCCCCTGTGAGCACAGCTATCCTCTTTTTCAGGCGCAGGAGCGCGGCCAGTTCTTTTATTTTCTCTTCGCTTTCTTCCTTCATTTCTTTTCCTCTGGAGAATAGAATACAGTTTTCTCCCTGAAAAATCAAAGCTTATACAATTCTTGACTTGGAGCATCATTCAGTATATATCAATAAACTCCTGGAGAGGGGAGAAAGGGTATGAGCGTAAAAAAAGAAGAGAAAGCTGAGGTAGGAATCCTGGGAGGGACAGGCCTCTATGAAATTGAGGGACTTGAGAAAATTGAGGAGATTTCACTTGAGACTCCTTTTGGTGCTCCTTCAGATGTTTATGTTAGAGGAGAGCTTGAAGGCAGGAGTGTTGCCTTCCTCAACCGACACGGAAAAGGCCACAGGATTCTTCCCTCCGAGATTAACTACAGAGCCAACATTTACGGATTCAAAATGCTGGGGGTGGAAAGGATTATTTCTGTCAACAGTGTTGGTTCGCTGAAAGAGGAAATAAAACCCCGGGACATTGTGCTGGCCGACCAGTTTATCGACAGGACAAAGCGCGAGAGCTCCTTTTTTGGCAGGGGAATCGCAGCCCATGTAAGCTTTGCTCAGCCTGTGTGCCCCGCACTTTCTGAGCTTGTTTACAGGGCAGGGACTCAACTCGAGCTCAGGGTAAAGAAGGGAGGGACCTACATCTGCATCGATGGTCCTGCTTTCTCCACTAGAGCTGAGTCTCTCCTCTATCGTTCCTGGGGGTGTGATGTTATCGGCATGACAAGCGCCACTGAGGCAAAGCTCTCGCGCGAAGCAGAGATATGCTATGCGACCATTAACCTTGTCTGTGATTTTGATGCCTGGCACGAGGAGGAAGAGGCAGTTTCAGTGGAAATGATTCTCGAGGCGATGAGAGAGAACATCCATAATGCAAAAGCAATAATCAGGAAAGCTGTGGCTGATATCCCGGCCGAGAGAGGAGATGAGTGCGGGTGCGGCTCTGCCCTGGAAAATGTGATTGTCACTGGCCCGAAAATAATCCCTGATGAGGCGAAGAAGAGGCTTAAGCTTATCCTTGAAAAATACATAAAAACCTGAGAAGAGGAGAGAAAGTGAGCCTGATTGTTGTAGGTTCGATGGCCTTTGATACGATTGAGACTCCCAGAGAGAGGAAGGAAAGGATTGTGGGCGGCTCATGCACCTATTTTTCACTCGCTGCCAGCTTTTTCACCCGTCCCAAAGTTGTGAGTGTGGTGGGGAAAGATTTTCCTCATGAGGTGATTGAGCTCATGGAGGAGAGAGGAATTGACCTCTCAGGACTCGAGATACGGAGAGGGAAGACTTTTTTCTGGGAAGGCCGTTATGGAGATGACCCCAACCAGAGAGAAACTCTGAAGACAGAGTTGAATGTATTCAAGGACTTTAAGCCCCTTCTCCCATCCGATTATCAGAAAGCGGGGCTTCTCTTTCTGGCCAACATCGACCCTGACCTTCAGGAAGATATTCTCAACCAGGTGAAAAGCCCTGAGATTGTGGGCATGGATACCATTGCCCTCTGGATAAACACCAAGAAAGACTCGCTGATGAAAATTTTTAACAGGATTGATTTCTTGTTTGCTAACGACGAAGAGGTAAGGATGCTCAGCGGAGAGAAAAATCTCATCAGGGCCGGCAGAGCCCTGCTGGAGAAAGGGCCTTCACTGGTTGTGCTCAAGAAGGGAGAGCACGGCGCGCTCCTGCTGGGCAGAGATTTCACGGCCGCAGTGCTCGCTCATCCCTGCGAGAATGTGGTTGACCCGACCGGCGCCGGAGACAGCTTTGCCGGCGGCTTTATGGGCTATCTCGACAGGGTGAGATCATATGAAGAGCCTGATATTCGAAAAGCTGCAGTCTACGGCAGTGTTCTTGCCTCCTTTACCATAGAGGATTTTGGCATTACCCGCCTGAAAAACCTAAACCATAAGGAAATAGAAGGGCGATTTCAGGAGTTCAGGAACCTGGTCTCTTTTTAGGTTTAAAAAATGCAAAGATAGGCGGGAGTCTTCTCTGTTCCAAGGAAGCGGCGCGGCTGTACCAGATCTCGGCCTCCTCATATTGCCGTATTTGAGTGAGTATAATGCCTATTTCATTTGGCAACATTGGATTTAAAGGATCGCGCTCGACCTGTATTTTCTTGGCTGCCACGGGTTCCTCCGTCCCGTGATCCAGGAGGTGACGAAGGTCATCACGAGGCCTGGAAGGCCGTGGCGATCTCATAGTGCCTCGCTGATGGCATGAGATGGCCATGTCGCTTTGCTCCTCGCCACGGCGTCTTGACTGCAGTAACCCGAAGAGAGAGGCGAACATTTCTTAGAGCATTCTTGACTGCTTTTTGTCGATTTGAGAGAAGGAGTCTATTTTGAAGCTTACTTTTTTGCTTTTTTTGTCGTTTTGTTTCTTGGTTTTATCCTTGAGCTCATCTTTTTTCCTGTGATATATTCATTCCAGGATGTCAGTGGGTGGAAATTGAGGAAAATTGTGAGAGATTTGCCGCAAGCACAAAAAAGAAATTCTTCTATGATGATGTGTATGTCATCAAATAATTCGGACACACGCCCTGATTTTAGTCATAATATAGAAGAGTTGATTGCTGTAGGAAACAAAGTAATGGTAAGGGTTATTGACAGAGGTACTCACCTAAGTGAGTTTAATGGAATACCTGCCACTGGAAAAAAGATTGAAACCTGTTTACAGCTTGGTCTGAAAAATCATAGCTATTCTTGATTTTTAAACCTTGCATGAATAAACCTTTAATGTAATAATTCCCCATCTGGACTAAGAGTGGAATGGAGCTCGAGTGCCTGTTCTGTAGGGAAAAAGTTGCTGCTGATATCTTTTTTCCATTCTGTTCCTTATGTGGGGAACCTCTTCTTGTTTCCTCTCCCTCAAGAAAGAAAAGGTTTAAAAAGAAAGCCGTCCTTTCACTCGAAAAATTCATAGACTTTCTCCCTCTTCCTTCAATCAACAGGAGTTTAAGTCTCGGTGAAGGAAATACCTCTCTCATCAGACTTTCAACAATAGAGGAGAAGTGCAATCTTCCACTCCTTTACGCGAAAAATGAAACTTCTAATCCCAGCCACTCCTTCAAAGACAGGGGAACAGTGGTTTCAATCCTAGTGGCGGTTGATCTTGGAGTGAAAAGGATAGGCACAGTATCCACAGGAAACATGGCTGCATCTACTGCTGCCTATGGTGCTAGAGCCGGGATTGAGACTTTTATCTTATTAAAGGAAGGTACCTCAGACCATAAGGTGAAAAGTGTTGCCGTTTATGGCCCTCGCTTGTTCAGGGTGAGTGGTGATTATGGTCTCCTGTTTAATAAAAGCTTCTCTCTTGGGCGGAAATTCAGAATTTATTTTATAAACTCTGTCGATCCTTTTCGCATAGAAGGTTATAAACTCACAGGATTCGAAATATATCTTCAGCTCGAAGAGGCTCCTCGATTCATTTTCGTGCCCTTAAGCTCTGGTGGGCATCTAATCGGACTGATGAGGGCTTTTCTTGATTTGAAGGATCAGGGATTAATCCCGGACATTCCTACCTTTGTTGGCGTTCAGGCAGCAGGCTGTGCTCCTCTGGCGAATGCTTTTTCAGGACATAAATTAAAGTTCACCAGGATATCAAAAGCAGATACTGTTGCCCACGCAATCTCGAACCCAGACCCACCAGCAGGAAACCTGGTGCTCAAGCTCATCAAAGAATACAGAGGAATCATAGTCTCTGTCTCAGACGATGAGATTTTATCCGCCCAACAAATACTGGCTGAAGAGGCTGGCATTTTCTGTCAGCCTGCCTCAGCCACAACCCTGGCTGCTGTTTTTAAGCTCAAGAGAGAGAATAAACTCAATAGGAATGAGAAAAAAGTCCTCATAATCACTGGAAGTGGTCTCAAAGCACCGGAATCAGCAAAAATTCCTGCTGAAGCTATTCCTACAGTCTCGCTGGACAATCTCGAAAATGCTTTTCAAAATTTATAAAATCTGTGACAGTATACCTATTTCCGTATTTAATTAAAAAAGGAATTTCCTTTTCTGCTGTGCAGACCTAGTGAATATTTTTTTCTTGATTTCCCCCCCAATCATCTTGAGGAGGATAGGTTAGTAGTCCGTCTTTTATCCGGGCGAATTTAGTGAGCTCATGCCTTACGAGTGTATCTCTTTCAATAATGTGCCAGACTTCAACCTGCCGGCTTAAAAGGTAATCAGAGAGCAGTTTTCGGTGGCATCTCCAGTGGAATTTCTCGGCACACATGCAGGCAGTCGTCTTCTTTTTTACAAGCTCTATAAGTTTTTCTGCCGCATTCTGAAATCCACCACTCAACATATAATCTGCATAGATGCGGAATCCTTCGGTTTTCCAACCTTTGTTGGGTGAGTTCTTTCCCAGTCCATGGGCTTTACTTCTGTAGCCTCCAAACTCTTTTCCTGACCAGATATATTCGATGTTTTCCCGGGATAAATGAGCCTTGAGATAGTCGCTGTTAAACTGGGGGTTTCTTCTCGAGACCGGAAAGGCACGGATATCGACCAGGGCCTCTATTGCATGAATTTTCAGGAGTGAAACAAATTCTTCAATTTCTCTTGTGGAATGACCAATGGTAAAGCACCTTATCTTTCTTTTCATAATGCAAAAAATCCAGTCACCTGCTTATAGCTCACCTTAATTTTACCCTATTTCTGCTTTGGCTAACACAATTTATTGATTTTAAACGTGATACATCAAATTTTCTGCTAAAATCTTCTTTTAGCGGGGCTTAAAAATGTTGACAAATTATATCAAAAAATATAATATTAATTGAACATTTATTCACATGTTATAATATGAACAAGAAAGTTTTAAATCATAAATATGTATGCAGCGTTTTTGCTATCAATAAGGATAAGGTTAATAGAGTCAAAAAAATTATGAAGTCAGAGGGAACTATTATCCGTCTTGCTGAAACATTTAGCGCTCTATCTGATCCTACCAGAGCTAAAATTATCTTCGCTCTCCAAAACGAAGAATTGTGCGTTTGCGATTTAGCTCACCTCATCGGTTTAACCACCTCAGCTATCTCTCATCAATTACGCCTTTTGAGGAATTTAAGAATAGTAAAATATCGAAAAGATGGGAAGGTGGTTTATTACTCGCTGGCTGATAAACATATTGAGACTTTATTCAACCAAGGGTTAGAGCATGTAGAGGAATGAAAAATTTTTTAGTAATAATATGAACAATTGTTCAATTATAAAAACATGAAAAAAATTATCCAGAAATTAAGCTACTCTGTCGAACTCGATGGAAAGCGGAATTCTTTGCGCTTAAAAGCTTCAAAATTATCTTTTTGGACGAAAAAGAAACATCTCATTTCAACTGTGGTCTCAGTCGGTTTTACTGCTGGCGGAATTATCCTCTCAAGATTAGGAATGGGCCAGAACATTACCACTCCTCTTTTTATATTCGCCATAATAAGCGGCGGTTTTTATATCGCTCGACAAGGAGTAGCCGCCTTGCGTACTCTCAGCCTGGATATAAATTTTCTAATGACCATAGCCGTCATAGGAGCAGCCTTTATTGGAGAATGGGTTGAGGCAGCTGTCGTTGTCATGCTCTTTTCTTTGGCTCAATTGTTAGAGAAGTATTCAATGGATCGAGCCAGAAATGCTATCCGTTCTCTGATGGAACTCTCGCCTCCTAGAGCTATTGTCAAAAGAAATGGTCAGGAGATGGAAGTTGAAGTCAACCAAGTAAAAATTGAGGAAAAAATAATAATCAAACCAGGCGAAAAAATTCCCTTAGACGGCCGAGTGATCAATGGCTATTCATATGTTAATCAATCACCCATAACTGGCGAATCTATGCCAATCGAGAAAAAAATAGGAGATACTGTATTCGCTGGAACCATTAATCAGAAGGGTTTTTTAGAAGTAAAAGTAACCCACTCAGCTAGAGATACAACTTTAGCCAAGATTATCCATCTGGTTGAAGAAGCTCAGGCTCAAAAAGCTCCATCTCAGAGTTTTGTTGATAAATTCGCTAAATATTATACTCCGCTGGTAGTGGTTGGCGCATTTTTAACAGCCACCATTCCTGTCTTTATCTTTAGCCAACCATTTACCAATTGGCTTTACAGAGCCCTGGTGTTACTGGTGATATCCTGCCCATGTGCTCTAGTGATATCCACTCCAGTTACCATTGTGGCTGGGTTAACGCGAGCGGCTCGAAAAGGAATGTTGATTAAGGGTGGTGTATATCTGGAAAACGCTGGCAGGCTAAAGGCATTAGTCTTTGACAAGACCGGGACTCTTACTAAAGGCAGAGCTGAAGTCATAGATATTATTCCTTTAAATAAAAATAATAGAGAACAAGTTTTGAAAATAGCTGCTGGCATTGAATTTCGTTCAGAACATCATTTAGCCCAGGCTATTGTAGCTAAGGCAAAAGAGTGGGCATTGAACATCCCGGAATCTTCTGATTTTCAATCGATTCCGGGCAAAGGTGCTCGGGCTAATATCAATGGAGTTTGTTATTATGTAGGCAGCCATCGGCTTTTCGAAGAGAGTAATTTTTGCACTCCTGAATTAGACGAAAAAATGGCACACCTTGAAGGGGCAGATATATCCGTAGTTATTGTGGGTAATTCAAACCAGACATTAGGAATAATTGTCATTTCTGACGCCATAAGGGAAAACTGCAAGCCCACCCTGAAAGAACTAAGAAAAGTAGGAATTCAGAAAATGGCCATGCTTACAGGTGATAATAAGGGGACAGCAGAAGCGATCGCCCAAGAGCTGGGAATTGACGAATTTAAGGCTGAATTGTTGCCTCAGGATAAAGTTGAAGCAATCAAAGATTTTATGAAAAAATATGATAAAGTGGCTATGATAGGAGATGGTGTCAACGATGCTCCTGCTTTAGCGGCTTCGACGATTGGTATAGCCATGGGAACAGCAGGAACTGATGCAGCCTTGGAAACAGCAGATATTGCTCTTATGGCCGATGACTTGAGAGGAATACCTTTCGTTATCCAATTAGGCAAAAAAGCACTTTGGATTATTAGGGAAAATATCTTTCTGGCCTTATTGATCAAAGCCATATTCCTTGCTTTGGCCTTACCAGGATTAGCTACTTTATGGATGGCTATCTTTGCTGATATGGGAACTTCGCTTGTCGTTATTTCTAATGGCATGAGATTATTTAAAATGGGGAGATAAAATGAGAATAAAATATAAGCAGACATTGACAGCAATATCAGATTTTCTGGATGAAACATTCAAAGAGTCATCTACTAATATTATTCGCAAAGAAGCATTTGACATTAACGATAATTTCCTTCTGCTTCTTTTTGGAGACCTTTTGGGCCTTCCAAATCCTTTCGCCTATTATGCCCTTGAACTTCTTCCCTTTTTAGCAGATGAAATTGAAGGGTGGGAGAGAAGAGTCCTGGGAAGAAAAATTCTAACAAAAATAAAGTTGTGTCCCTTTATTTAAAATTAGGTCGTTTAATTAATTTTAATATAGAGCGTCATAAAAATCGGTTATAAGGATTTCTTTCATACGTTCGAATCTTAAACCGCATTTTTGCCCTTAAAATCTTCGTTTAAGGCCTTTTTTTTAGCCATAAATAAGCTTAATTTATTGATTTTAAATAAGTTGGCGCGGCCCGTCCCCTTTTTCATCTTTTTCTAGTTGGCTTTTCCTTTTTCCTCCTATTTTGTTTTTCTGCTGAAATTTCCTTTTAAAGTTAACTTTTTGATATAAAAATAGTATTTTGAAGAAAGAGAACTTTGCTTAAAGCACGCTTTTTGAGGCAGAAAACGTTTGTTTAAGGACTTTTTTCGCGGTATTTATAAGTGTAACTTTCCTGATTTCAGATGGATACGCTAGCCAAAGTAACTTTGAAAATTTGATAAAATAGTATTTTTAAGAAGAAAGAGAGCTTTAAACATGCTGTCTGAAATACTGGCGATTGTGGTCGGTTATCTGTTAGGTTCGATATCCCCGGCTTATTTCTTGGGTAAAATTCTGAA
Source organism: Candidatus Aminicenantales bacterium (assembly GCA_046760305.1). GTDB lineage: Bacteria > Acidobacteriota > Aminicenantia > Aminicenantales > Aminicenantaceae > JBHIDX01. The sequence goes on from JBHIDX010000014.1 coordinate 37,506, forward strand.
GGGGATTGATATCAGGGAGGCTGGAAGCGGAAATGCCGGAGCTCGAAATGTGTATCGTGTTCTCGGATTGGGTCCGGCAATAGTAACAGGAACCATTGACTTTTCAAAAGGTGTTTTAGCTATTTTGCTCACTTCTTTATTTGCTCCTCCCTTTTTTGCTTATCTTTCCGGCATAGCTGCATTTCTTGGCCATATTTTCCCTTTCTACCTTTGCTTCAAAGCAGGTCAGGGAGGAGCAACTGCTGCCGGTATTACGATATATTTTCTGGTTGAGATGCTGGTGAATGACTGGTTCTCCCTGCTGGCTTTTTTGGTTTTAGTGGCAAGTACTCTCATTCTCCTCTACATCACCAAACTAGGACCGATTACAGGTTTAATCAATTTACCCTTTTTTATAGCCTTTATCTTATTAGAGGCACCGCTAAATCTCGTAGTCTGTTTTGCGCTCATCGTGGTGGTCTCCGCTCTGGTTCAGCTTTTTCGTCAGTTTCTGAGAGAGGAAAAAGAAGCCAGGCTAAATAAGCTTTTCCTGGATAAAAAGAAAGAGCTCAAGCAGAGGAAAATTGCGGTAAGACCAGTTGCTCTCCTCTTTCCTGTATCCTATCTACTTTCTGGTAGGAAATTGGCTCTTATTCTTACTGGAACAGCAGCTCTGACCTCAATTCTTGTTGATATTTTCCCCCAGGTTTCAAAAAAGAGAAAGAAGATTAATGTAGTTCGTTTAAAGAGGATTGAACACAAAAAGAGGGAGATTAAGTTTTTTTCAGTGCTGAGTGTCTTTTTACTGGCCTGTTTTATCATTCTTTTAATTTTTAGCCGCGAAATAGCTGTCGTTGCTCTTTTTTTCCTCATTACAGGCGGCATAGCAGCTCAGTACTTTGGAGTTCAGTACGGCAGGCGCAAATTTTTTAGAAAAACTCTGGAAGGAGTTTTGGCCTATTTTGCAGTCACTCTGCTTGTCGGATATTTGGCCACTTACTTTTTGGAAATATCTTTTCTAATGATTGCCTTTGGAGCAGCTGTAGCTGCTTTTTTTGAGGCCATAACAATCGGAATTGATGAGAATTTCGCCGCCGGTTTAACTTCTGCTTCAGCAATGTATTTAGTAAAGGCCCTCTAAAGGAAATGCATGGAGTAAGAGCTTGTCATCAAAGTGAATTTCTGGTTTTTAAAATGATATGTCTGATGTCATGGTCTGATCCCAATTGAACTACCGGCAACGCTGCCAATCAGAATTGCTGTAGAGGTGATCAAGCTCTTCCCATAAGTGCTTTATGTTGCAGGTCATGATTATCAGATCCTGGCTCTCTCCGGTTTGATCACGGACATAATCAGGGAGGAGGGCTTCTTCTCTGAAGCCGAGTATCCTGCATATTTTTTGTGCTCCAATCTGAGGTCTCATCATTTCTACCAAAATCGACTCCACATTCTTCTGAACGGCAAGGAAATAGAGTTCTCTCATCATGATCAAACCTAGCCGCTTCCGTCTATAAGAGGACGCAACAATTACTCTGATCTCTCCCTGATGTTTGCGCCATTCTTCTGTGATTAGCTCAAGCATGCCGTCAGCAATGATTTCGTCTTTAAGGAGGGCAATGATGCGGATAACATTTCCTTTCTCAGTCAGCCTGATTCTCTGTTCGACAATTTGTCTGTTAGTAACATCGATTTTGAGATATTTCCTGTCTTCGGGTGGAAGAGAGCGGTAGAATTTCATCATTTTATCCAGGTCATCAAGGGTCAAATTCCTTATGGTTACCTTTGTGCCGTCTTTTAAGGTTTCAGTTTTTGCCTCCATGAAATATCATCCTTCCTTTTTTATAGTTATCATTTCCTTTAAGAGATATCAAGGTGTTGATGCTTTCCTTTAGACAAAAACATATATCGATTCTTTGGTGTTGAATTTATCATCGTCCCGAAGCTCATAATCCTGGCGAATCCACGGGCCGAACTATATTGTGTCACTTACTGCATTAATCCGGACAATAAGGATGTATCTGTTATATGCACCATCAGCGATATTGGGACTAATGTTCACTCTTGCTTGAAGATCCAGCCATCCTTTTAAATAAATCTTATAGCCTTGTGTTGACTTTCGAATTGAAGTTAGCTGGAGGACTGGAATTTTCGTGATATAATAAACAGCATCAGTTGGGATGAACTCTTTGCCTGAAGAGAGCTGGCTGCTTGGAGGGGAAACAAATATGGGAGAAGAATTTATCCTTTCCTTTCCCAGGATAGGTATGTATACAGGGGTTTTCATACAGTTTTTAGAGAATTTAGGCTTAAAGGTTCTAAATCCTCCTCCTATTACTGAGCGGACAGTAAATCTTGGTGTTAAGAATTCTCCTGATATGATGTGTTATCCTTTCAAGATTACTTTGGGGAATTTTATGGAGGAAATAGAAAAGGGGGCAAACTGCCTGATCATGTATGATTCAAGAGGAAAATGCAGACTGAGGCACTACTGGGCGCTCCATGAACTGATACTGCAAAATCTCGGATATGAGTTCAAGATATATCCTCTCAGTCTCAGAAATCTTCTGAAGCTGATTAAAAAATTCAATCCAGAGCTTTCTTATTTATCCATATTTCGAAAACTGCATAGAGGTTGGAGAGAGTTAAAAGAAGTTGAAGAAAATTTCGCTCCCCTTCAAAAAGAAGGAGTTAGGATAGGAATTGTGGGCGAAATTTATACATGTTTAGAGCCTGCTTTAAACTTCAATATAGAAAAAAAACTCAAAGAATTTGGAGTGAATGTTTACAATACAGTCAGACTCTCTGATTTTATCAGGTCCAGCCTTCGTTTCAATCTTGGTGAAAAGAAAATCTACAAAAAAAGAGCTGCTAAATTTTTGAACGGTCCTTTAGGTGGACATGGATTTGAGAATATCTACAACACTCTTTATTTGTGTGAAAGAGGAATTGAAGGAATAATCCATTTAATGCCTTTAACCTGTATGCCTGAAACAACAATCGAGCCAATTTTAAACAAGATATGCGTTGATTACAACATGCCTCTGCTACGACTTATGATAGATGAATCGAATAGCGAAGTTAATTTTGATACAAGAATCGAGACATTTGTGGAGATGATAAAAAGGAGAAAGAAATGGAAAAAGCATATTTAGGGATTGATGTTGGGAGCACATCGGTGAAATGCGTGCTGCTGGATGAGTGCTCTGAGGTAATCGACTCAGTCTATATCAAGAATAAAGGAATTGTAGAAAGTGTTGTTGAATGCCTGGCTCAACTGGAGAGGGAAGTACAAGTTATGTCCTGCGGGATTACAGGCAGTGGAAGAAATTTCACCAGTCTCTTTGTCGGCGCGGATATTGTAAAGACAGAAGTTCTGGCACATGCAGTATCCTGTTTATCCTATTACCCAGAGGTAAGAACCATATTTGAAATCGGTGGTGAGGATTGCAAATTGATGTTGGTTGAGGATGGACTTCTGGGTAATTTTAGTATGAATAATATCTGTGCTGGCGGTACAGGTGCGATGATAGAGGCTATTGCCAACAGAATGGGAATAGCTGTCGAAGAGGTGGGGGACCTGGCTTTGAAAAGCAAAAAGAGGATAGAGCTCCCCGGAAAATGTGGAATCTTCTGTCAGTCTGCGGTTGTGAGCAAAATAAACCTAGGGGCTGACAAGAGTGACATTTTAATGGGAGTCTGTAGAGCTCTTATCAGAAACTATCTTACAATCTGTAAAGGAAGAGAATTACTGCCTCCTTATGTTTTCCAGGGAGCAACAGCCAGGAATAAAGCTCTGGTCAGAGCTCTGGAAGAGGAATTGGGACATCCCGTAATTGTGCCCGAGAAGTGTGAATTAATGGGAGCCATCGGTATTGCTATGATTACCAAGGAAGCCGCCCCTGAGAGGACGAGATTTAAAGGAATTGATGCTGTCTTAAAGACACGCTATAGGGTGCATCATTTTCAATGTGAAGATTGTCCGAATAGATGTGAAGTGGTCCAGGTTTTCCAGGACAGAGAGATTTCTGGATGTGTCGGCAGCCGCTGCGGCAAATGGGATAATATTAATATCAATTCCTGGAGAGAACCAGATCGTCTTTGGTTATAATTTTGCCTGGCAACTATCCACAATAGAATTTTGCTAAGAAGAGTTTAGTTAGTTGATATGTAAAAATTCCAGAAAAATTTTCTTTTACATTCTGTATACAGCCTGCGGTATTTTAACCTTTTTCTTTGGAATGATACTGGTTTTCCTTTCTTATCCAGCCTTGAGTGTATTTCCTTTGGCCTTCGGGCTGAAAGAGACAATCACTGGCCTGGGCTTAATCATTCCCACGCTCCTTTCCTGCTGGTTGATATCTCTTTTGAGGAAAGAGCGCAGCAAAAAAGCTTTCATTCCTTCTTTGTGGATAGGTGCAGTTATAGTATCTTTAGTTTTAATCTCAAAGCTATATTTGAGCTGGCTTCCCAATGATTGGCTAATATTCATGCCTCAGGGATTAGTGTTAATCATTATCTCAGCTTTCCTGGGAACAGCTTTTTTTATTAGAGGAAGAATTCTGGTATACATCAGCCTGATATTTTTCCTCCTTTATTCTTTTTCCTCTGGATTAACATTCTATCTGAATAAAGTTTCCAGTCCGATTCTAAGCTGTGATGTCAAGATTCCAAGTGAGGATTTTTTCCTGGGGGCCACTCTGACTCTACCCAAGAATAATTCCTCTTTGAAAATCCCAGGAATAGTGCTAATCCCTGGCTCCGGAAAACAGGACAGAGATGAAACTTTTGGTCTCTTCAACGCCACTTTTAAGGAAATAGCTTATTTTTTAACCAAAAATGGGTTTGTCGTTATCCGCTATGACAAGAGAGGAGTTGGTAGAAGTGGCGGAGATTACACCTCAGCCAGCCTTTACGAGTTTGCTCTTGATGCAGAGAGTGTTTTCTCTTATTTGAAGTCAAGAAAAGAAGTTGACTCTTCAAAAATCTTTTTGATTGGTCACAGTTACGGAGGAAAAGTGGCAACTATTGTTGCTTCCCGCCATCCCGAAACCGAAGGACTCATCTTGCTGGCCTGTGTGGCGAGTTCAGAACCGGACAATTTAATCAGACAGAACAGATTTATTTCTGAAGTTAGGAAAGAATCTGAATCAGAGAGGAAGGCCCGGTTTAAAAGTCTTAATCACTGGTTTGAAAAAGTGAGAAGCCTTGAATACAGAGATTATAAAGACTATTTTGGTCCTGAGGGCTTAGCCAGGGAGCTTCAGAAAATACAAAAATTTAACCCTCTTCCTCCTCAGTGGCTTCGCCAGGCCATGGAATACAATCAATTGGAGACACTGGCAACTTTAAAAATGCCCATCCTCGTTATTTCTGGAACATCGGACTGGATGGTTCCTCCTTCCGAAACAAAGTTAGTCCAGAGTGCTTTGGAGAAAGCCTTTCATCCTGACTTTGAGGTCATAATTTTCTCAGATATAGACCATCATTTTACCCGTGTCGAATCTGCAGAAAAAAGCTATAAGATAATGTCTTTAACTTCCATCATGGATTTTTTTAAAGTCAAACCAATCGATCCTGATGTTTTGAATAAAATCCTGGACTGGCTTAAGATTAAGATTGATAAATAAGTTACTGAAAATGGAGAATATTTTCAGATTTTATCCATTATTCATAGAGTGCCTGGAGAATATTCCAGTCGAGGTGAAGAATATTACTGCTGTTCCAGTAGATATAAAAAATAAATT